>JAZKXR010000011.1:0-42474 GCA_045611705.1 Alphaproteobacteria bacterium | reverse complement strand
GGACAACAGGATTTATTTTGTGTACCTGCAATATTAGAAAGTGTATGCGTTGTTGTATTACAACAAGACTTTTCACCCAAATAATTGGTGTACTGGGTTATTCCAACAGAACACGAACATTCATTTGTTGTTGCATTCCATGCTTGATCTTTGGGACAATTGCATAAGGGGTATTGGGGATGGACACCACCAAAATATGTGGTATTGGTGCCCGATGGACAGCAATGGGCATCACCCGTGGCGGCATCTTCCACACAACCGCGTTCGCATAACTTTTCCAAACATGAGGATTTTGGAACAGATGTATATGTGCTTATTTCGGGGTTATAATCATAAGCCAGCCATCCCGCATAAGCCATAGATGATGTCAACATCAAAGCTGTCAATAATGATACTTTTTTCATATTTCCCCCCAATATCGTTAAATTGAAAATAAAATTTATTATTTTTATAAAAAACAACCTACATTATATTTTATTTGATGTCAAGAAAAAATTAATAGTGTGGCGGGCGAGTTTCTTCAGATAAAGGTTTAACCAAATTTTCAGCAATAGAATCTTGCAAAGCAGTATATTGCTTTTCCAATTTGGTAACTAATTTGGACAAACGAATAACCTCTTGACTCAAATCTTCCAACTGGCGGGATTGTTCCGTCAGTTGGATTTGCAAATCAATCAAATTTTCATCCATTTAAGCCACCAAAGACAAACGATCCAAAACTTCTTTGTATCCCAAAATCTTCATAATTTGGTACAAATCCGGTGTTTGTGTACGGCCTGTAATCAATACACGCAAAATTTTGGCCACATCCGCCACAGAACCTTTATAATCAGATGGGTTTGCTTTATATTCCTTCATATTAGTGGCAAAGCCGTTATCCTCGGCTATCTGCTTCACTTTATTAAACCATGCATCTTTATCATCTTCGGCTGAATATATTTTAGCATAATCCCCAGCGATTTTTTGAATATCTGATTCAACAATTGGTGCCAAAAGAGACGGATCAATCTTAATCGGTGCTTCAAAATAATAGGTCAATTCGTTTTCAACATCAGCCCATTTAGTTAAATCTTTACGTGATTTCGCCCCAATACCTCGTTCAATATTCAAAACAGCCTTAACCATATCTGGATTGGATTCCAACTTTTTGGCCAAATCGGGCTTGAATTGTTTGGCCCAATTCAAAGTCTCACTGTAAACTTCATCAGCAGTCATACGGGCCACCACATCACGACAAATACTGTGCAACTTCACAAAATCAAACAAGGCACCAGCTGTGTTGGAAATCTTTTTAAAGTTCAACGGGAAATCCATCACAGGTATGGTCGGATTGGCTTTTCGCCAATCTTCAAAACTAGCATTCATCAAATTTAATAAATATTCTAATACCGCATCTTGGGGATAACCATTTTGGGCAAAATATTCAATATTTGCTTCGGGATCCAACCGTTTGGAAATCTTACGGCGTTTACCATTTTCATCCATCTTTTGCAACAAAGCATGATGGGCATACTTGGGGGCTTTCCACCCCATCATTTTGAACATTTGCAAATGCAGCGGAACCGAAGATAACCACTCTTCCCCACGCACCACATGGGTTGTTCCCATAAAATGATCATCCACAATATGAGCAAAGTGATAAGTCGGCAAACCATCCTTCTTGATAATCACGATATCCATTTCGTTATCGGGCATAGAAAGTTTACCTTTGAGCAAATCTTCCACCACGATACGATTATCGTAATTGCCATTTGAACGCATACGAATAATAAAGGGCTTTTTTGCCTTTAAATTTTCCATAATTTGTTCATCCGTTAAATCACGACATTTTGCATAACGACCGTAATAACCAGGTCTAAGCCCTTGTTTTTCCTGAACTTTACGCATTAAATCAATATCTTCACTTGAACAAAAGCAAGGATAAGCCAATCCTTTTTTTACCCATTCCTTGGCAAAAGCTTGGTAAATATCTTTGCGTTTGGATTGAGTATATGGACCATATTCACCACGTTCTGTTGCATCAATTTGTGCTCCTTCATCTGGCATAATTCCATAATGTCCCATAGCACGCAAAACAACCTCAACAGCACCCTCTACTTTACGGGCCTGATCCGTATCTTCCACGCGCAGAAAAAAGACCCCTTGATTTTGATGAGCTAAACGTTCAGCCATAAACCCCTGATAAAAGTTACCTATATGCAAATAACCGGTCGGACTGGGTGCCAAACGAGACACAACGGCATTTTCCCCCAATTTCCGAGGCGAATATTTTTTTGCAATTTCTTTGATATCAGGCAATTTATTTGGAAATAACAAATCCAAAATTTCAGGCGTCATTTTTTTTAATCCTTTCAAAAATAGTTTTCGGTATTATAACACATATTGAAGAAATCTTCAAGCTGTATTTAGATTAGAAAACCATTGTTATCGTTTTACAGGAACAATAATTTCAGCAAAGTATCCCGGCTTAATTAATTCGTTATATAACACATTTTCCGTTTTAATTGAATTAGGAGGCCGTTGCATTGCATTTGCGACATACGCAAAATAATCTTCCGGGCGGTGATCTGTTACAGAATAATTTAAAACATAAAAGACACATGCTTCCGATAACAATACCGTTCCACAGATCGGTAAACGTCTTGAAATTTGGCGATTAGGAATAATTCTGGTAATCGCTTTTGCGGGCAATTTTTGAGATGCTGACCCTCCCCCGCTAAACATAGCACAACCAAAAAACATTCCCAACAAAAACAATCCGGAAATTGAAAGCCAAAAATAACGAACAAAATTTTCCTTTAGTTCATTCAAGCGTTTTAATACCTGTTCACGTTGTATATTTCCTCTTGTTTCTTCTTCCTGAGGTTTATATTCATTTTGGGCAACAGATAAATTTTCCTGAGGAACGCTTTCGAAACCAGCCCCCTGAACTGGCTGATTTTGATTATCTTCAGGTAACGGTGGTGGTAGCGGTGCTTTAAAAATTGGTTCAACCATTTTTTATTCTCCTTCTTTCAGTAAATTAATAAAATTAAACTTTAAAGTCAATAATAACTCGGAATTTTGCTTATTTGGAACAGGAATTCCTACAACAGCAACTTCTTGATCCATCATATTTGCAAAATCAAAACTACCGATTTCGCCTTGTTTTGAATCGATCACCAGAGTGTTTTGAGCGTTCTTTTTGGAGTTAATGTCAGACTTTAAAGAAATAGACAAATCCTCATAAGGGGAATTCATGGCACATTCACCCAATTTAAAATTAACCCTCCATCCACTTGGAACAACCATTTGACCACGAGCAACAGGCACAACGCGATATTTTTCCATTGTTTTTGCGACCAATTGAAACACATTTAATGCCGGTTTTAAAACCATCAGTGTTCCGCCTGTTCCCGGTTGGCTCAATGAAAAACGGGACTTGCCAAAATCATCGATGATTTGGTGCCAATGAGAAACAGAATTCATTGGATGAATTTCATATAAAGTCATTTGTGCCGAAAGTAACATTCTTTCTTTTATAAAAGAAGACATCAATTGGCGGATTTTATTTAATTCGTCACGTGTCCCACTCAATGTAATCTGATAATTTTCCCAATCCGTTGAAACGGGGGTAAATCTGCCACCGGAAATTGCATCAACAACAGCCATCAACAAGTATCTATTATGAGGCAATTGAATAATCATTTGCGACTTTTTTTTCAAAGTCAATACTTTTTTTTGTGCATCATAGGAATAAAAAAGTCCTGCTTTTTGCAAAATTTGTTCTAGTACATTTGACAATTCCCCATGCATTTTTTTCAAAGACACCACCGGATAAACACCAGGCTCTGACACAACCTGAATACCTGTCTCAGACAACAGATTTTGAATTGCAACCTCAACAGGCTGTTTGCGAGAAGAAAAAGAATTCACCATATAGCGAGGCAAAGCATTGGTTTGAGAGGGCAAACGAACAGTAAAATCTTGTGGTTTTATCAAAAGAGTCGTAGATAAAGATTGTTCTTTAAAATCATTCACACTACATCGTAACGGCATTTCCAAATCAAAAAATTCAATTTGTTTTGGCAAAGGCATTGTTGCCCTCCCTAAAAAGGGGAAAAGCAAATAAAAAATAAAAACAACACATATCATTTTCTTTTTAAAACACATCATTGTCTACCCTTTTTTTGGTTTTAAAGAAAAACTCAATTTTCGTTGTACACTATTTTGATTGTTTTGTGAAGCATTTTTTTCATCCGAAGACAAAATTTCATTATCAAGATTGTTTTGTGCCTGTTTTTCCAATTGTTGATATTGCTTTTTCACTGCTTCTTCATCAATAGGTTCATTATCCATCAATTCAAAGCCATCCGGTGCCGGACCTGCATATTCCACTTCACCACTGTTATCCAAATTGCCCAGAGCCTTCTTCACTTTATTCAAATCTATTCCTTCATCAATTAAAGCAGTCGTATCTGATTCGCAATTTTCTACGGCCATTTGTATATCGGCATCAATGGCTTGTTTTTTACGTTTTAAATTTTCCAAACCATCCGGATAATATTGCATAACGACATCTTGATTTTCCAAATCAAACACAGCCTGAATATCGGCTGATGTTTGACGCATCAAATCAACCAGCATTCCGTAATAAGGATAAGCAAAAACCTCTATATCACCTAATTGCACACAACGAGCAGCCAACCAAGATTGCAAATCATCCAACAAAACGATTTCGCGCTCTGCTTTATGAACGGCAAAACCTTCTGGAGTATCATCATCCAGTTCTGTATATTCTTCATTTTCAACATTCTCTTGATGTTCTTCCCTTTGATCATTCGAATCAGACTCTTCATCATCTAATGATTCATCAGAATCCGAAAAAATCTGCTGTTCATTTTCTTCTTTTACGTCCGGTTGAATCAATATTTCCTGTTCTAAAGTTTTTGTTTGCTCTGTTTTCGGTTGAACAGAAATCTCATCTTCAACAAAGTTCTGTGACATTGTTTGGACACCTTCACCCTCTTCATCTGTTTCCACCACAGCATCATCTGAGTAAACACGATTTTCCAATTGTTGATATAAATCCTGACCAGGTTGTCCAAAAAAATCAAGCCAATGTTTTAAAATAGGCAATCTTTCATTCATTAATTCCCTATCCAGCGGTGTTTTCTGTTCCAGATAAGATTGTGTTTCCTGCCATGCTGTCAAAGAGGCATAATAATTGAAAGCATGATCCAATTTTTCTTTTAATTCAACAGGTAATCCCCCCAACTGTTGAAAAACCAAACTGGTCCATTCTGGTCCTAATTCTTCGGCCAAAACAGATATCGTTGCTTCCAAAGAAGGCTGAGTCCCATCGTATGAATTTAACGCATTAATAATATTATTTTCATTCATATTTCCCCCTTTGTTTTATTGGATTTCATCATCTAGAATTTCAGAATATTGATGCGAAATTGAATCGCTTTGACGTTCTTGCATCTGACGAATCAATTGTTGATTTTGCTCTTTCAAATTTTTATATTGTGCATTTAATTCATCCCACTGTTGTTTTGAAATACAAATTGTATCATCTGAACCAGATGTCATTAAATCAGATTCAGGCAAAGGAAGAAAACCATCTGTGGCAATATCCATCTGATTTGAACTTTCCAAATTCTCAGATTGAGGAACTTGTTTTTCTAAAAATTCCAAATAATTTAAAACCTCATTCCCACCCATTATAGTTGAAAAAAAACGACGTGCATTCGGGGAACTGGCCAACAACTGTTGATTAAACTCTTGAACAAAGGAAGGAGCAAAAAAATCCAACGCCCTATATTGATTTACAAAACGTTGAGCTTCTTGCAAAATCGTACTTTCCTTAGAAACCTTTTGTTTATGAAATTCTTTTAAAAGATCTTTTGCTGATTCTTCCATAGTCTCCCACCTCCCTTTTTATATCAATGCAATCCAAACAATTCGTTTTAATTTATCAACAGAGATAATTTTTTCATTTCCATTTAAAAGGGAAACAGTGGCATTTTGCCCACTGATATCCAAAACACGAGCAAAAAAAGAACCAATATCCGATGTCATAATCACCCAATCCGTGTTTTGTATTTTCATTGTTGGCGACACAACCAAAACAGACGAGACCGGCAAAAATACATTTTCCATAGCTTCAAGCACACGAACCGCATACAAATCAGGATCATTCGCCAATGTAGACGGACACAAAACGGAACCCACTGCACCATCTTTATAATCACAAACATAACCATCTGATTTTATGGAAGCAACAATCGGAACAACACATTCACGTGAATCACCCGTCCGAATCATCAAACGAGACATCGGCAAATCATTATAACCACCTTTAAACAAACCAACGCCTCTTTTACCTGTATTATTTTTCAGATCGTCCAAAGCCCCAGCGTTGTCTAATTCGTATATTTTCAATTGTAAATCCACCCCGTTCATTCCCAATGCATGGGCGATATTTTCAAATGTTTTTTCATCAACTTCTCTTTGTCCCATTTCAATCCGATGATAAACGGACAAAGTCAACTTTGCACCTTTGGAAACAGCATTCAAACTCATTTTCTTGTCACCACGGACATAACGCAATCCAGCCCCCAAAACACGCAAACCTCCGCCAACGTTATTTTTTCGGCGTTTTTTTTGTTCATCTTGCCAAGCTTTCACAACCTCTGGCTGAGATGTTTGTGGTGCCACAAACAAAGATTCATAAGGAACATCCAAAAATTGAGCAATTTTTCGTAATTGGTCTTCATTTAAACGGCGATAACCTTTTTCAATTTTACTGAGTGCAGAAATTGTCAACCCCAAAACCTTTGCCAACTCAACCATGCGACAACCACGAACACGTCGCAACATTCTAAGCTGATTTGGAAATACGATTTCTTCCATTTTGTCTCCTTTTTTCATAAAATACAGTTTATACTATACACGAAAAAAACAATTTTGCAAAGATAAAATTATTTTCTTTTCAAACTTTTTAAGGTTTTGGAATTGGCGGAGCCTTCGGGGCTGGCTTTTTGGGTGTAGATTTTGCACCAACAACGGCCTGAGCTCCTGCCCCAACCAAACCAACACCTTTTATCCCCAACTCGGTTGCTTTTGAGGCCATCCGCACACCCGTTGAAACAGCTCTTGTTCCCAAAACCAAAGGAACACCTATCAAACTACCCAAACCGTTTTTCATTAAAGTTCCACCAACTTTTGAACCAAATTTATCAATAATCTGAGCCGTTTTTGAACCACCCGAACGAATGGCATTTGCCGTATCTTTTGAAAAACGTCGTGCCGAATAAGCAGATTGAGAAGGCGCTGTTTTTTGGGCTTCCTTATCGGCATCTTTACGCAAAGCATCTGCTTTTTTTTGAGCTTCATCCACATCTTTTTGAGCTTTTGCGACATCTTTTTCTTTTTTGGCAACCTCTTTTTTTGCATCTCCTTCTTTGCTGGTACCACGCATATGCCCTTCTTTTATTTTCGCCTGTTGTAAAGCTTTCTTTTCATCTTCTAATTTTTTCTTTTTTTGGGTTAAATCTTTTTCGGCATCCTTTGACCTGGTTTGCTTTGTTTTATGCGGATTTTTTGCCATTGTCTGTGCTGTATTTTTGGCTTTTCCATAGAGATTGACTGCCCCACGTGTCAAACCGGCAATCGTTCCGCCAATCAATGTTCCGCCTTGTGTATAATCAGGAACTTCAAATAAGGATGCAATAATTATTGGGAAAGCCCGTAATAACCTATCGCCCATAATAACCGCCCCAATCAACATAAAAACAAATGTCCAGGTCGAGTTATTGGTTAAAGCATTAAATAAATCTTCACCATAATCACTGGAATATTTGGCCGATAAAGCTTTTAACAGTTCATCGCTTTGCGGTGCAATAACGGCTTCCAAAAGCAACATAACAAACGACATGGAAATTGACAAGCCAATAAATTCCACAATAATTTGGAATAAAAACTGCCAGCCTTTTTTGGTAAAATCACGTGTTACGGGAAAAACAATGGCCGCAATAAACAAAGGCATTAAAACCATAACAAAACCAATCCGCAAAAAAATATCAATAATTCGGAATGCCACAATAAAGCTGAAATAACCAAACAAACCAACCAACAACGCTCCCAACAACCACATTTTCATTTCCTCAGGGAAAGATGTATCTGTATCCGGTGGTGATTCTGTATCATGGGATGCAAAATTAATCAAAGTCTGACCCATTACGATAAACGGACGAGATTGATAATAAAACTTTTCTGTCATACATAAAAATTGTGCCTGTAATTCATCTGTCAACAATGTTTTTTGTTCTGAATCAGATACTAAACCAGGGAAGTTTTGCTTGATACTTGGAAAAGCGCCATTACGAACACTTGTTAAAAAGTCAGAAAATATATTTGAAGAGGATGATGACGAACCGCCAAATTTACAATAATCCAAAAAATTTGTTTTCGTCATACCCGTTAACGCCCTGGAAGCGGAATTCTCCACCCGCTTATAAAAAGGTTGATAACCGACCGATTTTTTGAAATAAGAGCTTTCCGCACCAACTGATTTTTGAATATCATCACTGATTGACAATCCCATAGTAATAACTGGATTTAAAAATTGCGAATAAACAACTGATAAATATTGACCATTGTTTTTTAAAATCAAAGAAACAATCATCACCCCCAACAAAGTAGACATGATTTGTTTAAAGAAGGTCCCTCCCTTACTGGTCAAAACCATACCAGCGGCCTTTGCCAACAGGAAAAAAGCAGTTGCAATCATTAAAAGTTTAAATCCAGTTTCAGCCATAATATCGGACAATTTCATTGATAGTGCCTGAATAACCATAAAAACGACATAGGCAATATCGCAAGGCCAACAGGCGGTTGATTTTGTCCCACTTTTACCAACGGAATCATTCATTTTATCCAAAGCCGTCCGAACAACGGTTTTTGGATGGCGTCTATCATATTCTGAACACAATCTCATTAAATCCTTTGCACAAGAACCAACTAAATTTTTATACTGAGTTGCTTCATCACGGGCTTTTTTTAAAATTATTTGATCACATTTTTCATCTTGTTTAAAAAATTGCTCTTTATACTCTCTTATTCTATCCCTATAACCTTCGTAATACGAACAAATTTCAACCGTATAAGTGGCCGCATTTAACGGTTCGGAAAAGCACAAAAACATAAATATCAAACAGGTTATTTTTCGCATTTTATAAAACGAAAATCCAATGGCAATAATAATAAAAGGCCAAAAGAAATAATTAGAATAACGCAATATAAAAACTTCCCTTAAATCAACACTACACACCAGGGCAATCAAAAGAACGCCCAACAATATAATGCCGATATGTTTTAAAAATTTCATTACCATTCATCCTTTTTTTGATCTTTTCCCATTTCACCCATACCATCTTTGACCATACCGCCTAATTCTTTTTTAACATTTTTAAATCCTGATACATCACCAACCAAAAGACGCATACTGGCCGCGGTTGTGGCCAAAGCCAGGTCCTTCATTCGGTTTAAGGCTTTGCCGACACTGGAACCTTTTCCGGCACCATCAAAAAATTGAGCGGTCATCGTATCAACTCTTGAAGCCATTTTGTAAATCGTCATAATCAAAACAATCAAAATCAAATAATCCATTGATAAACTCAAACCTGCTTCTCGCATAGCCGATTCTGATTCTTGAAAATTTGACGAAAAGACATAGGGCATTTTTTCCTTTAAATAAACCTGTAAAACGCTGATCAAAAACGCCACATAAATACAATTAAACAAAACATCACAAAAAGCCGCAAACATCAGCTCTATCACCTTTTTTGCCATCCCCTCAAACAACTTTATCGGAAAAACCCAAGCAACCATAAACACCGGCAACAAAATAATTCCAATACCCAAACGCAAAAAAGCATCCACAAAGGTTAAAGGCAAATAAACCAACAACGCAAATAAGGAAAGCGCCAAAACTATCGCCGAAACCCATCCCATAAAAGTATCGCTTTGAAGCAATTGAAAAACCAAGGCCATCCCGCTCCACAAGGCCGAATAAATCATCCAAACCACGCTTTGAATTTGCATTGGTAAGGTACCGAACATAGGGTCTGATTCCGGAATTACTTTACCGTTGGGCGATGTTTCTTTCGAAAAAATGCCCTCAAAAAAAGAATGAGCGTTACTTAACTTTTCCGTAAAGGCATCCCATCCCAACATTTGAGAGATATCAGGAATCAAAGAACCGTCCTTAAATAAGGAAGTTTCAACACCAACGGCCGATGGACTGAGCAATACCGTCTCGGATAAATACAAAAAAATACTGCCAATCGGTTGGATTATCCATCCACCGATAATGTCATAAAAATTTTGAGGATTCATCAAAAACAAAAAAGAAACAATACCGGCTTTAAAACAAACCTTTATTATTTGAACAAAATCTTCATTAAATTTCGGTGGATTAAAAGACACAACCCAAGGTAAAATCTTAAACAACAACCAAAATGCCAATCCCCATTGCAACAATATATTTGAATTAGACGCAACCAAATTCAACGAACCGTCTATTGCCATTGAAAGGGCATGAAATGTTTGAACATACATTTGACAAGGCCAACAGCTGTCTTTTTCCGGTTTAAACAAATTAGGATTGTAATCAACAGGATCGTTACATCCCGCCAATGCCAAACATAAAATCACACCTAAAAAAATCCAACCTTTAATTTTCATGGCTTTTTACTCAGTTTTCTCCTTTTTTTTAGGGCATCAACTTCCCACTACGATCAAAACGTTGAATTGCCAAAACCCGACCGTCTTTATATTGAGAAACCGTTTTTATACCTGTCTTCATATCACGAACGGTTTCGCTGAGTTTTTGATTATCTACCCCATATTTTATACTGCTGGCAATACCCTTTGCTTTATCCACAGAAAGTTCCACACGATTACCATTTTTATTTGTTATTGTGCTTGTCTTACGCATAGCCAAACCGTTTTCAAAGGATTTCTTGACATTTGCCGTTCTGCTGATATTTCCATATTCATCAAATTTTGTGCGTTCACGATCAACAGATTGTTTTTCCGGCACTTTTTTTCCGCCTATATCCACCTTATTACCGCTGGATGTTGTTGTTTCTTTCATCCGAGCCATCAAATTCTTATCTTTATCATATGTTGCATTTGAATAGGTTTGAGATGTTGTACCATCCGTTGCCTTTTGAAGCTTGCTGACAGCCACATCACCTGTGCGGGCATAACCGCCAAGGGATTTTCTTGCCTGCAACCGATCTTTTATGGCACTAACCGGGTTCGCAGTCCACAAACGGGGACCTTGACGGGCCGTACCACCGGGGACATTATTATTATAACTTTTTGCCCGTGAACGATTAGCGATACCACCGGCAATTTGCTTTGTCTTACCCACACCCCACTTGGTTGCATTTTTGGCCATACCAATAGCCCTCGGCGAAGCCGCAAGCACATTTGTGGTGGCTTTGGATACAGCTCCACCGATACCCAAACTATCCTGTTTAACAAAGATATTGGCAAAATAATCAACCTTGGATACCAAATGAAATGACATAAACAACAAACATATGGAATAAAACAAACCGGATGTTGAAAAATCAATCTCTTTCATGGCTGCTTCACCTTTGCCTTCCTGTAATAATTTGATGATTTTAGACATATTCAAACCGTCAAACAAGCTGCCCAATATGGAAATAACCATCACCAACACAACAGATGCCGAAAGGAATGTTGCCAAAACATTCAAAAACATTTCAAGGGCTTTGCCAAAATATTTTCGCGTTTGCGGAACAACCCAAAAAGCACACCACAAAGGAAACAACACGACCACAAACATTAAACGGAACAATGCATCAATCAATTTTAATGGGAACGAAACATAAACCATAAATGTAAAAATAAAAAGAAGAAGTCCCATAATAAACATTTTAAAACTGGGCAAAACACCCATCCAACCTTTATCCCAACAATCGGTAATCATTGTTGCACCGAATGCCATCCACACCAACAAATTCGATGCAACTGTTGCCAAAAAAGTTTGAATAGAATCACACACAGTTTTATCCAATCCGGCATTTCCAGCAACCCTACATGTTGCCGTCATATATTCAACACCACTGGACAAAGAGGCCTTATAAGCAGTCGTTGTTTGAACCTTGGCAATAATTTCATTACCGAATGTAATACCCAAATTCAAAAGGGGTGATATCATATCGGAAAAAATGTACTGCCAATTTTTAATTGCCCACATCGCAATAATACAACGCCCCACCGGAAAGAAAATGTCTGAAATCAATTTTGACGGTTCAATCGGTGAAAACGAAACAACAGCCTTGGTCACGGTAAACAAAATATAAAAAGCCAACAACAAGCTTAAAATCAAAACAACACTTCCGCTTAAATTTTCATTCGTCGCCACAACCAATTGATTTATTGAATTAAACAATGTGTTAAAAACAGGCCCAAACCAAGTTCCATCATTTAAACTGTAAAAAGAATTCAAAATATCATTAAACGAACATTCTTCCGGTTTTAATGCATTATATGTGGCCAAACCAGCGGCTGCCCCAAAAAGCCCCCCTGTAAGCCAAGTCACAGCCCCACCAATAACCACAGCCGCACCAACCGCAGCCGCTTTTTTCCAGGTCCATCCTGTCGTTGATGCCCCGGCTGCCACCTTGGCGCCACCGGCATATTCCACATTTGTTACCTTTCTTGCAGTTGGGTTATCCGCTGCAAAAGCAGGTGTTTGAACAACAACACACGCAGCAAACAAAAACATCAATCCAAATAAAAAAACACGTAAAGAACGCATAAAATCCCCCTTCAGGATAAATTCACCTGACATAAAATTAACACAGGCTTTTATAAAAGGCAAGCATTTTTTACATAAAAAAATAAAAAAAATTGCGGGATGTTTCCCGCAACTTTATTTTATTGGTTGAAACTTGGTTCGTCCGATGTAGATCCCAACTTTCGAATATCAAAGTATTTCAAAAGCGGAACCGCCAAATAAATGGATGAATATGTCCCCAAAATCGTACCCAAAATCATTGCGATTGAAAAACCAAACAATGTTTCACCACCCACAAATAACAACACCAAAACAACAAACAATGTGGTCAAAGATGTTAAAATTGTACGGGACAATGTTTCATTATTACTTTTGTTTAACAATTCAGGTATTGGCATTTTACGGTATTTTTTCAAATTTTCACGCACCCGGTCATAAGTCACAATTGTATCGTTACAATCATAACCGGCAATGGACAAAAGTCCCGCCACCACAACCATATCAAATTCAATTTGGAACAAACTGAAAACACCCACAACAATAATCAAATCGTGTGCCATGGCCAAAATACAACCAATGGCAAACGGCCATTCAAAGCGAAACCAAATATACAACAAGATGACCGATAAAGCCAAAACAGTGGCCAATAAACTGTGGTATTTCAACTCATCACCAATGGATGGACCGATAATTTCCACCTGATTATAGGTAAATGTTTCACCTAAGGTCACTTTGATTTTTTCCAACAAAGCATTACTGTTTTCTGTGTCGGTCGGTTGCGCTTCAATCAAAATTGTTTTGCCATCCAAACCAACGGATTGAATGGTCAAACCTTTCAAAAAGCCCAATGATTTACGCACTTCATCCATTTTAACGGTTTCGGTGGATGTGGCCTCAATTTGAATACCTCCTTCAAAATCAATCCCATAATTCATACCACGGGTAAAAAAGGAAACCAATGATACCACAATCAACAATACCGACAAAATACACGCAAGCTTACTTTGTTTAATAAAATCAAATGCATATTCACGTTTTTTAAAGAACTTCATAACCTATATCCTTTCCATTATAAATTGATTTTTTTAGGCTTTTTCTGTTTCACCCAAGCCATCAACAAAAGCTTTGAAACATAAATGGCGCTGAACAATGTGGTGGCCAATCCCAATCCCAAAGTCACACCGAATCCACGTACAGGACCCGATCCCAACCAAAACAGGAATAAAGCCGCAAACAAGGTGGTCAGCTGGCCATCAAAAATTGCCCCGAAAGAACCTGCAAAACCACGGGTAATTACCTCTGTCGGTACTGTCACACCATGCATTTTTTCTTCTTTCATGCGTTCATAAATCAACACGTTGGCATCCACAGCCATACCCACCGTCAAGGCAATACCGGCCAAACCGGGCAATGTCAATGTAGCCCCCATCAAACTCAAAAGAGCAAACAGTAAAATACCATTGGCAATCAAAGTTAAATCGGCAATAAAACCAAAGAAACCATAGACGATAATCATAAACAATAAAACAACAACCATAGCAATCAAACAGGCAATTGTTCCAGCACGAATAGAATCTTCACCCAAACCGGGACCGACAACACGTTCTTCCACAACTGTCAACGGTGCAGGCAAAGCCCCCGAACGCAACAATAATGCTAAATTATTTGTTTCTTGAACCGTAAATGCACCGGTGATAACACCTTGACCATTCGGAATAACCGATTGAATTGTCGGGGCAGAAATCACTTGACCATCCAAAACGATTGCCAAACGACGATTGATATTTTCACGTGTGGCACGGGCAAATTTTTTGGCCCCTGCGGCTTTAAAGCTGAAAGACACGGCTGGACGGCCCTGATCATCATAAATACCACGGGCATCATCCAAGCTTTCGCCCCCCACAACAACAGCACGTTTTAAAACAACATAACCTTCTTCTTCGCTTAAAGCCAACATAGAATCAGCCGGCAATTGTCCAGCCTGAGCCGACTGAACCGATGTTTCTTCATCCACCAAATGAAATGTCATCTTGGCCGTACGCCCCATCAAAGCCTTAATCTCGCTGGGATCTTGAACACCGGGCAATTGAATCACGATGCGGTCTAATCCCTGTCGTTGAATTTGGGGCTCTTTTGTTCCTAATTCATCAATACGAGTACGAACAATTTGCAAAGATTGTTCAACCGCCTGAGCCTTCATTCTTTCCAAGGCTTCATCCGTATAAGAAACCGTCAACTGATTGCCGTTGGCTTGAATATCCAAAGGAAGCGATTCTTGCTTATGAATCACTGAGCGAGCCTGCATCAATTGTTCCCCTTTTAAGATTTTAACAGTCATTTGACCATCAGCAACCTTTAAACCGGAAAATTTAATTTTATCTTCGCGCAAAGCCGAACGGGTTAAATCCGCCAAAGATTCCAATTTTTCGGCCACCAAAGTATCCGTTTGGACTTCCATCACCAAATATGAACCGCCCTGTAAATCCAAGCCCAAGGTCACAGGACGATACCATTGACGCATGGATTTTGGCAAATCATTATAAACACGATTCGGCAAAAAGTTAGGAGCCGCAAAAAAGACACCCAGAGCCATCACACAACAAATTGCAATAATTTTAAATTTTGAATATCCAAACATCTTATTTTTCCTTTTTTACCAATTCTTTTTCATCTTTTAAAACTTCAGTCACATAAAAACGCATTACTTGAATATCTGTATCTTTGGCAATATTGACAGTCAATTCTGAATCCGAAATACCGACCACGGTACCAACTATCCCGCTGATTAAAACTTTATCACCTTTTTTAATTGCCTGCAAAGCCTGTAAATGTTTTTTCATCTTTTTTTGTTGAGGACGAATCAATAACAAATATAAAATCCCCATCACCAAAACAAATTGTATAACCATTTCCATCAAACCACCACCGGCAACTGGCGTTGCAGCAGATTGAGCATAAGCGGGAAAAATCAACATTTTTTAATCCTTTCGTTTGTTTTTTCAAGTTTCATAGCATTTTTTAAAAAGAAATTCAAGCGTTTTTTATTCATCCTGAACATCATCAAGTGGCGTTTGATCAACCGATGGCGTTGCATAAACCCCTTTTAACCATCGCCCCAGATCAATATCGGCACATTGCTTGGAACAAAAAGGCCTGTATTTTTCGGATGTTTCCTTACCACAAATCGGACATTTAGGTTGAACCGAATCAATCTTTTTTAGCGTATTCACGTTCACGTCTTTCACGTTTTTCCTGTTCTTCCAAACACAAAGTAGCCACCGGACGTGCATTCAAACGCAACAACCCGATGGGCTCACCTGTTACCAAACAATAACCAAAATTCCCCTTTTTAATACGTTCCAATGCGGCATCAATTTTATCAATCAATTTCCGAATACGATCACGTGAATGCATATCAATCACCTGATCCATTTCCTTGCTGGCCCGGTCATTCATATCCGGATCACGCAATTCTGTTTCCTGTAATTCAATCAACAAACGTGCCGATTCACGAAATAATTCGTTACGCCAATTTTCCAATTTTTGACGAAAATACTCCAAATGGCGTTCGCACATATATTCTTCATCATCTGACGGTTTATAACCTTTTGGCAATTCAACAGTCATTAGGGGCCTCCTTTGTTATAAATTCGCCTTGATAGATAGCCTTTTTTAAAACAAAAGTCAACCCCTAAAAAACTAGACAGTAATTATTTTTCGTGAAAAGGCATAAATTGCAAAAACTGCCAACATGACAATAAGTATTGCCAAGACCTTTTCGCTCCATCCCATTTGCCTGTCACGACCTTTAACAGTCAAATAAATAGGCAAACCCAATGCAATGAATACTACCGCCATCAACATATACTTTAATCCGGCCGCATAAATCAGCCATATCGCATAAACCGAACCTAAAATCCCTGTTATTTTGGCCGACCATCGGGAAGTTTGAGTGATATTTTCTTCATCAGTTATCTTCCAAAGGTAAAGACAGCTCATCAAATAAGCCGGCAACACCATCACCCCCGTAATGGAAAGCATCGTATTCCAAGCATTGTTTGAAAAATAAACCAACAGCATTGCCAATTGCATCAAAAGGCTGGTTATCCACAAGGATACCGAAGGCGAACCTTTTGAATTTTCACGACTGAAAATTTTTGGGAAAGTGCCATTTTCAGCCATACTTTGGGGCATTTGCGCTGTAATCATTGTCCAAGAAAGCCAGCTGGACAAAATGGCAACAATTAAGCCGATATTCATCAACCAAGCACCCCACGGCCCGACCACCTGTTCCAAAACACCGGCTGTGGACGGATTGGCAATGCCCGCCAATTTTGCCTGAGTCGTAAAACCATACGGTAAGACAGATAACAACACATAGATTATCAAACATCCCAAAAAGCCCATAACGGTCGCACGACCCACATCTTTTTGGCTGGCCGCCCTGCCCGACAAAACAACCGCCCCTTCAATACCGATAAAGGCCCACAATGTCACCAACATACTGTTTTTAACCTGATCTCCGACCGAGCCAAGTTTAGATTGTGTTAAATTACCCCAAAAATCAAAGTCAAATCTGTCCAAATGAAAAACAAACAACATGATAATACAGAACAGTATCAATGGTACAATTTTGGCAATTGTGGCAATCAAGTTGATTTGCGTAGCCTGTTGCACACCTCTTAAAACCAACCAATTAAAGCCCCAAATTAAAACCGATCCACCGATAATACTGGCTAAATTATTTCCCCCTGTAAAAACACCAGGGAAGAAATAGTTTAATGCATCCATCGTAATAACGGCATAACCGACATTGCCAAAAATTTGACACAACCAATAGCTCCACCCGATATTAAATCCCATATAGGGACCAAAACCGTTACGGGCATACATATAAATACCAGATGTCAAATCCGGCTTTAAATCAGCCAATAACCGAAAGGTATTGGCAATAAACCATATACCCAAACCCGTTATCAACCAAGCCATCAAAACACCACCAACACTAGCCGATTGGGCCATATTTTGTGGTAAAGAAAAAATGCCGCCACCAATCATTGAACTGACAACAATACCGGCCAAACCAAAAACGCCCAACTTACCGGCGTTATTCATTGTATTTTTTCGTTTCATTTTAAATCCTTTATGAAAAAATCCCCGCCCGAACAGACGGGGAATTCAATTATTTTTTTTGACATTCCGGCGTTGCCAGAGGTGCGTATTCAAAATTTAAAAAGCCCAAAGCGGTCAAACAATAACCAAAGTTTTGGGTAATATTTAAATAATTGTGGAAAAATTGGAATTCACTGTGACGTTCACAGCCACGAATTTCCAATTCATGATTCAACGATTTTGTCAACCACATTTCACAATGTGCTTTGGCAATTTCATCATCAATAAAGGTATCAAAATATTCCACATACTCGGCCGCCCAACCGCCAATCAATTTGCCTTTTTTATCTTTTCCCCACACAATACCAACACCGGTGGCAATGGCTTTATGTTCGGACGAACGGGCTCCGTTTCCGGCCATGATAACCTCTAACACCGCACCATGTTTAAATGATTTTTCAACCTGTTCCACCGGCACAATATTACCATATAATTCGCCTGGTAAAACCGACGTATAAGGCACTACATTAAAGTCTTGAATTTTGGCCTGCAATAACGCTGAATCATAACAAAATGTTTCAAACGGTTGTGGCGGAATACCATCATCTGCCTGACCTGCCCCGCCTGTATGAAAAGCCAATGTCGGATATCTTGTTCCTAATTGCATATTTATTTCTCCTTATTTAAGTTACGCTTGAATCCCCTTGATTCAAACTATTTTGGATATGGCGGACAATTCATATAAAATCAATCTGAACAAAAGACGGTCATTTTTTTTAAAAAAAGACTTTACAATTTCAAAAAAATATGCCACAATGCAAAAAAAAGGGAGAAAATGTCCGTTCAATTTAAAATTGTAACACCATCCGAAAATGATGTTCGATTGGACCGTTGGTTCAAACGACATTTTCCGAATGTGTCCCATGGAACAATTGAAAAATTGCTCAGAAAAAAGAATATCCGCGTTAATAAATTAAAGGCTACGTCCAATCAAAGATTGAAAACCGGCGATGAAATTCGCATTCCGCCTTTTGAACAAGAAACATCGGTCCCTATTAAGGCACAAAAGAAATTATCGCAAAAGGATATTCAATTTATTCAAAGCTTGGTTTTATATAAAGATTCAGACGTCATTGTTATCAATAAACCAGCTGGTCTGGCTGTTCAAGGCGGTACAAAAACAACCCGTCATGTAGATGGTTTATTGGATGGTTTGATGTTTGATTTTACCGAACGCCCCCGCTTAGTGCATCGTTTGGATAAAGAAACAAGTGGTGTTTTAATGATTGCACGCACCGTTCAATCCGCCGCCACATACACAAAGTTATTCAAAACAAAGGACATTCAAAAAGTTTATTGGGCTTTGGTCAACGGCTGTCCCAAACCCAAAGAAGGCAAAATAGAAGCACCATTATTGAAAAAAACAGGAACACTTGGTGAAAAAATGTTTGTGGATTTTGAAAATGGGGATACAGCTGTTTCCCTTTATCAAACCATCGATAATTTAGCCAATAAAGTAGCATGGTTACAGCTTTCTCCGTTAACAGGACGCACACATCAATTGCGTGTGCATTGTGCAGATGTTTTAAAAACACCAATTATCGGTGATACAAAATACGGCAAACGAAATCCCTTAGCCGGACAAATACCGGGACAAATGTATTTGCATGCACACAGTATTTCTTGGACGGATGAAAACGGCAAAAATAAAAATGTCACCGCTCCTGCCCCTGATTATTTTAAAACCGCCTTTAACGAATTTGGCTTTGATGAAAAACAACCCATTGAAAAACTTTTCAAAAATCGGAGAAAAAAATGATAAAAAAAATTATTATCACACTTGTTTCTTTAATTATTCTCTTAATTGCAGCTGTCGGTATATTTTTGGCAACCTTTGATTTAAATCACTATCGTGAATTTACCGAAAAAAAACTTTCTTTGTTATTGAACAGACCGGTTCAAATCGGGGCAATGCGTACAAAATTAAGTTTTATCCCAACCATTGAAATCAACAACTTTGAAATTTTAGACAGCAAGGAAAATCCAAGACCTGTTATACAAATCCCCAAAATGGATGCCACATTAAAAATGGCACCATTGATCAAAAATTTTCAAATAGACATCCAGAAAATTGATATTTTGTTACTTTCAATCAATTTTACAAATTTAAAAAACAAAAAAGAATCCGTCCCAAAAGAAGAAAACAAAGTCTCATCTACAAAAAAACAATTTTTGACATTAGAAAATCTATGGATCAAAAATATCAATATCAATAAAGTATTGTTACTCTTTATGAATAAAGAAAAAAGAGACGTTCTTGAATTGAGTAACCTGACGATAAAAGATTTAAACAATTTAAAATTTCAACTCACCTATCATAAAAAGAATTTCAACGTTGATGGTTCTTTGGGAATTTTAACAAAATTAATTTTTGAACAAAAAGAATTACCCATCAATTTAAAAATCAAACACGGCCTTGGCAGTTTAAATTTAAAAGGTCAAATTGGCGATTTGTCAAAAATGGAAAAAATAAAAATCAACACAACGCTGAATATATCCAAACTGAACACTTTCCTTAAAACATGGAATATTGATTTAACCAATGCTTTTGATACAAATCTTACCAGCAAGTTTTATCTGGACGGAAGTTTAGAAAAAATGAAAATAACTAATTTAGAAACAAACATTGCCAAAGATAGTTTTGAAATAAAAGCCTATGGTGAACTTTTAAACCTGAAAAAAAATCCAACATTAAAATTGGCTTTGGATATGGCTTTAAAAGACGGAGAATTAGCAAAAAAAACAAAACTAAACCCCTTTGAACTGACAACAGATTTAACGCTAGATTCTGAAACATTGAATTTAGACAACCTGTTGGTACGTTCAGGACATTCGGATTTGTCTGGTAATTTAAAAATGAATTGGAACAAAACTTTAACGATACAACCCAATTTAAAAAGCTCGTATTTGGATTTAAAAGATATTTTAAGAGAGGGAATTTCACCAAAACAACAAAATAAAATATCAGAACAAAAAAACAAACAAGAATTGTCGTGGCAAAAAAAGAGAATCAATTGGGATATATTAAAAAAATTTAATATTAACGGAAAAATAGATATTGATCATTTATTCGCCACAAATTTAATTACGACCTATATTGGTATTTCTTTGTCCGCAAAATCAGACAAGGGAGTTTTGACATCATCCATTAAAAGTCAGGCGTTATCCGGACAAATTGAAGCAAAATTGGATTTAAATTCCATTGAAAAAACCGCACAACTACATTTATCCGGCCAAGATTTAAATTTGGATAAAATCAGAGCGATTTATCCACATGTTCATGATGCACATATTAATACAGAAATATCCCTTAAAACAAAAGGAAAAACATATAAAGAACTGTTCAACAATACCGATGGAAAAATTACAGCTGAATTATTGGAAGGTGCTGTAATTGTGGATAAATGGTTTAATTCTTTACCGCTGACCCTAAATGCATCCAAGCGAAAAACAGACTTTTTGGATTTTTCAACAACGGACAGCAAAACAGAAATTTTATGTGCCACAATAAATACCCCCATAAAAAAAGGCATCATCATCAGCAATCATGCTATCGCAATTCAAACAACGGCATTAAATCTTGTTTTGGATGGATCGGTTAACCTGAAAAACGAAACTTTGGATCTAAGCCTTGTTCCATCAATCAGTCATTCGGATCAGGTAAACCAGTTGTTTAACCTAACGCAATTTATTCAGGTGACAGGACCATGGAATGATTTATCGTGGCGTTTGGATAAAAAGAAAACGATAAATAATTTAATAAGAACAAATACATCCAACCAAGATGACAAAGAGAATAAATTCGCTCTGTGTCAAAAAGCATTGGGCAGACAACTTCATTTAAAACACCCCAATAAAATGCGTCAAAAGAAAGTAACACCAAAACCAGAACAACCAAAAGAAGAAAAAACAGAAAACCTTAAAGATTTACTGAAAAAATCTTTAAGCCCTGTATTTTCAAAGGTGACACAATGAAGCACTTTACAGTCAGTGGTCGTGTTCAAGGTGTCGGTTTCCGTAATTGGACACAAAAAACCGCACAAAAAATGAACATATCCGGTTGGGTCAGAAATTTATCAGACGGCCGTGTAGAAATCAAGGGCAAAGGAAGTGAAACGGATGAATTGAAATTTTGGCAAGCTTGTCAAAAAGGCCCCCTGTTTTCAAAAGTCATTGAAAGCAATTGGGTAGTTGTCCCCATTGCCTTTGAACCGGCTATAGAAGATGGTGTTTTCAGAGTGATTGCATCTGTGTAATAGATAAACTATTTTAAATATATCATTGTAAAATATACACTTTTATAAAAATCTTGATTTTTTTTTAAATTTATGATATAATCTTGTCCACCAAAAGAAAGAGAGGGATTGATGGAACTTTCAGGTAAATGTGTTTTAACAGGTGTTAAACCAACCGGAACATTGCATATCGGCAACTATGTCGGTGCCATCAAACCTGCCATTGATTTAGGCAATCAGGTTATTGAACAGGGCGGAAAATTGGTTATGTTTGTCGCCGATTATCACGCCATCAATTTTATGAAAGATGCCGAAAAATTATCCCAAATCATCAAAGAAGCCGCCTGCACTTACTTGGCCTGTGGTTTGGATCCCGAAAAAGCAATTTTCTTTCGTCAATCCGATATCCCCGAAATTTTTGAAATGACATCCCTGTTGACAAACTTTACACCAAAGGGATTTATGAACAAAGCCCATGCATATAAGGCGGCCGTTGATAAGAATATTGCCAAAGGGGAACCCGCCGATGCCGGTATCAATATGGGGCTTTATAACTATCCGATTTTAATGGCGGCCGATATTTTAACCTATGGTTCCGATTATGTCCCCGTGGGTAAAGATCAAGTGCAACACGTGGAAATCACATCAGATATTGCCGGTGCCATCAATGCCTGTTATAAAAAAGAAGTTTTAAAACTGCCAAAGGCCATCACACAAGAAAATGCCGCCGTTTTACCCGGTACAGACGGCCGTAAAATGAGCAAAAGTTACAACAATGTGATTCCTTTGTTTGCCGATGCCAACGAAATCAAAAAAGCCGTGATGTCAATTAAAACAGATTGCCAAGACATCAACGCCCCCAAAAATCCAGAAGATATTTTACTTTATCAGATTGCCCGCGGTTTTTGTGCATCTGAATTGGTTCAAGAAATTGAAGAAGGCCTGAAAAAAGGCGGTATGGGATATGGCACCATCAAAAAAATGATGGCCGAAGCCATTGCCAATGAATTGGCACCCATTCACGAAAGATATATGGACCATATGGCCCATTACGAATATGTTGAGGAGATGTTGCAATTAGGAGCCCAAAAAGCCCGTGCTTTGGCCCGCCCTGTTTTGGATCGCCTGAAAGCAACAATTTTTAATAAATAAGAAAGGAAAAACAAAATGAAAAAAACAATCTTTGTCTGTGCTTTGGCCCTTTTAACGGGTGCTTGCGTCTGTGACAACGGTCGTGAAAGTATGCAACAACGCTACTATGAACAACCATCTTATATGACACAACAACCGCAACAAGCCACCGTAACATACCGCAGTTATGTTCAGGCCAGCTATACACAACCCATGCGTCAACAAGTTGTTTATCAACAACCCGTCTATCAACGTCCGGTTTATCAACAACAAGTTGTTCAACAACCTGTTTGCACCTGCCGTATTTGTGGTTGCTAATAAAAAAAATGATTTTTAAAACGCCCCCTGATTTGGGGGTGTTTTTATTTTAAAATAATACCGCCACCCAAGACAATGTCATCTTGATAAATAACCGCCGACTGACCAGGGGTTAAAGCACGTTGCGGTTCATCAAAAAGGATAAGTGTCTGATTATTCCGAATCTCTAACCGTCCAAAAACCAATTTGCCTGTGGAACGGTATTTTATCATCACCTGCCCCGTTGGAAAACCGTGATGCCATACACAATCGGTCAAATAACATTTATCCGAAAGAAGTGCTTCTTGTGTTCCGACAATAACGGCATTATGTTCACCATCCAATGCCACCACATATAACGGTTCAGGATAGGCAATTCCCAAACCTTTTCTTTGACCAACTGTATAATTCCAAAAACCGTTGTGCTTACCCAAAATCTGACCGTTCGTCAAGATGATATCGCCCTGTTCTGGGGCTTTATCCAACAAATCAACATAATCACCATTATAAAAATCTTGGGAATCTTGTTTATCCGCCTGAATCAAGTCGGCATGATGGGCCATATCACGCACTTGTTCTTTAGTCAATTCCCCCAAAGGAAACACAATATGCGATAATTGTTCAGGTGTCAGGCGATATAAAAAATAGCTTTGATCTTTTTTTTCATCCAATCCCCTTGCCAAAGCACAAACACCGTTTTTTTCAACAATTCGAGCATAATGGCCTGTGGCAAATTTATCAAATATAACACCGGCCTGTTTTGCCTTTTCCAACAACAAACCAAATTTTATATAGGTATTACAAAACACACATGGATTGGGTGTCGCCCCCGATAAATAAGTTTGCTTAAAATAAGCCAAAACCGTTTTTTTAAATTCTTCGGATATATCAAAGGTATGATGTGAAATCCCCTGTTCCAAACACCAATTGTGAATATCCTTTATATCCTGTTTTTCATATCGACCATAACAAGCTTTGGTTAAATTCTTTTCATTTTCTGGCAAATCCGAATTATAAAAAGACATAGAAATCCCCACGATATCACAGCCTTGATTTTTTAACATCAAAGCCACCAACGTGGAATCAACGCCACCCGAAAGACCAACGGCTATTTTCATAAGTGCCCCCCAGAAATCCAAAGCAAAAGCGAAAAGCCTAAATCTTTTGGATCTATTCCAGCTAAATGCATAATGTAAAGGGCGTATAAAATGAGGAAGATTCCCCCCATCAAGCGTGAATACCTTTTGCGACCAAAGGCCACAGCGATCATCAAAGCCGTCACACCCGTCATAATCAGCATATCAATCCACATGCCAGAGGGAATTTGAATCGGCATACAAAGGGATGTGACACCCAAAATAAACAAGGCATTATAGATATTAGAACCAATAACATTACCCAATGCCACATCGCTGTGTTTACGAATGGCCGACATAACCGAGGCCGCCAATTCGGGCAAAGATGTGCCCACCGCCACAATGGTCAAACCAATAACGGATTCACTGATCCCCCAGGTACGTGCCAAGATTACGGAATTATCCACCAAAAACTTCGCCCCCAGCATTGTCAAACCAATCCCGATAATTGTCAATGTAATTGAACGCCATACGGGGGGTAATTTTTCATTTTCGTCGGCCACTTCTTCACGTTCGGTGCGATAACAATAAACAACGTAAAATATCAAAGAAGCCACCATAATCAGCCCCATTATACGACCGATTGTACCAAAAGCAAGGCTGGACAATAAAAGCAAACAGGAAAAAATTAAAAAAGCACTGTCACGGCGGATGGATTTTCCCTTTACTTTAACGGGCAAAATCAATGCCGTTATACCCAAAATCAATAAGATATTGGCAATATTTGACCCCACCACATTACCAACAGCAATACCATTAGAACCTCTATAAGTGGCCAACAAAGAGGTTGTCAATTCAGGCGTGGAAGTACCAAAGCCAACCAAAGTCAAACCTATCAATAAGGGGGAAACTTTCATCCTTTTGGCCACCGACACAGAACCGGAAACCAACCAATCACCACCGATGAACAATAAAAATAAACCCAATGCTAAAAATAAATATGTCATTTTTTTCTCCTTTTCTTTTGCTGTATTATAACTAAATCAGATTTAAAATGCAAAAGAAAAAGGCCGAAAATTTCGGCCTCAATCAAAAAATCAACCAAACTTAACCAAAAACAGTGATTAAATGTTGGCGTAATTGAGATAAATATTCATCCATTTGCGGATTTTTCATCACGTTATGACATGAAAAACTGGGCAAAGGTTTTAAACCGATAAAACTTTGCGTCTTGTGCATGGCAACCAAAGCCGTATCGGGCGTTTGAACATCTTGCCAAAAGCCATTACCAAAAGCATCCGCCGGTGCATTCCATGTGGATGAAAGCATGTATGTTTTACCATCCAACATGCCACCATGACCATAACCATCTGTTGATGCTTGGTAAAACACCCCATAACCATAAACATCTTGCATATATTGTTTCATCAATGCAGGAACGCCAAACCAAAATACCGGAAATTGAAAAATAATCGTATCTGCCCACATAAACTTTTCCTGTTCTTCGGCCGCATCATAGCCTTTTTGAACTGTCGTTATTTTAACTTTATGATTTAATTCGTCTTTTAAAATCCGTTTCATTTCGGCCACCAAAGCTTTATTCAACAGCCCCTTAGCCGAACCAGTTTTTTGATGACCGTTGATAATCAATATATTTGCCATTTTACCTCCTTTATTATGATAAAAATAAAATAAGCTTTCTTTTATTGAATTTCAAGATATTTTTTTTCTTGACAAGTGTTTTAAAATCGGTTATAATTCGCCTATTATTTTATTTGAAGGAGCTTAAAATGGTCAAACGTACATATCAACCCAGCCAATTGGTTCGCACTCGTCGTCATGGTTTCCGTGCCCGCATGGCCACACGTGGCGGTCAAAAAGTTTTGAATGCCCGTCGTGCCAAAGGTCGCAAAACTTTGAGTGCCTAAGACAAAGGGTTGTCCAAATAATTTTAAAGAGCACCTGATATTTACTGGGTGCTTTTCTTTTGAAAAAAATGACAATACAACGCATCAAACGACATTTTGATTTTATTGAAATCAGGCAAACGCCCACCAAGGCATTTACCAAAAGCTTTGTATTACAAATACGCCCCAACGAAAAAGGTATCACCCGTATGGGATTTACTGTATCCAAAAAGATTTCAAAAAAAGCCGTTATTCGAAATCATTTACGCCGTCAAATGCGTGAAATTGTGCGTTTATCCAAAAAGTTACCAGAATTATACCCCAGCCACGATTTAGTCCTAATTGCCCGAGAAGAAGCCCTGAATCGTTCATATAAAGAATTAAGCGGAGATTTTTATTATTTATTGACGCATGTCAAGGATGTGTCCAATGAAGAAAATTTTAAGAAAAACAGCCGATAGCTTAATCCGTTTTTATCAATTGACTTTTTCGTCTTTGGTGGGTAATTGTTGCCGATTTCAACCAACATGTTCGGAATATGCCCGTCAAAGTATCCAAAAACACGGTGTGATTCGGGGGGGATGGTTGACTTTTAAAAGGTTATGCCGTTGTCATCCGTGGGCAAAAGGCGGACACGATCCAGTTCCATAAAAATATTATTTTTCAATAACTTAATAATTATACTTCAAGCCAAACAATCCTCGATAATCGGGCGATGCATCGGCTTGATGATCCGGATTCAAACGCAAAGACAATTCACTTTGAATGGATAAATCTGGTGTCACTTCATCCTTATAGAACAAAGCGAAATCCAATTCACGGGCGGTCGGTTTCAAATCAGCCGAATACCATTTGGAATACATATGATCGGCATCACGCCCCACCGGCATATTGACAGACACCTTACCCGAATTTACCCGAAGCGGTGAAGAAACACTGAAACCCAACATATTATCATCACCCAAATCATATTGGGCCACAAGGGCAAAACCATCACTGGTCAGCTTGGAAAATTGCATAATTCCATCACCACGTTCAGGATTTGTCCAACCATAGGTGTACATTAAATCCAATTTTAACTTATCCACCGGACGCAAAGTTAAACCGGCCGAAACAAAAGCGGTGCTGGCACCTTTGATATCAAAGGCCCCCTGGCCCATCATACCCAAAACAGATTCATTTTCATTCATTACACCATAGGCTGTCTTGAATGTAATGGATTTTTTTGGACGATAAGCCATGCCCACCTGATAAGATGAAATGCGATTTTCGGGGGCATCATAATCTTCATCACCATCCCCCAAAAAGCCGTTATAACCAGTAGCAAAAGCTCCAGTCACCGAAAATTTTGAATTAAATTGATAGGCTGTTTCAAAACCATAGGCCTCTTGAATTTGAACCAAGGGGTTGTTCAAAACACGTTCAAAATAGCTGCCCCCATGGGATTGCATCATATCTTCGGTATAAAACAGGTTAAATTGATTTGCACCAAAGTTCATATTCATTTCCATTTGACCATGCGGAAAATTCACAGAACGATCGGAATATCGGGGCGCATAGGCCATTGAAAACGATTCGTTTGGTTTAATGGTTGTTTTATCACGCCCAGCCATAAAGGCGTTAAATTCTTCACGCAGATTTCCCTTTTCTTCCGTTTGCACTGTAATCATATCCGTCAAAGAAACAGGGAAAGGACGGGCATAATCATCATAGGCCACCATTGTTTGTGGCAAATTATTAAAGGCCGAAAGTGCCATTGCCGATACGGTTGCCGTTGAATCAGCCGTTCCAATACGATCCGCATATTCTTTTGATTCCCCATTATGCACCCATAACGCCCCCATCGGTTCTGTGGCAGCATCCAAATTAATCAAACCATAACCATATAAATTATCATTACCGGAAGCACCCAAATCATCAGCCGTTTTAAATAAAATCTCAATAATTTCAGGGGTTGTCAAATGTTGATAGGCCCCCTGTAATAAGGCAATAGAACCCGCCACAGTAGCGGCCGCCACCTTAGTGCCAGAAACAGGAGCTGTTTCATATTGTCCACTGGCATCAGGCGTTGTTGTAGTAGTGGCTTCCCCAGGGGCCGCCAAACAATAACCTTTGGCTGAACCGCAAGGCAAAGCATCCGGCATCAAATGATACTTATCACCTGTTTTTTTAACGGCCGTAACCGCCACAAAAACACCATTTAAATTTTTACTCGTTGACCAATCGGATGCCAAAGGTGCACCGGCATCGGCACTGGCATCCTCTATAACAGATGAACTGACAACACCGCCCGATATGGTATTATTATCTTTATAATCACCCGTTGGCACCACCAAAACCGTGGCCTGATTCCCAAAAGTGGCTTTGTAATTGGCTTTGTCTGTTTTGTCTTGACTGGCAATGGTGTTAAAGGCTTTTATTTCCTCTGTTGAAAATGCGTTTGCCATATTACCGATTGCGCTAACCCATCCTGCCGTATAATCCCAATAGGTTCCGTTTTGCTGAGGTGTACGAACAATGCTTTGCAATATGACATTGGCACCAGCATCCTTTAAAACAGTGACGGCATCTGTTTTTCCATCTTCAAAATTTCCGGCCAAATACGGACGCACAATATCCGCCACCGCCGAAATTATTTCAGCATTATAGGCCACCCCCAATGAACCTTGATTATTTTTGGCCGCACCAACAATACCGGCCAAAGCCGTCCCCCATGGATCTTGTCGACCATCGATTAAATAATGCGGATTGATATCCGTATTGACAAGAGCAGAGCCTTCCTCCAAATCATAATTTTTTTGATAATCGTACGAATTAAACCATTCTTGAAGTTGTGTTAATTCAGACGTTCCTACTTCTGCACGAATCACACTAGCGAAAGAATAGCCACCCTGACCACTACCAATCCCCACCTTATCGGGCTTAATCAATTTTCCCGTATCCTTGTGTATATATTGATACGTCCCATCAGAACCATAAAAAACCAAATAACGATGTTCTGCATCTACTATACCACCACTATCATTTTCTCTCACCAATATACCATAGCAATTTGTTTTGTCACCACCTTTACACAAGCCATAATCAAAATTAAAATTATCATCCGATAAATTATCACCCGATAAATTATCATTAAAATCTAAGTTTTTATAGGTGGCTTTCGTTATATCTGAAGGAGTTGTATTATTAACAAAACCAGAACCTATATTATATTTGGAAAAATCCTTGTCTTCTTGCACATAAGTTCTGTTTTCATCTTTTGTATTTAAACCGGTACTGATAATAGCAACTTTCATTTTGTCGGTGGAAATTGTCCCCGGCAAACCAAAATCCACATCTGCCCCTTCACTTGTCCGATTTATTTTATACCCCGTATAACCACGTTCGTATGCCTTTATGGCTTTTATTTGTGCCAAAAAGCCCGCCGTGGAATATTCGGATCCTGATTCTGTTGATGGAGGGGTGGGAATACCAGATGCCGGTGGGGGTGCAATCGGCCTACAATAACCCAAGTTATCAATATATTCACCTTTATATGGTTTACGATTCAGTTCTGTCTCAGGATCCATACATTGATATTCGCAAACATTATCGCTGTTACATGTTCCATTACGACCGTCTTTCACACAATGTTCATTTTTTGTACATTCAACACAAACACCTTTACCACTGTCGGCCGTTTCATTACAATGTTGACCGGTAAGAGAACAATCAATATTTTTTTCAATCAGGCATCCGGCCACATTATATACATTATCAACATTACACCCTTCCCGTTTAATCTGTGTTCCCGCACAGGAAATACACCCACCTGTTTCGGGATTACAGTTGGGATGTTCACCCGAACAAATAAATAATTGATATTTCGGACAACGGTTTTGTGTATCTTCATAATATTCAAGAGGAACAGGATCAACACAATAATTGGTCGGCAAAGGACAGTTTTGACAAACACGCCCTGTCTCATTCCAATAGGTACCACTGGGACATGATTCACAACTTAAACCATCACCATGTTGCCCTTCGGGACAATCAAGACAGGCATTCCCAGCCCAATATTGATCCCGCGGACATGCCACGCAAGAATTACCTTCCCTGTGGTAACCTTCGGGACAATCCACACATGATTCTCCATCCCAAATTTGGGTGGAAGAACATCGTGTACATTGTGTCGTTGTTCCATCGCTGAACGAACCGGACGGACAATTTTCGCATTCTTTCCCATTCCAAAATTGATTTAATCCACACACGGAACAATGGCGTGTTTTTCCTGTACTGAATTGACCTTCGGGACAGGCTTCACATTCTGAACCATTCCAAATTTCATTGGGGGAACAGCTTGTACATTGGGCTTCATACCCTGTGTTGAATGTTCCTTCTGGACATGGAATACATCCCGATGCCGATGACCAATATTCATCCACATCACAATGCACGCATTTTTCACCATCCCAATGTTCACCATAACCACAGGCCGGCTTGGTGTCGCCACCGCCACTGCCCGACAAAGCGGCAATACCACCACCAACTAATCCGATACCCAAAATTGTATATCCCACTTTGGACCAATCACGTACCACTTCTTTACAACTTAACGAACGACGAACACTTTCGGGAACACGTTGCAAACACGGATGATATTGATTTGCCCCCGATTTTATCAATGTATCAATGGCCACACAATCACCCTTATAAACCGCCTTACACAAGGCTGTATCACCAGTGGACGGATCAGTTATATCCACAGGAATACCGTGTTTTTTCCAATAGGCCAATCTTTTAGTATCACGATCACTGGCGGCATCATAAATCATCCCTTGTGTTACGATATTCGTCCCAATCATACACCAATGATTGGTATCTGCACCAGCCAATTCCAACGTACGAACTGCCACAGGATTATTGCTTTTTACCGCCATACAATATGGGGTATTGCCCGAGGAATCTTCTAAATCCAAAGAAAAGCCCGAAGCTTTCATGGCACGCAATCCTTGAAGATCCCCACGCGATGCCATCGTATAAATTTGATTCAAATCACCAAGCGATATCGCCCACACATGTGGTACGTACAAAAAAGCCAGTAAAAATAAAACAATCCACTTCTTTTTCATTTAAAAACCGTTGATGTCTCCCAAACTTTTTTATTCATTGTAATAAATAATAGTAAACAATTAGTTAACAAATGCATATTTTTTTTAACTAAATCAAATTTAACGGATATTCACGCAAAACTTTATAGTATTTTCCTTCACCGTTTTCACGGGAAATGCTTTCAAACAGACAAAAAGAACTAACCTGCCATTCAGGCGAATGATACAAATTGTTTTTTTCAATATAGTGCAAAACATCCGACAAACCACATCCCATCAATTTGGCCAAAGTAACATGTGGGTGAAATTTAAATCTATCCTGACCGTCCGCACCAGCATGACGCACAGCATTGGCCACTTTTTCCTGTAATTCACGCAGGGCTTTATCGGGCGTAATCCCCGTCCACAGATGGTGTGGAATATCGCCTGTTTCAAAATAACCGATTTCCTTTAATGCCATATAAAAGGCCGGAAAGCGTACATATGAAAGTTCACGCTCTACCTCTTGGGCAGTCGGTTCATCCACATTACCCACAAACGACAGGGTTAAATGATATTTTTCCGGACTTTTCCATATCGCCCCCATCAAATCAGGCGGTAATTCTTGCAATGTTTGTTGGACATTTTCGGGGATTTGAAGACCGACAAATAAACGTTTCATAAAAACTCCTTTGCTTTTAATTTGTTTTTAGTGTATAATGCTTTTATAAAAAAGGAAAGAAAAAAAATGACAAAGTTAAAAGTTTTTGAAGTTCCAGAACCCGTTTTGCGCCAAAAAGCCGAAATTGTGGAAAAAATTGATGATGAAATTGTGCGTATCTTGGATGATATGTTGGAAACAATGTATGCCACAAACGGTGTGGGTTTGGCGGGCAATCAGGTGGGCTTATTAAAGCGTTTGGTGGTCATTGATTGTGCCAAAGAAGACGAAGAACCCGATGTATTGCAAATGGTCAATCCCGAAATTATTGAACGAAGCCAAGAAAAAGGATGCCGCAATGAAGGTTGCTTATCCGTTCCCCGCGAATATGCCGATGTGGAACGCCACAAAGAAGTAACAGTGCGTTATTTGGATAAAAAAGGAAAAACTCAAACACGAAAGGCTTCGGGTTTGTTGGCGGTTGCCATTCAACATGAACTGGATCATTTAGAGGGGATTTTGTTTATTGATTATCTTTCATCCTTAAAACGCAATAAATTATTAAAACATTTGGAAAAAAGACGCAAAAGAGAAACCAAAGAACAGGAGACCGAATGAAACTGATTTTTATGGGAACACCAGGCTTTACCCTGCCCGTTTTGGATGCTTTAGCGGGTGAACACGAAATTGTGGCCGTTTATACCCAACCGCCACGTCCGGCCGGACATGGAATGAAAATCCGAAAATCACCAGTTCACGAATGGGCCGAAAATCATCAAATCAGCGTTTTCACACCCGAAACATTAAAAAATGATGAAGTTCAAAAACAATTAGATGATTTTAAAGCTGATTGTATGATTGTTTATGCTTACAGCCAGATGATTCCTGATACTGTTTTACAAATGACACCCAGAGGATGCATCAACATTCACCCGTCATTATTACCCCGTTGGCGTGGGGCTGCACCGATTATTCGCACTATTGAACATGGCGACAAACAAGCCGGTGTCAGCATTATGCAATTGGACAGCGGTTGGGATACTGGTCCTGTTTTGGCACAAGAAAAAATTGATTTAAACGGCACTGAAACCTCTGAGACTTTAGGCAACTCTTTAACAGAAATCGCCATCCGTTTGTTATTGGATGTTTTGAAAAACAATCCGACTCCTGTTGCACAATCGGAAGAAGGTGTTTGCTATGCCCCTAAATTAAAAAAAGAAGAATTGCAACTGGATTTATCTTTATCCGCCAATGACTTAGAATGCAAAATTCGTGCGTTTGGTAAATGCTTTATCATGGTGGGCAACAAAAGATTGTACATCACCCAAGCCGAAGTGGCAAAAGATAACACCAAAGATTGCCTAAAATGTGGCAATAATACATTTTTACGGCCTTTACGTTTATATTATGAAGGCCAAAAACCCGTCAACTTACATGACTTTTTGTTGGGCAACAAATTACCCGAGGTTTAATCGTGCGTTATAAAATCACTTTGGAATATGACGGAACACCTTTTGTTGGTTGGCAGGAACAACAAAACCAAACATCCGTGCAATCGGTGGTGGAAAAGGCATTAAAAACCTATCTGCGTCAGGAAACAAAAGTTGTGGCCAGTGGCAGAACCGATACAGGTGTACATGCTTTGGGGCAAGTGGCCCATTTTGATAGCCCACAAAAATTAAACCGCCGAAAAACAATTTATTCCTTGAATGCCTTGATGCGTCCCTATCCTGTGGCCATTCGCAAGATGCAAAAAGTATCCGATGAATTTCATGCACGATTTGATGCCCAAAAAAGAACTTATATTTATCGGATACAAAACACGGCTTTTCCGCCTGTTTTAAACAAAAATCGGGTGTGGCATGTCAATCAAAAACTGGACATCAAAAAAATGAATCAAGCGGCACAAATGTTGATTGGCAAACATGATTTTTCAACATTCAGAGCCGCTAATTGTCAGGCAAAAAGCCCCATCAAGACTTTGGATTCATTGATTGTCAAACGTGTGGGCGAAGAAGTGCAAATCACCGTTTCGGCCAAATCATTTTTATATCATCAAGTACGAAATTTTGCAGGGGCTTTGGTGAAGGTCGGCTTGAATCGTTGGTCTTTGGATGATTTTGAAAAAGCTTTCCGTGCCTGCGACAGAACAAAGGGTGCCGAAACAGCCCCCGCCCAAGGCCTTTACTTTATGAAGGTGGAATATTAGTTTTATTAAATAATACTTTACTGTTGCAATTGTGTTTGATTTTTGTTATTTTAAAGAAAAGGAATCAGCATGAATACAATGAAACAAAGATTAAATATTGCACATAATTCCGCCTATGATTACCCTGTATGGGAAAAAGGAAATTTTATTTTATCCGACACAAACTCTTCATTTTACGACATTGCAAAATTATTAAAACAGTCAATAGAAAATGTAAAAAAGTATAATCCTGACTTATATAATTCTGTTATCAACGGTCCAAAACCTCTCTCTCAGATATCTCTGTCAGGACCTGATCCAAAAAGATTAGGCCAATGTTTTGTCAATAAAGATGAAAAAAGTTTAAAAATATTTTTTGAACCGACTCAATTATCATCAATATTAGAAATACGAGACAATAATAAACAACCTTTATTGAAAAGCAATAAGGATAAAATTTCTTTTTTGACATATTTAGTTGCCCACGAAATGGAGCACGCACGTCAAGAACAAAAAGGACAGGTCTTGCCCATTCAAGAAAAAAATGAAAGCAATCACACAAACGAAACAGAGATTGCAATAGAAGCAGACGCCACAGCCATTGGCATTTCAACAGCAATAAAATCAGGAATAACACAACAGAGTCAAAAAGCTTTAGAACAATGGTTTCTCCCTATTATTCCAAACCTAAAAGCATATCTGACTTCAAAAGAAAACATATCAATCATTGAAGAAAAAATTTTTAAAGAAGATATAGAACACAGAACTGCGTACTTTGAAAAAATGGGCAAAAAAATAGAACCATTTTCCAAAGTTTCAAAAAACGTTGTTCAGCATCCTAATATTTTAAACAAAAAAAGAAATTCACCCCAAATACCATCTATTCAAGCTGAACGATAACTAAAAAAAGTTACTCAAACATCTTTTAGGTTTAATTTTTTATTGTAATATATTTTGCAGGAATCACGCCATCCTTCATGACTAGAAAATAATGGCGGATGACACCAAAGAACAGACCTTTTTCTTTGGAACATAAATGCCAAGGAAGGGGCGAACAATCTATCTCGTCAGCACTGATTTTGTGGATATTTTCATTCGTCCCATTGGCATCTGAACCCTCTTTGCACCAAATAGATTCAATCATACTATCTTTTGCAAGGGCATCAAAGTCAATCTCCATCAAATCCATTTTGTCCACCCATTCTTTCAGCATGGGGTCATTTCCTTGCCAATGAACAGGTTCGGTTAAAACAGAAATGGCACGACTTCGCCCATGAAATGTTCCCTCCATCCAGCTAAGGATTTTTTTGGGGTCATCTGTTGCCAGCCTTTTCCCATATTTCAAAAGCTCTTCGGGAAATCGTGAAACAGAATAAATCCCCTTTGTTAAAACATCAGAACCCTTCGGAATGTAGTGGTAAAGTTTCATTTTATATCTCGGGTGTAGCAGGTTTGCGAACGGGAGGGGCTTTGGGTTTGCCTTTATCAGAACCCGCTTTCAACCTTGATTGCAAAGTTGGGGAAGTGGTACGTTCTTTTAATTCTATCCCATATTTGTTTTTCAACAATTCTTTAAAAAAGGGAAATCCCTTTTCATGTAATGCATAACAAGGATTCGAACCAGATCTAACCCATTCAACTAAAGGCAATCCCTTTTCTTTATCTGTATCAAAGGTCAGACGCTCCTTAAATGCTTTTTCCAATAAAGGAACAATTGTACTACTATAAGGGAGTTTAAATTCCTTTAAAAAGCCACTTGAGGTTCTCATCCCAGGACGAATGGGGGGAACAAATACACCCTTATATTCTTTCATAGAACTTACCCATTTTATAAAGGCAGGTAGTCCCTTTTCATGTAATGCATAACAAGCTTTACCTCTTCCAGGTTTTACCCTTTCAACTAAAGGCAATCCCTTTTCTTTATCTGTATTAAAGGTTCTGCGTTCATCAAAAGCTTTTTCCAATAAAGAGGGAATTATCCTATTAGCGACTTTAAATTCCTTTCTAAAATTCATTGACGTCCTCATCCCAGGACGAATGGGGGGAACAAATAAATCCTTATATTCTTTCATAGAACTTACCCATTTTATAAAGACAGGTAGTCCCTTTTCATGTAATGCATAACAAAGATTCGGACCAGATTTAACCCATTCAACTAAAGGCAATCCCTTTTCTTTATCTGTATCAAAGGTCAGATGCTCCTTAAATGCTTTTTTCAATAAAGAGGCAATTGTCGTACCAGCGACTTTAAATTCCTTTAAAAAGCCATTTGGGGTCCTCATCCCAGGACGAATGGGGGGGACAAATAAATCCTTATATTCTTTCATAGAACTTACCCATTTTATAAAGACAGGTAGTCCCTTTTCATGAAGGGCATAACAAGGATTCGGACCAGATTTAACCCATTCAACTAAAGGCAATCCCTTTTCTTTATCTGTATCAAAGGTCAGATGCTCCTTAAATGCTTTTTTCAATAAATGAGCAATTGTACTATAAGAGACTTTAAATTCCTTCAAAAAGCCATTTGAGTTTCTCATCCCAGGACGAATGGGGGGGACAAATAAATCCTTATATTCTTTCATAGAACTTACCCATTTTATAAAGACAGGTAGTCCCTTTTCATGTAATGCATAACAAGGATTCGAACCAGATTTAACCCATTCAACTAAAGGCAATCCCTTTTCTTTATCTGTATCAAAGGTCAGATGCTCCTTAAATGCTTTTTTCAATAAAGGAAAAATTATCGTACCAGCGACTTTAAATTCCTTTGAAAAGCCATTTGGGGTTCTCATCCCAGGACGAATGGGGGGAATATCTCGTTCTTCTTTTAGCTTATCTGCTTCTTGTGTTAAACGGATAAGCTCTTGCGTATTTGAAATAATATGAAATCCATGTAATTGGGGCAATGTTGTTGTGTGCTCGTTTGAAACTGGATGAGCTTCCTTATCAGGTTTCTTTTCTGTTGCAATTTCTTCACAACGAACCACAGGAGCCCCTAATATATCCATAAACAGTTGTTGTTTGTTCTGACGAATAGCATCCACTTCGTTATCGTAATCAGGGTGGCGGAAACACAGGTCAATTACCAAAGCTTCTTTTGAAGTGTTTTGGACTTTATGTAAAGGTCGCCCACTTCTTTGTGCCTCCAAAACCTGTGAAGCAGTTGGATAATTGATACACACTGCTATATCAGGGTCATCAAAACCTTCCGTCAATTTTCCCACTTGGCAAATAACATTTAATTTTTTCTGACCAAACCTATCTAAAACCGTTTTATCATCAGAATCCGTTGTCCACCAACCCGCTACCTCTTTTCCAAGCAAAGTGTTAATGGCTTCAGCTTGGATGCGGGCTTCTTCCTGTGTCCGACAGTTTATCATACACTGTTTGCCATTCAAAGCCCCCAGATTCTCATCAACATAATCTCTGTACAACTTCGCTACATTGATAGCCATTTCTTTTCTGAATTCTTCCCAGTTCTGGGGATTCCCAGAATTTCCTGGGTTTGTGTTTGAAGAAGCTTTTAAGGCTGCTTCAATGGCTTTTTTATAATCTTCCTCACTGTAATCTTGCTTATACCCAAGTTCCTTTTCTAAATCAACCGAAATATCAGAAACTATTAAAATATTCTTTACATTTGAAAGCAAACCTTTTTGAATGGCTTTTTTCACATCAACTTGGGCAATTGTGCTCCCCAATACCATAGAAAGACTCTTTTCTGGAGAATAAAATGGCGTTGCAGTCATCCCATATTGGGCTGCATTTGTGAATGACTTAACCGCAGCAATACGTTTATCAGTAATCGTATGATGGGCTTCATCCAGTAAAAGAAGCCCAACTTCCTTGGGATTTATCTGATTCCTTAAGTTATTCAAGGAACTATATGTCGTAATAACAACTTGTTTTTCTGGCTCTTTCTTATCAGAATAAAAAGCCCCTATATCCAATTCATCAGAGGAGAATCTTTGGTTAAAGGATTTAAAGAACTCTTTCAAACGTTCTATGTGTCCACCATCTGCTTCATTTTCCACCAAAGTGCGTGTGGGAACAGCCACGATAACTTTTCCCTTTGGATTGTTCCTTAAGTAAGATGTCATCAAAGCTGACATAATAACAGTTTTACCAAAACCTGTTGCTAAATCAAAGATACCTGTTTGATGGTTTTCAGGGTCTGATTTAAACTGTTCCAAAACATCCCTTTGTAAAGGCTGAAGTGTTTGGTCATCCTTCATGATTTCATCTAAGGCTGAAATGATACTTTGTGTATGTTCTATACGGTTCATTTTCTCTCCAAAATCTATATCTAATGAATATTAGACCATAAATTTCACCATTTGTCCAGCATTTTGGCCAAATTTAATCTTCATTTTCTCTCCCCTTAATAACCTTTTCGTTCAGAATTTCTATAATCTTTTCTTCCTCTTTTTGGGAGATTCCAAAGGATTTTGGTAAATGTTCTAATCCTTTATCATTTTTTGTAAAGGACCACTGTTTATCATATTTTCCCTTATAACATCAACATACCGCCGTTGACATTGATGGTTTGGCCGGTGATATAGGATGATTCATCGGATGACAAAAAGGCCACAATATTCGCAATATCTTGGGGTGTTCCCATACGCTTAGCCGGAATTCTGTCCAACATCGCCTGTTTTAAATTATCGGGCAAAGCTTCGGTCATAGCCGTTGCAATAAAACCCGGGGCTATGGCATTGGCGGTAATTCCACGACTGGCCACTTCTTGTGCCACAGACTTGGTGGCCGCAATCAATCCGGCTTTGCTGGCCGAATAATTGGCCTGACCTGCGTTACCGATAACACCGACAATAGAAGCCATTGAGATAATACGCCCCCAACGTTTTTTCATCATAGCGGGAACAACAGCACGCATTAAACGAAAACCTGCCGTTAAATTAACCGATAAAACAGCATCCCATTGTTCGTCCGTCATACGCATGGATAAAGTATCACGGGTAATACCGGCATTATTGATTAAAATATCCACGCCACCGAATTGTTCCGAAGCTTTCAATAAAGTTTGCGGGGCATTTTCATCGGCCACATTGACGGCCACACCCAATGCCCGCTCCCCCAATTGAGAAGCAAATTCATCCAATTTCCCCTGATCCATATCGGTTAAAAGCAAATTTGCCCCCTGACGATACAATGTTTGGGCAATAGCACGACCAATACCACCCGTAGCACCAGTCAATAAAACTGTTTTTCCTGATAAATCCAACATGATTACTCCTTTTGTTATAGAGGAAGGTTAGCAAATTTTCATCAATTCTGCAAGAAAAAAATCCCCGCATAAAACGGAGATTTTATTTTTCTAACGGCGACCACCGCGACGACCACCATGTGGACCAAAACCTCCACGTGAACCACGAGAGGGTTGAGGTCTGGCCATACCACCACGATAGGAAGCACCACGATGCAGCTTTGGTGCAGGAAAACCTCCGCCTTTTACAGAATGTCCCCTTAACGTATGATGCATGTGGCCACGGTGTGCTTGCATACCACCACGACTGCCCACTCCAAACAAGGGACGGGAATTGTTAGGTGTATGCCCATTAACCACAGGTCTGCGGCCTTGATGATGAGCACGTGCGGGAGCACAACGACCAGTACGAACAGGACGGCCCGATGGTCTGACCGATGCAGGATAACGAATGGGTGAACTGGGTGTTGGCGTTACAACCGGTGCAGAAGGAGCAACCGGTGGTGCAACAACAATCGGATCATAGTGAGCGTGACGCATTGGGGATCCAACCGCTGCATTTGCTTTACCACCAACGGCCATCGTTGCAACAGCCGCACCAATAACAGCCATTTTTTTGGATCGTTTTGCCAAACCTGTCAAACGTCCCTTTAATCCTGTTTTCTTTTTATTTTCTGTCATTTTTTTACCTTTCTTTTAAATTAATATATTTACAGTTTAATAAAAATAACAAGATAGTCAAGCAAAAAAAAAGCCCCGCAAATCAGCGGGGCTTTTGTTAGTTTTGTTCGTCTTATTAGCAACGACCGCGGCAACCACGATAACCGCGATATCCACGATAACCACGATTGTGACCACGGTAGCCACGATTGTGACCACGGTAGCCACGATATCCACGATTGTGACTACGGTAGCCACGATATCCACGATGGTGACCACGGTAGCCACGATATCCACGATGATATCCGCGATAGCTACGGTGACCGCGATATGCTACACGATTACCACCACAACTTCTGCACACATAATGACCATGGCGTATTGGGGATCCAATAGCAGCATCAGCGGCAACACCCACAAATAAAGCAGTTGCAAATAAAGCAATCATGCACAAGATTTTTGATTTTTGAATAATGTTTTTCATTTTGTTCTCCTTTTTTGTTTTATCCCTACAAAGTTTTGACTTTGTGATGCCAGTATACCACACTTTTTTGTTTTGTCAAGTATTTTTTTTTAAATTATTTTTCACGCATTTTATTTTGAATAAGAGTTATTGCCTCCTCTAATGACGGAATTGTACCGTCTTTTTTGGCACTGGCCATCATTTTACCACAGCGTACATAAGGACCATATTTACCGATTTGATAGGTCACATCCTGTTTTTCCCATTGTCCCAAAACCGTGGCTATCGGTTTTTCTTTTGCACCACTTAACAAAACCAAGGCACGGGCCAAATCAACCGTTAAGACATTGTCTTCTGTTGTCAGAGATTGAAAAGTCCGACCCCGTTTAACATAAGGTCCAAAACGACCAATATTCGCTTCTATCACTTCATTCGTATCAGGATCGTTACCCAAAACACGCGGTAAAGACAATAAACCCAGCGCCATTTGTATATCAACAGATTCAACATCCGTTCCTTTGGGCAAGCTGGTACGTTTAGCTTCTTTTCCCTGCCCCTGTTGAACATACCAACCATAAGGACCTTTGCGAACGGATATATCATGACCGGCGGCATCTTTACCTAATTCACGAACTTGATTGTCTGTAGAAACCTGAGGTTCCACCACCTGACCGTTTTCATCATATTTCGGCCCTTCCATCACGGCAAACTGTTTGACATACTTACATTTGGGATAATTGGAACAACCAATAAAAGCTCCAAATCGTCCAACCCGCAAAGATAATTGTCCGCCTTGACATTCGGGACATTGACGGGATTCAGGGGTCGGAAACAGATTTTGCTCTAAAGTCTTGGCCACTTTTTCCAAAACCTCGCCCATTTTATAAGGTTCCACATCCTGAATTGTCTTATGGAACAAGGCCCAAAAATCCGTTAAAACATCCTTCCATTGGATTTTAGCGTTAGTAATATCATCCAACTTGTCTTCCAAATTGGCCGTATAATCATATTGCACATAGCGGTTAAAATAGTTTTCCAAAAAGGCCGTTACGATACGACCACGATCTTCGGGAACAAAACGTTTTTGTTGCAAACGCACATATTCACGTTCCTGTAAAACCGATAAAATGGACGCATAAGTGGAAGGACGACCAATCCCCAATTCTTCCAATTTTTTAACCAAACTGGCTTCGGTAAAGCGTGGTGGCGGTTCAGTAAAGTGCTGTTCGGCATTGACCTGTAAGGTTGTTAAGTTTTCCCCTTCGTTCATTATCGGTAACAAAGAGTTATCGTTTTCACCTTTATCATCATCAATATCTTCTTTATAAACCTTGATAAAACCGGCAAAGGCAACCGTTTGACCCGTGGCACGCAATGTAAATTTGTTATCCGTGGACGGAATATCTATTCCCACCTTATCCAAAAGAGCCGATGCCATTTGACAAGCCACTGTTCTTTTCCAAATCAATTCATACAATTTTCGTGAATCATTATCCAAATCCAAAGCATTGGGCAACTTCAAAGCGTTTGTCGGACGAATGGCTTCGTGTGCTTCTTGGGCACCTTTGCTT
>JAZKXR010000010.1:0-63038 GCA_045611705.1 Alphaproteobacteria bacterium | reverse complement strand
GGCATTGTTGGTTTTTGTATTTGTTTTATTGTGTTCTTCGGTTGTTTTTGCCGGGGGCAGTATTTTTAAAAACAAACGTAAAGAACGTAATACAGATGGTGTTTATTCAATCGGTATGTACATTTGCGGATCATTACAATGCCCACCTGTCAAAATTGTTGAAGGTTCTTGTAAAGGTGTTGAAAACGCCTCTTTACATTGGGGCGTTTGCCTGTGTAACGAAGGATTTGTATCGTGTAATAATACCTGTTGCAAGGGAACCTGTGGTAAAGATGGCAGTTGTATTTTACCTGACCCCATTATTTTAACCCAAGCACAACAAGAATTTTTGGATGAAATGACAGAAATAAATACAGTATTGGCATTATATGAATTCGATGGGGAAACAAAACTGGAAAGAAAATTACAAGAAATAAGACAGTTTTCAACAGAACTTGTATCCGCATATAACAATAATCAATCAGAAAGGTTTCATGAATTAAAAGATAATTTTGATGTTGATGAGGCGATTGAAGAGTTGCGAGAGGCCAAGATTGAATTAGAAAAAGAAATCGCAGAATTAGAAGGCGCCGAACAACAGTATTCCTTTAATGTCGGGAATGTTGTGAAAAATATTTTTGGTATTAAAACGGCCTATGCGGGTACAGCTGAGGATTTGAAAGATATGATAAATGAGGCGGTTGAAGCTTTTAAGAGATTTAATGATGCTGCTTGTGCGGTTAGAGGTGGTCGCGGTGTGCGAATATATCTGGGTAAAGGATTTAAATTTCACTGTTGTACCGGCGGCATAGTGGCAGATGGAGCTTGTTCCTGTACTGGAAGAGGGTTTATCTATATTAATAACCAGTGTTGTAATTTAAGCGATGAGGAATGTATATGTAAGTATGCCCCAGGTGATTATTCGACATATTGTCGATGTTTTAATAAAAGTGGTGAGTTAAAAGGAGATGATTGTTGTAAAGATGGACAAATCCTTAATAAAGATAATGAGTGGGAAACAGATATAACCGGTAAATGTGGATGCCCAGATGGTTCTGAGGAAAAAGCCGGAGCCTGTTGCCAAGGTGATTATAAATTAAATTCGGATGGGGAATGGGAAATTGATACCCCCTGTTGCAAAGAAAAGATTATGACTGAAGTAGGAGGGGAAAACGGAGAATATACACAAAAGTATTGTGGTTGTCCATATGAGGAAAAAGACGGCGCCTGTTGCCAAGGAGATAAAGAATTGACGAGCAGTGGCAAACTGGAAGTAACCAAAATGTGTTGCGATGATAACGTCATCTCATGGGAGGGAGGGAAAGTTTGCGGATGTCCAGAAGGCACTGAAGATAAAGGTAATGGATTATGTTGTAAGAATGGCCAAACATGGTTTTTTTCTTCAAACACATTTCTTGATTATCCCCCTTGTGGATGTAGCCCTGATGGATATAAATCTTCCGATGGTGAAGCATGTTGTAAAGATGGTAAAGAACTGAATAAAGAAACTGGCGTTTATGATGTGAACAGTTCTCGGTGTTGTTCTCAGGATAGTTCTTGGCAGACTAATTCTTCACTTCCTGGGGGAGGTATGTGTTGTCCGAAAGATAAATCTGATTATATTGCATGGTTAAAGGATAAAGAGACTTTTAAATGTTGTTCTAACTCTGCAACTTTTGAATCTGACCAAGAGTGCTATTGTGCAATAAATAAAACAGATACAAAATGTGTTTGTCCTGATGGAGGTATGCCTTCTAAAAATCATGATGCTTGTTGTAAAAATGGTCTTGTATATACTGAGTCTATTTTGGGTAAAGGTTATACCTCTGTGAGTCCTTCTCTTTGTGATTGTCCTGATGGAGGGGTTCCTGGAAAGCATGAAAACTGTTGTAAAGATGGGAAACAATATGTTTTTGGACAAGGTTATACTATTGATAATCCGAATATTTGTTGCCCCGATGGAGGATTACCAGGAAGCGATTCAAATACCTGTTGCAAAGATGGACATTCTTATGAAGAGGGGAAAGGTTATACAGGAAGTAGCGAACAATGTTGTGAGGAAGATGAAGAACTTCTTGATGGGGAATGCTATAAAAAATGTAAAGAGGGGTTTCATAATAGTAGACTTGGGAATTCAGGTCAATATGTGTGTTGTCAGGATGGAACAGAGGCAGGAAACAATTACTCGGACGGATGCTGTGATTCTAAAGGTAATTGTTGCTCGTTTGGGTATATAATGGACAGTGATGGAAACTGTTGTCTTGAAAGCAGTAAGTTGGCTAAAAAACATGATGGACAAACGATGTGTTGTACAGAAAGTACATTACCTTTACCATATTTTGTAAATGGGACAAAATATACGACTTGTTGTTCATTATCTTTTAATGGAACTCAGACTGGTGCAGATTCTAATGGTCAATGTTGTAAGTATGGAATGAGTTCTGATGGAGTAACTTCCTCATGTTGTTCTTCGGGTGAACACTCAGAAGTCTATTCAGGAGGTCCTTTAGAAGGTGGATATAGTAAATGCTGTAAAGACAACGAAGTTATGGGGCCAAAAGGAGAGTGTTGTGTTCCAGGCAGCACAGGATGTTGTAAAGAAGGTGAACAGCTTATTGATGGGAAGTGTGAGCAAGTGTGCACAGATGATCAGCCATATTTTTATTGCAATCTATGTAATGAATGTCCTGTGGATACACCATTATATAGCGGTGATTCTTGTGAAAAATGTCCAACTGGATTTGTTTTTTCTTGCGAAAATAAACCCGATTATTGTGTTTGCCCCTCAGGTCAAGAAAAAGTTGGTGACAAATGCTGTGATTCCGGAGATGTTGTCACATCCGATGATGGCACCAAAACCTGTTGTGATGATTATAATTCAAAAGTTTGTTGCGAACATTATGAGCAAACATGGGAAAACGACAGTTGCTGTGTGACGGGGGATTCCTCTGAATCTGAAACGCAATCTTCTTCAGACAGCCAAACCTGTTGTGCACCAGAAAAAGTTTTTAAAGATTCAAATGGGAAGCTCAGTTGTTATCAATGCCCATCCCAATGTGATCCAGAAACAGCAACAATGGTTGATAATTATTGTACGATGATGTTTGGTGAAAAAATGGGAACAATTCTTGAATGTGCTAAAAATAAATTGGGCTCTTCTGTAACAATTGGGGATCGTTTTTCATCATTTTCATTTGAAGTATCCGGTCAAAAATATAATATTAGTTTGGATTCCGATAATATTTTTTGTCAAAAGATATCAACAGATAGTATCAACATTAAACGTTCAGATGGAAATAAAATCTGTTATAATGAAATTGATACGGTTGTTGATGAATTCGTTAACCATCTGATGAAAATAAAAGATAATTGTGTTAATGACAAATTTCTATATCAATTCATAGATATTAAGCTACAAGTGAATAACGATATACCGAAATGGGCTAAAACCTGTTGGAGAGGATGTATTTTTGATGGTATGAAAGATATGGTAATCGGTTCATCATTGAAAAAAGGATTAAAAGACTTTTTTAAAGAAGACAGAAATAAAAAATATTGTAATACACCCGATTGTATGAAAGTATGTTGCAGCGATTATGAAGAAGATTCTTCTGGAAATCCTGTTGTTACAGAAAAATGCTGTGATTCAATTAATGGGGATTATCATGAACTTGATGGTAACCGAGTGGATTGTTGTACAAAAGGTTCTTCATCTGTTGCTTCATTTAACATATTTGATTTTGCAAAAGAACTATTCTGGAGTAAAACAGCTTATGCCGAAGAATCAGAACAATGTATTGTTTCTTGCAAAAAAGGATACATAACAGTTGGTTCATCATGTTGTAAATCTGATGATACGACTTGTATATGTGAAGCTGATCCTAATGATGAAAGATGTAATACGACTTGTCCATCTGGTGGTGTATCCAAAGGTGGCGTTTGTTGTTTAGACAACTTTTCATGGTCTGATTGGTATGAGGACTATAGAGATTTAGCTAAAGAATGTGGTTGTCCAGATGGTGGTGTATGGTCAGATCATTTAAAAACATGTTGTTCGGGTGAATTTTCATATAGAATTGGTCGTGGCTATACATATTCAGATACAGATTGTTTATGTACCAATCAAGAAAATGGTAGTCCAGTTATAAAGGAAATTTCAGGTTCATCGTATTATTCAAAAGAATGTTATGTATGCGATGGACAAGGGGCTTCGGAATATGTCATGAATAACCGCTATTACGATCCATATTGGGAAAATGATACAGAATATGCAGATAATAAAAAAGCGTGTTGCACAGAACTTGGGGGGAGTTTATGTGAAGCCGATGGCGTTGAAAGAACATATTGTATTTTAAATAGTGATTATAAATGTTGTCGCGATCCTGAAGATGATGGTTCCACTTGGCTTCATGTAAGTAAGTGTTGTCGTTCTGATATTCCAGACCAAGAGAAAGCTGTTTGTTATAACTGTGAATCAGGTTCGTGGGTTTTTGATCACGATGAGATGTATTCTGGGGAGACTCGACTTGTTGAAAGAGATATTTTGCTTTATGGACAGCGGTACTGGGTTTACGATGTTGTTGAACGATTTAATTGTGGTACAGGTGAGCTTTCAGGAATCTATGATGCTTCTGATCTTTATGTAAGGTTAGCATTAAGTTGGGAGGATTTTGAGGAGAGTTATGGTATTAAACCATCAAAAATGCCCCTTGAATAAAAGGGGCATTTTTTATCTTACCACGAATTTGATGGTCTTTTTTTATTAAATTGTCTTGGCGGGATATGTGTTTTTGGGGTTGTGTGTAAAAAACATTGACAAAATTTTGTTTCAATGATATAATGATTTAAACACCAAAAACGGAGAAATCTTATGTCGGAAACAGAAGACCCCCAAAAAATAGATTCAGAAGAAAAAAAAGATTCTTCGGCCAGCGAATCTGAAAAAGAATTATCCTCTGATGATACAACCCAAAAGAATGATTCAAAGGAAAATTTAGTTAATCTTTCATCCGTTGAGATTTTGGATTTTAAAAAAACACCGTTGCGTAATAAAGAATTACATCGGTTTGAACAAATTTTAAATGCTCCGATTCACAACATCCCGATGTTATTTGTTGAAAAACATGAAGATGTTTTACCGCTTTTAAGTTTGTATGCCAACAAACATTTGGATGGATTTTTGTCAATATCACCTTCGTCTTTTGGTATAGACGCCGAACCGCATGAAGTGGAAAAAAAATTGAACTTAGCCGGTACGATTATTGAATATGGCGAATTGCCAAATATAATACCGGTTTACAGCGATATTGTGGATTATATGGAATGTAATCTTTGGCCGACCTTTTCCAAAAACTTTTTGCAAACCGAAAAACCAACCGTTATTGTGGCCAAAAAATCAGAACAAGAAGTTTTGCAAGAAGAAATTAAAGAGAATTTAAAAAGTTCGGGTTGTTTGGAAAATACAGAGGCACCCTATATTCCAATGGGATTGGGGCGTAGTTCTGTTTTAAAAATAGCCCCAATGACGGATGATGAAAAAAAAGTTTATTTATCCTATTATGTAAGTCGTATTTTTTGCGATAACGGGTTAAATTGTTCGGCCAGAAATCAAACATTTTTGGTTCAAGAGGCCATCAGACGCACTTCGGGTGAATGTGCTTTGTCTGATGCTTTTAAGTTTGTTGATCATTTGGTCGTTTTGACAAAACAAGCGGGTGAAAATCTTGTTTCCCGAGATATGGTAAAACAAGCTTTATTGGAAAAATTGCCACTTCATAATCGTACAAAAGCTTTGGTAAATATGGATAAACGATTGAAAAAGCAAATTTTTGGTCAGGATGAAGCCATTGATAAAGCGTATGAAACAATTTTGGCTACTTTGGATGATGAAAAACGCGAAAAACCGACAGTTTTGGCTTTCTTTGGGCCATCCGGTGTCGGGAAAACAGCTTTGGCCGAAGAAATATCTTTGGCAATGACGGGTAAAAAAGTTGTTAAAATTAATATGGCCGAATATTCTGATTCGTTTAAAGCGTCTATTTTGACCGGTTCATCCAAAGGTTATGTGGATTCGGATGAAGATGGGTTGTTGGCAAAAACGATAAAGGAAAACCCAAATGCCGTTATTTTATTGGATGAATTTGAAAAAGCCCATCCTAAGGTTCAACAATTATTCTTGGGGGTTTTTGACAAAGGTTCTTTGTTTGATAATCATGCCGGTCATGTTGATATGTCAAAATCCACAATCATTTTGACGTCCAATGCCGGTGTGCGTTCGGAACAAACGCTGGGTTTTGGTGCATCAAATGAACCCAATTATATTGCGGATGAAAATATTATTAAAGAATCTTTTCCGCCTGAATTATTGGGACGGTTGGATGCGAAAATTTTATTTAGTCCTTTAAATGAATCTGCGTTGGAAAAAATAATTGATAAATATATGACGCAAATAAATCCCCGCTTTGAAAAATTGGGGATTCGGGTGAGCCTTTCACGAAAAGCCAAAGAGGAATTATTGGCCGAAGGGAAAAATCCTATGTATGGTGCAAGGCCTATTTTATCTTTAATTCGTCAAAAGGTAAAGCTGCCGATTGAAGTTGCTGTTTTAAAGAAAAAAATAAAAAAAGGAAATCGTGTTGTTTTTAATTCTGTTCAAAAAAAACAAATGACAATTTTGCCAAAACAGATAAAAAATCAAAACAATAATCGTTAAAAATTATAATAAAAAAAAGGATCGCTATGTTTGACGAATACAGTGAGTTTTGTTTTACCCAAGAAGATCACGGAAATTATTTGCATATTTCAGTTCCGGGAAAATTACCGGAATCTCTTGGTGAAAAAGAAATAAAATGGACCGGACCTTTTTCGTCGCCATTGCCCAAACATTTAAAAGAAGAAGCGATAAGATTGAAAATTCGTCTTAAAAAAGAAGGTCGCTTGGAAAATTTACCGCAAAAACAATTGCCGGGATATAGTTCGGTTTATTCATATGGGGTTGCCCCTATGGGTGTTTGGGAAATTACACCGGATTTAAAAGATTTGATTTATATCAGAAATGATGTTGCCCATAAAATGAAACACGCTTTATGGTTTCCGTTGTTAAAAAAATTACAGGAAAATATCCCAAATTATGATTATATACAGTTGACCTTGCCAAAGCTGCCAAAAGTTGTGACGGAAGAGTTGTTAAATGAATGGTATAAAAATAATTTAATTTCGGCCGGATTTGTAAAACGTTTGGAAAAAATGGGGCAAAAAACGATGATTGACGTGATTGATGATTCAAAAAATATTCTTGTTAAACCCGTTAATCATCCTTTCGTCAATCAACCTTATCACCGTGTTTTGATTGATCCGAATCAACCGAAAAAAACACAAAGTTTATCAGAACAAGATTTGTTAAAGTTAAAACAACAGGTTGTTGAACGAGATCTTTATCTGTTGAAGGGGTTGACAGACGCTGAACGTAAAAAACTTTCACATATAAATCCGTCAAATACGGATACAGATTATTCTCATCAATTGCATTGGATTCAATGGCCGTCATTGAATGGGCAAATGGATAAAAATAATGCAATTATAACAACTAAAACCATTGCTCAGATGTATCAATATGTTGTTCAATCGCCGTTGGAATGTTTTTTAAAGATACATTTGGATGATTTATTAAAAAAAGGAAAACCTGTTTTCGTGGATTTGCCTGTACCTTATAACGGATACAGAGCTAATCCCATCAAAAAAATAAAAACAAAGCATCAAAATCGTCCAAAGTTAAAGCATATTTTACAAAAAAAAATATTGGAAATTGATTAAAATTAAAATGTACCCGTTGTTAAAAAAAACAATGGGTATTTTTTTGTTTGTATTTTTAATACAAAAACGGATTGTATGCCCATTGAAGCAATGCTTGGCGTTGTTTGGGGCGACAGGTTAAATCGTTGTCCAAACAATGCTTTTTTAATTGTATCAGGTGGCGGTTGAAATTTTTCCACCGTTTGATTTGGATGGTGTCAATTTCGGGAATTCTGCGTCCCATATAATATCGGCAATACCATTGAAACCACCCTCTTGGATCGGGGGCGTAAATCCAACCTTTTTGTTGCCATTGGCTTAGGCTCATGCGTGATTTGATACCAAAGCAGTTTAAACCGATTTCGGGTTTTTTATTGTTTATTCGGGCATTTTGAAACCAATCATATGGAAATTCCCTTTGGCAATCGTTCATATAATGCCCCTCAAACACGCCCAGCTCCAACATTTGCTTTGGTGTGAGGGCAGGGTTGAAATCAGGGGAAAAACTTTCTCCTTCCTGTTCACTGTATTCATATTTATAGCCCGTTTGCATCTTGTCAAAAACAATCATATTGTGGATATAATTGTGTGTTCGTTTTTTTTCAACTCTAAAAAAGTGAAAATATATTTGCGTTTTTTGTCAAAATATGCTATAACGTGCCTTATCAATTTTTTAAAAAGAAAGGTGAAAAATGTCAAAACTGAAACAATCTTTAAAAATCACAATTAAAGCCGAAGCTTTTGCTGATAAGATGAATGCCCGCTTGGAAGATTTGCGTAAAAACGCCAAATTGCCCGGTTTCCGTCCGGGTCAGGCTCCTTTGGCAATGATTCGTCAAAAATATGAAAACTCCGTCAAAGGTGAAGTTTTGGATGATTTAATCAATGAACAGGTGATGGCCACATTAAAGGAAAAAGAATTACGTCCGGCTATGCGTCCTTCTATTAAAATGGATAAATATGAAGACGGCAAAGACATTGTTTTGACGGTTGATTTTGAAGCTTTACCCGAAGTCAAAGTCAAACCCTTTGATAAAATCATTATTGAAAAAATGGTGGCAACTGCCGGTGATAAAGAAATTCAGGATACTTTGGATAAATTGGCAGCCACCAAAAAAACATCCGAATTATTGGATGAAGATCGTGCTACAAAAACAGGCGATGTCGTTGTGATTGACTATGTCGGTTCTATTGACGGTGAAGAATTTAAAGGCGGTAAAGGTAAAGGTGCCTATTTGGAATTGGGTTCCAACACTTTTATCCCCGGTTTTGAAGATCAATTGGTTGGTCACAAAGTGGGGGATAAAGTGGATGTCAATGTGACTTTCCCCGAAAATTATCATGCCAAAGATTTGGCAGGTAAAAAAGCCTTGTTCAAAACAGAAATCAAAGAATTGCGTGCTTGGAAAAAACCTGAATTCAATGATGAATTTGCCAAACAATTCGGTTCCGATACAATGGATAAATTAAAGGAAATGATTAAAGCCGAGTTGGATAAAGAATATATCCGCGTGGGTCGTATGCATGCCAAACGTGCTTTGTTTGACGCTTTGGATAAAGAATATGATTTTGAAATTCCCGAATCTATGGCCGAAGCTGAATTCAATGGTATTTGGGCTCAATATGAACAAGCCAAAAAAGCAGGTCAGTTGGATGAAGAAGAAAAGAAAAAATCCGAAGCTGATTTGAAAAAAGATTATCAAAAAATTGCTGATCGTCGCGTGCGTTTAGGTTTGTTGTTGGCTAAGATTGCCGATGAAAATCAAGTCAAAGTGGAACGTGAAGATTTAACAAATGCCATTATGGCCGAAGCCCGTCGCTATCCCGGTCAGGAAAAACAAGTATTTGAATACTATACAAAAAATCCTCAGGCGGTTGAAGCAATTCGTGCCCCGATTTTTGAAGAAAAAGTTGTTGATTTTGTTTTGGGTAAAGTTCAAACAAAAGAAAAACAAATTTCCGTGGCTGACTTGTACGCCTTTGATCCTGATAAAAAATAAAAGGCCTGCTTGGAAAAAATAAACAAAGGGGGCTGAGTATCAAAAGCCCCCTTATTTAAAAAAGATATGAAAGGAATAATCATGATTCAAGATACATTAGTGCCGACCGTTATTGAAACAACAGGTCGTGGGGAGCGTGCTTTTGATATTTATTCACGCCTTTTAAAAGAACGGATTGTTTTTTTGACCGGTGAGGTCAATGATGCGGTTTCCAGTTTGATTTGTGCTCAATTGTTGTTTTTGGAAGCCGAAAATCCCGATAAAGAAATTTCGTTTTATATCAATTCTCCCGGTGGTGTTGTGACCAGCGGTTTGGCTATCTTGGATACTATGAATTATATTAAATGTCCTGTATCCACTGTGTGTATGGGGCAGGCCTGTTCAATGGGTTCGTTGCTTTTGACCTGTGGTGAAAAAGGTCGTCGTTTTGCATTGCCCAATGCTCGTGTGATGATTCATCAACCCAGTGGCGGTTTTCAGGGTCAGGCAACCGATATGGAAATCCATGTCAAAGAAATTTTGGCCATTAAAAAACGTTTGAATCAAATCTATGTGGAACAAACGGGTAAAACTTTAAAAGAAATTGAAACAGCGATGGAACGTGATAACTTTATGACAGCCGAAGAAGCCGTCAAGTTTGGTTTAATTGATGCTGTTGTATCTAAAAAATAAGGGGTTTTTATATGACAGATGAAAATTTGATATGTTCTTTTTGTGGTAAAAACCAAAAGGAAGTGAAAAAATTGATTGCCGGTCGTTCGGATAAAGACGAACAGGGCCAATCTCATGCCGTTTATATTTGTGATGAATGTATCAGTTTGTGCCAGGATATTTTAAAAGATGAAGTCAAAAAGAATCCTCAATTGGAATTGGATGGTTTGGGTGGTGATAAACCATTGAAAAAGCCCCATGAATTAAAGGCGTTCTTGGATGAATATGTTATTGGTCAGGATGCCGCCAAACGTGTTTTGTCCGTTGCTGTTTATAACCATTATAAACGTTTGAAGAACAAAGAAAAAGTGGAAGATGTTGAATTGGAAAAATCCAATATCTTGTTGTTGGGTGCCACTGGTTGTGGTAAAACTTTGTTGGCCCGCACCTTGGCCAAAACATTGGATGTGCCTTTTGCCATCGCTGATGCAACCACTTTGACAGAAGCCGGTTATGTGGGTGAAGACGTTGAAAACGTTGTATTAAAGTTGTTGCAGGCGGCCAATTATGATGTTGCCAAGGCTGAACGTGGTATTATTTATATTGATGAAATTGATAAGATTGCCCGCAAAGCTGATGGTCCGTCCATTACCCGTGACGTATCGGGCGAAGGTGTGCAACAAGCACTGTTGAAAATGATAGAAGGAACCGAGGCCAGTTTGCCCCCGCAAGGTGGTCGTAAACATCCCAACCAAGAGTATATCAAAGTCAATACAGGTCATATTTTGTTCATCTGTGGTGGTGCTTTTGACGGTTTGGATAAAGTTATTGCCTCACGTATGGCCGAATATTCGGTGGGGTTTGGATCTGATGTTAAAAACAAAGATAAATTGGATACCAATGAATTGTTAAAGCAATTGGAACCGGATGATTTGTTAAAGTATGGTTTAATTCCGGAATTTATCGGTCGTTTGCCTGTCCATGTGGCTTTACAGGCTTTGGATGAAAAAGCTTTGGTTGAAATTTTGACCAAGCCCAAAAACGCATTGGTTAAACAGTATAAGACTTTGTTTAAAATGGAAGGCGTTGATTTGAAATTTACAGACGGTGCCTATCGTGCCATTGCCCAAAAAGCCATGAAACGTAAAACAGGTGCCCGAGGACTTCGCTCTATTATGGAAGATTTATTGATGGATTTGATGTATGATACACCATCCAAAAAAGATATCAAAGAAATCACTATTGATGAAGACGTGGTTAACGGCAAAGGTGAACCTAAACAAAAATAAGGATAGTAAATGAGCTTAAGATCGTGGTGGTATAATAAAGTAAAAGCAAATGTCAAAGCAGATGTGCGTTTTTTTTGGGAAGAATATCTTCAAAACCATTATCCGTATGAGTATATGGATAGATGTGTTCAAGCCCATAATGATAGCAAAAAGCCGTTGAAACAACAATTTTTTCCACGAAAAGGCGAAGATTTGCTTGCTAAAAAAGCGGCGTTTGTTTCGGCTTATTCCAGACATGAAAAGGCATTCAGAGAAGAATATCTCTCTTGGGGAAACAATGATTGCAAACCATTAGCGTGTCATTATTCGGATGCTTTGGTTCAACGGGCTCGTTTGAACGGACATAAAAAATGGCAGATGATGATGCAAATGGCCCAAAAAAGAAAGACCAGATAGTTTTTTCTTGACAACCCCTTGAAAAAAGCTTAAAATAAAAAAGCTTTCGTGGGGATATAGCTCAGTTGGTAGAGCGACGCGTTCGCAATGCGTAGGCCAGCGGTTCGATTCCGCTTATCTCCACCAAAAAAACACGACCTTTGCAGGTCGTTTTTTTTATTGGTATCCAGATGTATCTGCGTTCTGTGTATTGTGAAAAATGCTCTCTTTACTTTTTTATGTTTTTGTGTTATAATAAACCATTATTTTTTAAGGGAAAAGGAAAAATTAAAATGTCTTTAAATATGCGTAATATCGCCATTATTGCCCACGTGGACCATGGCAAAACAACTTTTGTGGATGCTTTTTTGCGTCAATCCGGTGCTTTTCGTGAAAATCAACAGGTCGCAACATGCGCCATGGATTCGGGGGAATTGGAACGTGAACGCGGTATTACCATCTTGGCTAAATGCACATCAGTGGAATGGCATAATTATCGTATCAATATCGTTGATACACCGGGGCACGCCGATTTCGGTGGCGAAGTGGAACGCATCTTGTCTATGGTGGATGGCGTTATTTTGTTGGTGGATTCGGCCGAAGGTCCTTTACCACAAACAAAATTCGTGTTAGGGAAAGCTTTAAAGTTGGGCTTACGTCCTATCGTTGTCATCAATAAAATTGACCGTCCGGATGCCCGCCCTGTGGAAGTCAACAATGAAATTTTTGATTTATTCGCCAACATGGGTGCAACTGATGAACAATTGGATTATCCCGTCTTGTTTGCCAGCGGTCGTGAAGGTTGGGCCGTTGAAAATTTAAACGACGAACACATTGACATTGAACCTTTGTTCAAAAAAATCATTGATCATGTGCCGGCCCCCAAAAGTGATGATAACGGTCCTTTTAAAATGTTGGTCACAACTTTGCACATGGATCCGTTTGTGGGGCGTGTATTGACAGGACGTATTACATCTGGCAAAATCAAAACCAACCAAATGATTAAAGCTTTATCCCGTGACGGTCAAAGTATTGAAACCGCACGTGCCAGCAAAATCTTGGCTTTCCGTGGTTTAAAACATCAGGCCATTGATGAAGGTGTGGCCGGTGATATCGTCAGCATTTCGGGCTTTCAAAAGGCAACCGTGGCCGATACTTTGTGCGATCAAAGTGTGAACGAACCCATTCAGGCACAACCCATTGATCCGCCCACTTTGGCGATGACCTTTTCCATCAATACATCACCGTTGGCCGGTAAAGATGGCGATAAAGTGACATCCCGTATGATTTGGGATCGCTTGGAAAAAGAAGCCGAAGGTAATGTGGCTTTGAAAATTTCACGCACTGATTCAACGGATGCTTTTGAAGTGGCCGGTCGTGGTGAATTGCAATTGGGCATTTTGATTGAAACAATGCGTCGTGAAGGTTACGAATTGTCTGTATCACGTCCCCGTGTGGTGTTCCATGAAGAAAACGGTCAAAAAATGGAACCCATGGAAGAAGTCGTCATTGATGTGGATGATGCCTATACCGGTGTGGTTGTGGAGAAATTGGCCCTGCGTAAAGCCGAAATGATTGAAATGAATCCTTCGGGTGGTGGCAAAACACGTATGATTTTCCATGCACCTTCCCGTGGCTTAATCGGTTATCACAGCGAATTTTTAACCGACACATGCGGAACAGGCGTAATGAACCGTATCTTCCACAGCTATATCCCCTATAAGGGTGAAATTCAAGCCCGTCGTAATGGTGTGTTGATTTCCACAGAAAGTGGTAAATCCGTGGCCTATGCCCTGTGGTATATTCAAGAACGTGGTCCGTTGTTTATTGGGGCCGGTGTGGATGTCTATCCGGGTATGATTATCGGTGGCAACGCCAAACAAGGCGATATTGAAGTCAATCCGATTAAAGGTAAAAAGCTGACCAATATGCGTGCCGCCGGTAAAGATGAAGCGGTTACCTTGATTCCGCCCACTCAAATGCCGTTGGAGGCCGCGCTTTCCTATATCGCTGATGATGAATTGGTGGAAGTAACACCCAAGCATATCCGTTTGCGTAAAAAGTATTTGGATTCCAACGAACGTCGTAAATTTGAACGCGGTCGTTTGTAATTAAAAACAAAGGGGGAATATGAAACTGATCTCCGAACAAACAAAGCAGGTTTTTTGTGATTTAAAATCCGCTTTGTCTATCGCCGCCAACAGCCATAAACAATTGTTTGGATGGAGTGTTGTTTTATGGCTATTTTGGGGATCTCTCAGATTGGTTATTCCCATTGTAGCATCTATTGTTGTCAGTCATATCCAAACTTCATTTGATACCCAAATTATGACAGGGGTTTTGATTTTTTGGATTATCATCAATTCATCCTTGGGAAACATCAACAACTTTTTTGATTTTATCTTTTGGGATTGGATGGAACCGCTCAGGCTTTTTTGCCATAACCATTTATTCAAACAAAACTTCAAACAGTTATTAAACACCCCTTTGATTGTTTTGGAAAATCAACAATCGGCCAAAGTCGTATCCACCATTACAACTTTGAATCAAACGGTTTCGATGATTTTGATGAACTTTATGCGTCTGTTCACACGGGTCGTTGCATGGATTGGATCTGTTTTGATTTTGTTAAAAGAAAAACCGTCTTTTGCGTTGATTGTTTTTGTTTTTTGGCTATTGTCCTGTTTCAGCGACATCAAAATCGTTAAACGATTTTCCAAGGTGGATGAGCTGGAAAAAATGCGTATTGATAATGATTCGCAAAAAACAGATCATCTGGACAACATGGTCAACATCAACACTTTGCAAATCCAAGATGAAGTTGTAAATGATATCACGGAAAAGTTGGAAAATTACGCTTGGTTTAGTTTCCGTTCCTGTATGAAGGAAGATGCTGCACGGGGTTTTACGTTTTTATGCAATATTATTCCCATAGCGATTACCAGCCTTATCGCTGCATTAAATGCCATACAAACAAAAGATATCGGTTCTTTTGTTTTGATAACAGGTTTAACTTCTTCCATGGTCGGCACCGGATCAGGCATTTCATTTTTTGCGGGTGTCTTGGTAAAACAATTAAAAACCTATCGCAAACTGACCGATGAATTAAAATACGATCATTCTTTGGATTTAAAACTGGGCCGTGGCAAATTACCCGATGGCGGTTCGGTGGAGTTAAAAAATATAACATTTACCTATCCCGATTCAAAGACACCCGTATTAAAAGACCTGTCATTAAAAATAAAGCAAGGCGATCGGGTGGCTATTATCGGCAATTCAGGCATGGGAAAATCCACCCTGATAAACGTGATGCAACATGCCTATGAAATCCAAAAGGGCGAAGTGATTATCAATGGTAAAAATGTGCAAAAAATATCATTAAAATCTTTAAAACAAAATTTGACCTACATCAATCAACATCCGATTTTTTGGCGTCATAAAACAATTAAAGAAAATCTTTTGATGTTTAACCCAAAGGCAACAGATGCCGAACTGTATCATGTTTTAAATTTGGCAAATTTGTTGGATGAAATTACCCAAAAAGAAAAAGGAATTGACAGCAAAGTCACCGCTTTGTCGGCCGGGCAAAAACAACGCTTGGCTTTGGCCAGGGCTTTTTTGCGTCATACACCACTGATTATTATGGATGAACCAACCGCTAATTTGGATACACACGCCCAAACAAAAGTGTTGGAGGGGATTAAGAACTTATCCAAAGTCAAAGGGCATAAACCGACCGTTATTTTTGCATCCAATGTGCCGGCGGAAATCGCCAGCGCTAACCGTATTTTGTTGTTGGAAAATGGTCAGATTGTGGAAGACGGAACACCCAAAAAACTGATGACCAATGAAAGCTCAAAAACCTATAAACGCTTAAAGAAATACAAGGCCTTGTTTGTCTAGTGTTTTTCGCTTGTTTTTAGGAAATTTTGAGTATATAATGATGTCAATTTGGATAAAAGGGAAAAATGCATGTTTCAAAAAATTAAAACTTTTAAAGAAAACTACACAAAATGGTTAAATTTTATAGCTCAGGTTTCAGCTAAAAATAGACGTTTACTTATGTTTTCTATTGCTCTATGGGCATTAAAAGCCGCATTTCAATTTGGGACAGTGTTCGTTTCCGCTGCTTTATTAGGACATATTCAAGAGAATATTGGAACAGCAAGTTTTTCCATTGGTATTTTAGCTTTGTTAGCATGTGTTGCTGTGTTCCCAGCAATTTCAGCTCTTTTAGATAGTTTTTCCTGGAATTTTGAAGGCCATTTGGAAAATCTTATTCAATCTGATATTTACTGTCAGCATCTGGGAGATTTATTTAAAGCCCCCAAAGTATTAGGTAATGGAAAGTACTCTGCCGAGCTAATCGCCTTGTTAAAAACAGCAAATGCCAATATAGAGCAGATAATCCTTCGTTCTGTTCAGGCCGTTTTTGCAATTTTTTCATTAATTTTATCAGGGGCTATTTTAGTTCGTTATGATGTCAAATATGCATTAATCGTTATTTTGTTTTTATTTTTGAATGGCTATATCAAGGCCAAAATTGAAAAGAGTGACCCAAAGTGGGAAGCTCTCTGTGAAGAAGAAGCACATATTACAGCAGTCCAAACAGACCATTTGGATAATGCTGACAACATTTTAGCATTGAATATTGTGCCTCAAGTTGTCCAAAAAATACATGAAAGTGTACAAGATATAAAATACAGGGAATTAAAATACTCTTTTTCCAAAGATTTGCAAAGAGGATTAAATCAAATTATGGGTATTTTATCCACATTGATTATTGGTTTTTTAGCAATCCAAGAAACATTTGACTCTGGTGATATTGGTCGGTTTGCTTTAATTACAGGAATGGCTGCAACTTTTTCAAATGATGGTATGCCGTTAAGCTTTTTCTACGGTTGGGTTGTTCGTCATTTGAATTTGTACCATAACCTTATGAAAAAGTTAGAATATGATACTACCTTAATACCAAAATCAGGCAAAGGTAAGTTGGGCACAATTAAAGAAATTTCACTGGAAAAGGTTTGTTTTACCTATCCTGAAGAAAAATCCCCCGTTTTGAACAATTTGTCCTTGAAAATCAAGGCGGGTTCACGGGTCGCCATCATTGGTAATTCAGGTATGGGTAAATCCACCCTTATCAATGTGATGCAACACGCCTATGAAATCCAATCGGGGAACGTCCTCTATAATGGCAAAAATGTGCAGGGGATTTCAAGGGAATCTTTGCGGGATAATCTGACCTACATTGATCAACATCCAACGTTTTGGAGTCAAAAGACCATCAAAGAAAACTTGCTGATGTTCAATCCAAAGGCAACAGATGCCGAACTGTATCACGTTTTAAATTTAGCAAACCTGTTAGATGAAATTACCCAAAAAGAAAAGGGAATTGACAGCAAGGTCACCGCTTTGTCGGCCGGTCAAAAACAACGCTTGGCTTTGGCCAGGGCTTTTTTGCGTCATACACCACTGATTATTATGGATGAACCAACCGCCAACTTGGATACACACGCCCAAACAAAAGTGTTGGAAGGGATTAAGAATCTATCCAAAGTCAAAGGGCATAAACCGACCGTTATTTTTGCATCCAATGTGCCGGCGGAAATTGCCAGTGCGAACCGTATTTTATTGTTGGAAAAAGGTCAAATTGTAGAAGACGGAACACCCAAAAAACTGATGACCAATGAAAATTCAAAAACCTATAAACGCCTGAAAAAATATAAGGCTTTGTTTTTGGATTAAATCTTCTTTAAGTCATTTCTTATCATTTTGATAAAGAATAAATAATTCTTGTTTTTTATGAATTTTACGGATATAATGACATAAAATTGAATAAGACCGAATAAGTGGAGATGAATTCATGTTTCAAGGGATTAAAACATTTTCAGAAAATTTAAAAAAATGGCTAGATTTTACGAAGCAAATATCCATTAAAAATAAACGGTTATTGTTTGTTGCTATTATCCTGTGGGCTACTAAAGCCATTTTCCAATTTGGTACGGTTTTTATTTCTGCAAAATTACTAGGAGAAATACAAACAAATTTAGGGGATGCTTACTTTTCTGTTTCCATTTTATTTTTGTTGGCATGTGTTGCTATTTTCCCTGCAATTTCAGCCTTGCTAGACAACTTTGCGTGGAACTTTGAAGGACATTTGGAAACTTTGATAGAATCAGATATCTACTGCAAGCATTTGGGAGATTTATTTAAAGCCCCAAAAGTACTCAATCAAGGCAGATACTCCGCAGAACTAATCGCTTTGTTAAAAACCGCTAACGCAAACATAGAACAGATTATTTTGCGTTCTGTTCAAGCTATTTTTGCTGTTTTTTCACTGATTTTGTCTGGGGCAGTACTCATCCGTTATGACTTTAAATACGCCTTGATAGTTGTTTTCTTTTTGGTTTTAAATGGTTACATAAAAGCAAAAATTGAAAAAAGTGACCCCAAATGGGAAAAACTGTGTGAAGAAGAAGCTCATATCACAGCAGTGCAAACGGACCATCTGGACAATGCTGATAATATCTTGACTTTGAACATTGTTCCTCAGGTTGTTCATGAAATACATGAAAGCATGCAAAATGTAAAATATAAACATTTAAAATATTCTTTTTTAAAGGATTTACAAAGAGGTCTTAATCAAATTATAGGGATTTTATCCACTTTAGCGATTGGCTTTTTGGCAATTCAGGATACCTTTAAATCAGGAGATATTGGGCGTTTTGCTTTGATTACTGGAATGGCTAGTACTTTTTCCAATGATGGAATGCCTTTAAGTTTCTTCTATGGCTGGGTTGTTCGTCACTTGAATTTGTATCAAAACCTGATGAAGAAATTACAATATGACACTTCTTTGATGCCTAAATCAGGAAAGGGTAAACTGTCCACCATTAAAGAAATCGCTTTGGAAAAGGTATGCTTTACCTATCCTGAAGAAAAATCCCCCGTTTTGAATAACCTTTCCTTGAAAATCAAGGCGGGGTCACGGGTGGCTATCATCGGAAACTCAGGTATGGGGAAATCCACTCTGATTAACGTGATGCAACACGCCTATGAAATCCAATCGGGGAAAGTCCTCTATAACGGTAAAAATGTGCAGGGGATTTCAAGGGAATCTTTGCGGGATAATCTGACCTACATTGATCAACATCCAACCTTTTGGAGCCAAAAGACCATCAAAGAAAACTTGCTGATGTTCAATCCGAAGGCAACGGAGGCAGAACTCTATCAGGCGTTGCAATTGGCCAATTTGTTGGATGAAATTATGAAAAAAGAAAAAGGAATTGATTCAAAAGTGACCGCTTTGTCGGCCGGTCAAAAGCAACGGTTATCTTTGGCGAGAGCTCTTCTTCGTCATACACCGCTTATCATTATGGATGAACCGACAGCCAACTTGGATACACACGCCCAGACAAAGGTGTTGGAGGGGATTAAGAACCTGTCCAAAGTCAAAGGGCAAAAGCCAACTGTTATCTTTGCCAGCAATGTGCCAGCGGAAATCGCCAGTGCCAACCGTATTCTGTTGCTTGAAAATGGGCAGATTGTGGAAGATGGTACACCCAAAAAGTTGATGACCAATGAAAGCTCAAAAACCTACAAACGCCTGAAAAAATATAAGGCCTTGTTTTTGGATTAAAAAATATTGACATTGTTTTTTTGTTGTGATATTTTTAGTTAAAAGATTAGGAGGGGGATTTATGAAAAAAATATTTTTGTCAGCATGTACCTTAATGACCGGGTTTTCTGTATCAACAGCAGCGGTATCTCAGGAATGGAGTATTTATAAAGTTGAATCAAGCGATATGCCAAAAGCATCGTGTTTGGAAACGTATTGTGAATATGGTTGTGCCGAAAATAACACAACGGGTGAGGCTGTTTGTTGTCCACAACCGAGAAATGGTGAAAATTGTTTGACGGATGAATATGATGAACGGGGTTGTTTAATCCTTAAACGAAAAGAATGTCCGGAGGGTGAGTCTTGTCAACCTGACGGACAATGTGCAACAAATATGTGTCCCGAAGATAAAATACCTGTTCAGGATGCTTGTTGCTTAACCAGACGGGTATATTTGGATGTTAACGGTCAAAATAAATGTTGCGATAAAGATTTGGTGTATTTAATGGATGGTACAAAAGTTTGTCAATCGGATGAACAAATCTGTAATCCTTTGACTATTACAACAACGCATGTTAAAACCACACCTCAAATATCTGTGAAATATTATTCCAATGATGGTAAAGCAGAAACGGATAATTTTAAAAAAGAGACCTTTTCTGTGTATAAAATTGTTTATAATGGAACAATTACGCCTGTCCAAGATATTGATTTGGATATTTCTATTTTGGGTATGATTGATACATCTGAATATATATGGGATGTTTCTGCTATAACACCAAAATTTATTATTAAAGAAATCAAACCAAACGGTGGCAGTGAGTTTATTAAAAATTATGTAGGTTTTTCAAACTTCCCTCAACAAAAAATACTCAAATATAAAGACGGAGGGCATACATATACCACAACGATAAGAAAAACATATGAAGTTCTTGGTTCAGATTCAAAAATAACATTGCAAAAAGGAAAAACATACAGTTTGGATATTAATATCCGAAATGTGTGTCAATCATGTATGATTGATTCGCAATGTGCTATTTAAAAAAATATTGTTAAAACACCCCCGATGTTATTTTCGGGGGTTTTTTTAATAAAAATGTCATAAAAATGTAACATTTCTTGACTTTTTTGGGTTGTTTTTTTATAATTTGAATTGTTTTTGTCAGGAGGTTACTATGAAACAAAATCAAATTCAACAACCTTATAGCATTGCCGAAGAAATTGCTTCATCTTCTTGTCATGCCTTGGGGATAATTTTGGGAATTGCGGCTTTGGCGGTTTTAACGGCCTTTGCATCCATCAGTGGAAACCCGTGGAAGATTGTTTCTTGTGCAATTTTTGCTTCCTCCATGATTATTTTGTATTCCACTTCAACCGTTTATCATGCTTTGACAAATATACATGCGAAACAAATTTTAAAAAAGTTTGATCATATCGCTATCTATTATTTGATTGCCGGAACTTATACACCGTTTTTATTAACAACTTTACGTGGCTCATTGGGTTGGACTATTTTTGGAATTATTTGGGGATTGGCTTTGATGGGAACGGTTTTAAAGTTAGTTATTGGTGGTAAAGGTACAAAATTATGGTCTATTTTATTATATTTAATAATGGGATGGCTGATTGTTTTTGCATCAAAAAGTTTATTTTCGGCTTTAAATACAACAGGCTTGGTCTTTTTGGTTTTGGGTGGATTGTTTTATACATTGGGTGTGCCGTTTTATATGTGGAAAAAGAAACGTTTTACCCATGCGGTATGGCACGCTTTTGTTTTGATGGGAACAATAATGCATTTTTTTGCAATTTTGTTTGGCTGTGTTTTACCTGAATCTTGACAAGCGATTTAAAAATTTCTATTTTAAGTTTATAAAAAGGAGGAAAAATGAACAAAAAATTATTTTTAATTTCAGCACTTATAATGGGGGCGTCTGTTATGGTTCAGGCACAATATATCAATCCCAACCAAACAGTAACCACAGTGGCACAGGTTTCTCAGCTAAGGGATGAAACACCTGTTGTTTTGATGGGAAAAATTGATAATGCTTTGGGTGATGAAAAATATCAATTTTCCGACTCAACCGGTACAATTGTTGTTGAAATAGATAACGATAAATGGAATCATGTTCAGGTAACCCCAAATGACACAGTTCAAATTCGTGGCGAAGTTGATAAAGGATGGTTTGCAAGCGAAGTTGATGTGGATGAAGTAATTAAGCAATAATTGTTAAATATTTTGGCTTGATGGATTTTATATTTTTGTCGTTTGGAAATATGTTTTGTTGGTGTTTAATATGCTAAACCGATAAAAATCTTTGTTGACAAACACGCAAAAGTATTTTAAAATCCATCGCATGAAAATACAAAATCTAAAACTCTTTGAACGCACAAGAGTTTCAAAAGCTGTGTTAATTTTGGCAATCCCCACTGTTTTAAGTCAGTTAATGGGGGTTGTTTATAATATGGCGGACACCTTTTTTATCGGTCAGTTAAATGATCCGAATCAGGTGGCTGCATCAACGTTGGTTTTGCCTTTATTTATTTTGACGGCCAGTATTTCCAACCTGTTCGGAATCGGTGGGGCCAGTTTTATTTCCAGATGTTTAGGCCGAAAGCATTTGCTAAAAGCCCGTGCCGGATCGGCTTTTTGCGTGTGGACATCCATGGCATTGGCTTTTTTGTATGGCGCAATTATTTGGGCATTCAGGGGAACAATTTTACCCTGGGTCGGTGCCAATCATGAAACATATGGCTTTGCATCGGATTATTTATTTTGGACCATTGCCGTTGGGTCCATCCCCGTTATGTTTAACCCGATGATGGCCAACTTAATTCGATCGGAAGGTTTTGCCAAACAGGCCAGTATCGGTATGGCCTCGGGTGTTATTTTGAATATTTTATTGGATCCTATTTTCATCTTTGGATTTGATTTAAAAATTGAAGGGGCGGCCATTGCTACTTTTATTTCCATCAGCTTTTCAACATGCTATTTTTTGTGGTTTTTATATCATCAAAGGGGCAAAACCGTTATCACGCTCAACCCACGTTATTATCGGGCCAAAAAGGGTATTGCCAAAGAAATTATCGGTGTCGGGTTCCCCAGCTGTATTTTCAATGCAACGGCCACAGCCTCTATCATTGTTTTAAATATCCTGTTGGCCGGTTATTCCACTGTGGCGGTGGCCGGTATGGGTATTGCCAAACGTGTGGATGTCATTGCCTTTTCCATTGCCAATGGTATGGCCCAAGGTGTTTTACCATTGATTGCTTATAACTATGCGGCACAAAAATATAATCGCATGAAAGGGGCCATCAAAATCACATTATTTTACAGCCTGATTTTATCGGTTTTAACAACCTTTTATTTATTCTTTTTTGCCCCCGAAATTGCCCACTTTTTCATCAATGATACCCAAACGGTACGTTTTGGTCAGTTCTTTTTAAAAACAATGTGTGTGACCTGTCCGTGTGTTTCTATCAGTGTGATTATCATCACAATTTTTCAAGCGGTCGGTTATAAAATCACACCGATTGTTTTATCTTTGTTGCGTAAAGGCGGATTGGATATTCCTTTAATGATTTGGTTAAATTACCTGTATAAATTGGATGGTTTAGTTTGGGCTTTACCGATAGCGGACTTTTTGGCGATGGTCGTGGCAATTATCACGCTACAACCATTTTTGAAAAAGCATAAGGAAGAAAATCAATGAAACATTTGATGATTTTGGGCTTGTTTATTTTTTCGGGTTGCACGTCTGTAAACATACCTGATATCGTTTGGGAAAGCGAATTGACCGAGGGAAGCTTGCTGTATGGAAGCGTTCCCAAGGATACCCAAATTTTTATTCAAAATGAAGACAAAAAAAATGCCACAACGGGTTTAGATGAAATCCCCACACATCAGGGGCGTTTTGTTGTCGGCGTGGGGCAAGATGCCAAAAAGCTAACCTTGAAAATCAAAAAAGACGGACAGGTACGAGATGTTTCTTTCCCCATCCAAAAACGCAAATGGCAAGAAGATTATGTTAATGGTTTACCCCCAAAAAAGGTTGCCCCGCCTGAATCAGAAAAAAAACGCATTACGGATGAAGCATTGGCTATGCGTCAAAAACGTCAACAATCCGACTTTCAAAATTTCCCCCAAAAGTGGCATTTACCTTTGACTAAATACAAAAGGATTTCCAGCCCCTTCGGATCACGGCGAATCTTAAACGGTCGAGTGACACAGGGACACAGCGGAACGGATTATGCCGCCGACATGGGAACGGCCGTTTTATCGGCCAACGACGGACAGGTTGTATTGACTCATCCTGATATGTTTTATACCGGTGCCACTATTTTAATTGATCATGGTTATGGCGTTTATACCAGCTATTCTCACCTGTCCAAAATTGATGTAAAAGATGGGCAAATTGTTAAGGCGGGCGAGAAAATTGGTGAAGTCGGGATGAGTGGGCGTGCCACAGGTCCCCATTTGCACTTTGGACTCAGTTGGTATGGCGTTCGTTTAAATCCCGAAGATTTGTATTAAAACATAGATATTTGTTTCATTTAGATTGACTTTTTTAAAAAAAATAATATATAATAAAATACAATTTAAAATCATTTTATAAAAACCCCATAAATGAAAGGAATCCCATGAAATATTCAAAAACGACTTTGATGGAATTATCCCACAGATACAGTAAAATTTTAAAAAAATGTGCTATATTAAACGCCACAATTTTATTGACCACGGCTATTGCTTTGCCGACGGGTGCAACAACAACACCAACGGAAATTTCAAATTGGTATTCTTTATCACAAGGATTATGGAATACAGATGGCGATTATGTTTTAACAGACAACATCATACCCGACACATCTTATTTGGAAACGGACGGATATCCCGGCCGGATTTTGGTAAACGACAGAACATCTGTTTTGGACATGAACGGAAAAACTTTGGGCGGTACCAAAGACACCGTTGCAACGGCAGATTTTATCATACGTGCTTCGGGAACATCTGATTTTGAAATAAAAAATGCCAACCTAAACTATATTGCTGCCCAAAGTTCACAAAACGGTCTGTTTTCGGTGGGACAAAATGCCCAATTAACCTTTTCTGAAAACGGCAATTTTTCAAATAACACAGCAAATGGTTCAGGGGCGATTCTTACTAACTATGGAACCGTATTGTTTCAAGGTGATGATACTGTAAGTTTTAATAACAACACGGCCCTTGGCAATGGCGGGGTTGTTTTGAACAATAAGGATAATAATGACAGCAGTGTTTTTGGAAAAATAACTTTTGAAAATGAAGCTGTCTTTGACAGTAACTCTGCGGCCGGTGGCGGTGCCATATATAACAACGGTGAAATTGAATTCAAAAAGAAAGCAACATTTACAAACAACTCCGCCGATAAGGGGGCTGCCATTTATTCAAATTCCGGTACAATTATATTTGCGGATGCGGAATTTAACAACAACACGGCAACATCTAGCGGTATTATTTACGGAAGTTCATCCTCTTTGCAATTTAACAATCTGACTTTTTCCGGCAATACCGCCAAGGATTTGCTTTTCCAAAACGGTGGAACAACCAACATTTTGGGCAATTTCTTATTTGCAAATAATACCTCCACAAGCGGTGCAAATATATACAACTCCGGTACTTTTAATATTCAAAATACAGAAAGCCCGATTGAACAGGTTAAATTTTATAATAACACAGCGGCCAGTTCTGGTGGTGCATTGAGTAATAATAGTACTGACGGATCATTCAAAATCGTTTCCAACACCATAGAATTTGATAAAAACAGCAACTCGGCAAACTATGGTGGTGCCATTTTCAATATGGGAATAATGTCATTATTGGGAAACACCAATAGATTCACAAATAATGTTTCAACAGCCACAGGGTCGGATAATTTAAAATACGGTGGTGGTGCCATTTACAATCGCGGAACGGATATTAATGTGTTGACCGTTGGCGCAAACCAAAACAGCCAAAACATTTTTTCAGGCAATGAGGCCACATTAAACGGTGGTGCCTATTATGCCCGTGAAAATGCCACGGCCGTCTTTAACGGCACAACAACATTTTCGGGTAACAAAGCCGGCAATTTAGGCGGTGCTGTTTTCAATAGAGATGCAGCCTCTGTTATCACGTTTAACGGGAACACGGTGTTCAGCCAAAACACAGACAGCACAGGTTTAAACGACATCTATAACAACGGAACAATCACCTTTAATGGTGATGTTACTTTGGATGGCGGTATTTCGGGAAGTGGTATTGTTACTTTTGCCGAAGGAACATCTTTAACGGCCGAATTGCAAAAAACAACCATTTTGGCAAACACAGTTTCATTTGAAGGAAATAACCAATTGAACTTAACCGTCGCCAATGGTTTGGCCGATGCGGATTATGATTTTATTGCGGCCGATACGTTGGATGGCAATGCAAACGTAACAATTGCGGATAATGCTGTTTATAATTTAAAATTAACAGATGCGGGCAAAATAAATGTATCCGTTAAATCCGGCGAAGAAATTGCCAAAACAATTGATGTTCCTGTTACAAATGCAGAAGCCCAAACATTATCAGCCGTTATTGCTTCCAACGGAAACGGAACATCTATCGGCAATAAAATTGCCAATGCCATTTCGGCCGCTATGCAGGGCAACCATGCATCCGAAGCCATCAAAGCCGTTCAAGAATTAGCCCCCACAACATCACAACAGGTGATGGGTGTGGCACAAGGCGTCAATAATGTCTTATCCAATTTAACGGGTAACCGTATGTCCGCTATGGGACGTGCCGGTGGTGATGCCTTCATCGGTGGTGCTTTGTGGGCCCAAGGTTTATACAACCATACCAAACAAGATGATAATGCTTCATCCGATGGTTTTACGGCCAACACACGTGGGCTTGCCTTGGGTATTGACGGTAAAGTCAATCAAGCCGTTACTTTGGGATTGGGTTATGGTTATACAAACACCAATGCCGATGCCGGTGGTAAAGATATCGATGTGGACGGACACAATTTCTTTGCCTATGCCCAATATCAACCTGATGCATGGTATATCAACGGTATGATTGGTTACAGCTTGTCCAAATACACCGAAGAAAAATCACCCATGGGTATTGCCATGAAATCCAAATATGATGTGAATACTTATTCGGCCAATTTGACCTCAGGTTATGATTTTGCCAACGGTATCACACCGCATATCGGATTGCGTTATATCTTGGCCAAACAAGACGGATATAATGACGGTGCTCAATATATCAAATCTGATGATAATGACCTGTTGACCGGTGTCTTGGGTGTTAAATATAGTGCTGATATCAAAACAAAAGATTTCACCTTTGCACCTAACATTCGTTTGGCCGCCACCTATGATTTCATCAGCGATAATTCCGTTGCAAATGTCAACATTATCGGTGGTGGTAATTATCAAATCACAGGCGAACGTTTAAAACGCTTTGGTGTTGAAACAGGTGTTGGTTTGGAAACAACCTATGGTGATTGGAATCTGTCTTTGGATTACAATGGTTCATTCAAAAAAGATTACCAAAGCCATACCGGTATGTTAAAAGCCAAATACAACTTTTAACATTTGGAACTAAAACAAAAGCCCCTCAAACGAGGGGCTTTTTTTATGATGTCTTTTTTAAATTTGCTTTTTTTTGAAATGATTGAATATCTATTATAAAACGTTTATGAATGGCTTTGGCAATAACGCCGGCCGAATCTGTTGCTTGAATTTCAAAGCTTAATTGTCTTTCCTGGATATCAATCAATATACAGGTGCATTCAATCGTTTCTCCGACAGGGGTAGGGGACAAGTGTTTCATTTCAATAAAAGTACCGACTGAGTCCGTGCCTTTTTCCAAATACGGCAAAACACTTTGCCAGGCACACTTTTCCATCCATGAAATTAAAACAGGGCTGGCTAAAACATCCAAGCCACCGCTTTGAACAAATTTTGCCGTATGTTTGTTTTCAATCCGAAAACTTTGGCGATATTCAAGACCTGTTTTTAACATTTTTAATCCACATAAAAAACGCGATTTTCTTTGCGAGTTTTAGGTTGAGGCATTTCGCCTTCAGGATAACCCAATACACAATGGCCAATACCCTCATAATTACCGTCGATTCCCAACGATTTTAAAAATTCACGGTATTTCGGCATTTCAAATTCTTCTTTGGCCCGATGAATCCAACAACTGCCCACGCCCAAAGAATGGGCCGCCAACATCATATTTCCCATCACCAAAGAACCATCATAAACACCGGTAAACCAATCTTTATCCGCCACCACAATTAAAACAACAGGAGCCCCATAAAACGGATCAAAATCTTCGCCCCAGCCACCAATTTGGCTGTTGATTTTGGCCAATTCATCTCGCACTTGTTTGTTTTTAACAACAATAATTTTGGCCGATTGATGATTCATACCACTGGGGGCATAAAGGCCCGCCTGAACAATTTGATCAATTTTATCCGATTCCAGCATATCTGGTTTGTATTTTTTTACACTGCAACGTGTTAAAATGTTTTGTAAAACTTCGTTCATTTTTATCCTTTCATTTGTTTTTTTAAAATCATAGCGAAAAGAATAAAATAAAACAAGAAAATTTTATATCCACTAAAGAATGTTTTTTGTTGAAAAAAAACAAAATACCTATTATGTGCCTGATATAGGGGGGAACGTGAAAAAATATCTTTTAATTATCTTTTTTGTTTTGTGTTTGGTCGGGGTTAGTTTTTATTTATGGTATCAAACAAAGCCAAAAACAGTTGCCGATAAAAGCAAAAAAATTGTTTTACCTGTTCATACATTAAAAAATCAATCTTTTACCTATACGGAAAGTTATATCGGTTCGGTTCAGGCCATTCAATCGGTCAATATCGTTCCTTATTTATCGGGCTTTTTGGATAAGGTTTTGGTCAAATCAGGCCAAGAAGTGATGCAAGGCGAAACCTTGTTTATGTTGGATCAACGTATTCCAACGGCCGATTTGAATCAGGCCAAAGAAGCCGTCCAACAGGCCAAAGCCACACGCACCAATGCTCTAACCTTTTATGAAAGGATGAAAAACACTCAGGAACAAGCCATATCCCCCACCGAATTGGAACAGGCTCAAACAAAATTTCAAGAAGCCGAGGCGGCCTATCAAAAAGCAATTGCTGCCCAAAATCAAGCACAAACATTATATGATTACAGTGTCGTTTTGGCCCCTATCAGCGGTTGGGTGGGAAACATTACCGCCACCATCGGTGAATACTTATCCCCCAATGGGAAAGTTTTGGCGACCATCATTGCTTTTTCGCCCATTCGATTGACCTTTTCTTTGCCTTTGGCCAATTATCCGCCCAAAATGCCGTTAAATCAAGCCACATTAGAGGTTGTTTTGGAAAATGGTAAAAGTGTTTATTTTGAAAAGTTTAATCTTTTACAGGATAATCAGGCTGACAAGACAACGGATTCCATTTCAATGTTTGTGGATGTTGATAATGAAAATCGCCAGTTTGTCCCCGGTGCCTATATTGAGGTGCGTTTTTTATTTAAACAAGACGGAATTTTGGTGAACAAAGATTGGCTTATGCTGACGCCAAATGGGGCCGAAGCCTATGTTTTAAATCATCAGATTATTGAAAAAAGAAGTGTTCAAATTATTGGTGCCGTTCAAAATCAATACTGGATAACCGGTTTAAACGAAGGCGATAAAATCATTACCGTTACCGTTTCACCCTATCAAATCGGGCAAAAGGCCGAAGGAGTTGAACAATGAACTTTTCATCCTTTTTTATTACCCGTCCACGTTTTGCCGGTGTTATTGCTTTGGTTATGATATTGGCCGGCACCATTGCCGCTTTCGTTTTGCCCATTTCGCAATACCCCAATATCACGCCACCGCAAATCGTAATATCGGCCAACTATCCCGGGGCCAATGCATCCGTTTTGGCCGATACCGTTGCCACCCCGATAGAAAATCAAATCAATGGTGTGGAAGGAATGTTATATATGTCGTCCACCACAACCGATACAGGGCAATATAGTTTGACTGTTACCTTTGATGTAGGAACGGATCCGGATATCGCTCAGGTCAAAGTGGAAAACAGATTGGATAAAGCCAAACCTTTTTTGCCCGAAATTGTGGTTCAGGAAGGTTTAGATGTCGTTCAACAATCGGCCAATATTTTGGCCTTTATTACTTTGAGTTCCCCCAATGCAACTTATACACCGCTTTATTTGAGCAACTTTGCCTTTACACAAATACAAAATCCGTTTAAACGTATTGCCGGCATGGGGGATGTCAATATCTATGGTCCGCAACACAGTATCCGTATTTGGTTGGATGTTAAGAAAATGAACAGCCTGCAATTGACATCCGATATGGTTATTCAGGCGATTGAATCCCAAAATCAGGTGGCCAGTGTGGGATCATTATCATCGTCCCCCGCCCCAGAAGGAACAAATCAGGTGCTTTCTTTAACCAGCAAAGGCCTTTTAAAAGATGTGGCCGATTTTGAACAGATTGTTATTCGGGCCAATTTAAACGGTGGTTTGGTACGATTAAAAGATATTGCCCGTATTGAATTGGGGGCCGACAATTATCAAATCAGTGCCAGCTATAATAACCAACCGTCCGTTGTGATGAGTTTGACACAATTGCCCAATTCTAATTCTTTGCAAATCATGAAAGATTTAAAAAAAGAAATGGCCCAATTAAAAAAGAGCTTTCCAAAAGATATGGAATTTGAAATTGTTTATGATTCCACCACCTATGTTCGGGCCAGCATTCAGGCGATTTTAATGACCCTGTTTTTAACCTTTTTATTGGTGATGGCTGTTGTTTATATTTTTTTACAGGATATTAAAGCCACATTGATTCCCATGATCACCATTCCTGTTTCTTTAATTGCCACTTTTATGGTGATTTACGCATTGGATTTTGATATCAATATCTTAACTTTATTTGCCATGATTTTGGCCATCGGTTTAGTGGTGGATGATGCCATCGTTGTGGTGGAACGGGTGCAATATTTGATTCAATATAAAAATATGTCAGCCTTACAGGCATCACATCAGGCCATGAAAGACATCACTTCTTCTGTGATTGCCACCACTTTGGTTTTAATGGCTATTTTTATTCCGGTGGGGCTGATGGCCGGCATGACGGGAAAAATATATCAACAATTTGCGGTGACCTTATCAACGGCCGTTTTCTTTTCTTCGGTCAATGCATTGACATTAAGTCCCGCCCTGTGTGCCATCTTTTTAAAAAATCCGTCAAATAAAAAATTCAAATGGAAAGTATGGTTTGATAATCTGTTAAACAAAGGGGAAAATATCTATGTTAAAGGGGTGCGTTTTTTATGCGATCACCTGAAAACCAGTTTGATAATTACTTTTTCCGTGATTGTTTTAATTGCCGGGTTGTTTATCCGTGTTCCGCAAGAATTTATCCCCCAAGAAGATCAAGGCATCATTTTGGCCAGTATTCAATTACCATCCACCGCCAGCATCAATCAAACGCAAAACTTATTAAAGCAAATGTCCGATCAAACCCGTAAAATGAAAGGCATTCAATCTTTCATTAGTATTGCTGGCCACAGCATGTTATCGGCCAGCGGTGAAAATATTGCCATGGCGGCCATTGTTTTAACACCATGGGATGAACGGGATAAAGCGGGGCTTTCCATGGAAAAGATTTTAAATGAATTGAATCAAAAATTTGCCTCATCTCCGCATGCTCAAATAAACTTTTTCGCCATGCCGTCCATTCCTGGTGTCGGCAATGCCGATGGTATCAGCTTTCAAATCAATGCATTGGATCAAAATACCACACCTGATGAATTGGAAAAAGCCCTAACAAAAGTTTTGAACTTTATCAATGAAAACAAACTTTTTGCGTTTGGATTTTCGCCATTTACGGCCGATACACCTCATGTTTATTTGGATATCAACCGAACAAAATTATCCGCCTATCAGGTTTCTTTGGCTGATTTATTTTCAGTTTTACAAAATAATTTAGGCTCACGATACGTCAACAACATCACCTTGGACGGACAGATCAATAAAGTCATTGTTCAGGCCGATTTTAATGCCCGACAAGACATTTCGGATATTGAAAAACTTTATGTGCCGAATGCATCGGGCCAATTGATTCAAATCCAAAACTTTTTAAGCGAAAAAATTGTTTTAATGCCCAAAATCATTTATCGTTTTAATCAATACCCCAGTGCCGGTATCACCGCCCAAACAGCGACTCATGTCAGTTCGGGAACCGCCATAAAATCATTACAGGATTTTGAAAAAAGTTTAGGCAATAAATTTTCCTTTGCCTGGACGGGACTCACTTTACAGGAAGTTGAAACAGCCGGCTTGGCTTTGATTTTGATTACATTGGCATTGATTTTTTCCTATTTATTTTTGGTAGCTTTATACGAAAGTTGGTGGATTGCCTTTGCGGTTATTTTAACCAATATCTTTGCCATAGCGGGGGCTCTTATCGGGCTTGAAATTTGGGGATTGTCATTCAGCATTTATGCCCAACTGGGGATTGTAATGCTGATAGGATTGGCCAGCAAAAACGCCATTTTAATCGTCCAATTTACCACCACCTATCAACGATCGGGAATGGATACGATTCAGGCCGCTGTTAAAGGTTCGGGTGAAAGATTTCGGGCAGTATTGATGACGGCTTTAACCTTTATATTGGGAACCTTTCCGATGGTGGTTGCCTCAGGTGCCGGTGCCGCCAGCCAACGTTCCATTGGAACCACCGTTTTTTGTGGAATGATTGTGGCCACATTGGTGGGAATTTTATTTGTGCCGGTTTACTTTGCCATCTTTGATAAAATATCATTAAAATTTACCCCCAAAAAACAAATCAAAAAAATCGCCACTGTTTTATTATTGGGCGTATTTTTAACATCCTGTATGGTGGGCCCCGATTATGAAAGGCCAGAGTTTTTTACCAATTCTGAAATTGAGCAGGCCTTAAATACATCGGGCGAAAAAGCCCCCGAATTTTCACCCAAAGATTTTAACGATAAAACGTTGGATACTTTAATTGAAAAAGCCCGCCAAAACAGCCCGACATTAAAAATGGCACTATGGCGATTACATCAATCACGGGCATCCTTAAATATTGCAGGGGCCGATTTATTACCCACATTGGATGCTTCAGGACAATATAACTTTGTCAAAGATAGCAAAAATATGGGTTTGATTTTACAGGACAGTTATTATCGGGTTGGTCTGGATGTTGCCTGGGAATTAGATTTGTTTGGTGGTAAACGCCGGCGATTACAGGCCGAACGGGCCAATTTAAAATCAGCCCTTTATGCCGTGCAAAATACTATGCTCTCTTTAACGGCCGATATTGCACGCCTTTATATCCAATCCCGAACGATTGAAGAATTGATTCGTCAAACCAAAGAAAATATCCGATTGCAAAGTGAAATGACCGAATTGGTAAGGGATAAACAAAAAACAGGGTTGGCCAGTGAACTTTCTTTGCAACAGGCGCTTTATTTATTAAAAAATACATCCGCCACCTTGGCCGACTTGGAATATCAACAAACCGAAACAAATAACGCTTTGGCTTTGGCGTTGGGGGAATTACCGGGGACGGTGGAAAAAATTATTAAAAAAGATAAAAATTCCCTTATCACTCGCCCGTTTGATTATGATTTGGACAAAATAACGACTATCCCCAGCATGGTTTTACAAAAACGGCCGGATGTAAAAGGGGCCGAAGAAAATCTAATCGCCCAAAATGAATTGGTGGGAGTGGCTGTAGCAGATATGTTTCCCAAAATCAGCTTATCGGCTTTGTTCGGTTTTGAATCGTTGGAGTGGAATAAGTTGTGGCGAAATGACAGCTTGGTGCATACCATTACGCCAAACATTACTATACCGATTTTCCATTTTGATGCTTTACGGCAAAATGTTAAAATTCAAAAAGCGATTAAGGAAGAACAAATATTGGCCTATCAACAAACATTGTTACAGGCGGCCGGTGAAATCAAAAACGCAATGGTGGCATTGATTCAAGAACGAAAACGGTATCAGGATTTACGGGAAACCTATCAACATGCCGATAATGTGGCCCAGTTGATGCAAAGCAAATATAAAAACGGTTTGATTGAATATACGGATGTTTTACAGGCCGAACAAAACCGTTTGCAATCCCAAATGCAAATGATAAAATCATCAGGTGCGTTATATGCGAATTTAATCCGCTTTTACAAAGCCATCGGTGGTTCGCAAAATTCTGATAAATGAATTTATAAAATCAAGCTTATCCGGTCTAAATTTTTTCTTGACATCAAATAAAATATAATGTAGGTTGTTTTTTATGAAAGAAAAAACAATGACATTATTATTCAAAAAAACGGACAAAACAACAAATAAGTCTTTGAAAGATAAGGAGAATATCGTGGGGGGGGGTATTGCCAAGATAACCCTGTCCGACTGTTCGTTTTAATCACACGCATTTGGGATAAAACCGGATGCGTGTTTTTTACCACAAATTTACAATTTATTAAATAAGGGGAGGAATTTATGAAACACTTATCATTATTGACAACTTTGATGTTGACATCCTCTATGGTTTATGCGGGATGGGTGGCTTATGATTATAACCCCGAAACAAGCACATATACATCTGTTCCCAAATCCTCATGCTTGGAAATGTGGTGCGAAGGCGGTTGCGTGGAAGATGCCTCTACGGGTGATGCCCATTGTTGTCCATCGGGCACCAACACTGAAAATACCGGTGGGGAACATCCAGGCTATGCCCTTTGTAAATGCCCCGAAAATCAATCATGGGATAATGTTTTATCCCAATGTGTGGAATGTTTAATAGATAAAGATTGTGAAAATAACAAAGTTTGTGGTTTGGATAAAAAATGTATATGCCCAGAAGATAAAACCATTTGGAATGGTAGCAAATGTGTACAGTGTACATCAAGTGATCAGTGTTCGGGAGAATGCCCCGTTTGTATGGAAGGCGTTTGCTCTAATTCAGCCGAGATTATTGTGCCTCAATATGGGATATTTGCCCATTCAACAGCGTGCTATGCTGTAAAAGAAATTGCTCATTTAGGGCCGTATAGTTGCCCCTATGATATTTATGTAAAAGGTCATGTTGATGATACTTTTTTGGTCAGAGATATAAATGGAAAAGATGTTTGTAATCCGAATAATAAGCAACACCATATGGCTGATGGTGTCTTGTATACAATACCATCAGGGCAAGAGGTAAAGGTTTATGCGAAAGACACAGCATGTTCAATTATTGCTTGGGAACGTGATTATCACGGTACTGAAGCAAGAACACCGCAAAAACCATTGATGAAAATTATCAGAAGTGGAAGAACGCCAGGGTATTGTAATAGTAATATTTAGGATTATTACAAAAACCTTTTTAGGTTTAGGTTTTTTGGGGGATAAAATTATCCTTGACAAAAACCGTGAAATTCGTTATAATAGTCCCATTCCCTGAGAATGTGGAATAAGTGGAAAAAACCGTTTATTCACGCTTTTGCAATTCGGTAAAAGACTATCGGGGGCAACTTAAAAAAAGGAAAACAAATGTCTAAAAGACTACAATCTAAATTTAAAATTGAACGCCGTTTGGGCGCCAATTTGTCGGGTAGAGCAAAATCTTCTTTCAATAAACGCAATTATGGTCCGGGCCAACATGGTGCCGAACGTAAAAAATTGACGGACTATGGTACTCAGTTGCACGCCAAACAAAAATTCAAAGGTGTGTACGGTAACATTTCCGAAAAACAATTGCGCAAATACTATGCCGAAGCTATTCGTCGTAAAGGCGACAGCTCTGAAAACTTGGTTGGTATTTTGGAAACCCGTTTGGATAACGTTGTGTATCGTTTGAAATTTGTAAACACTGTTTATGCGGCACGTCAATTCGTCAACCATGGACATGTGACAGTCAATGGCAAACGTGTGAACATTCCTTCTTATTTGGTCAAACCCGGTGATGAAATCGCCGTGCGTTCCAAAGCAAAAGAAATGGCTGTCGTCATTGAAGCTTTGGCCGCCACAGACCGCAATGTTCCTGATTATATGACATTGGATGAAAAAGAAATGAAAGGTACATTTATTCGTGTGCCGACATTCTCTGAAATTCCGTATGCCACACAAATGGAACCGAATTTGGTTATCGAATTCTATTCTCGTTAATCAATTGGGAATGCGTAATAAAATCGCCCCGTTTTTACAGGGCGATTTTTTTTAGGTCTAAAATTAAATCTGGTGCGTCTGGTACAATTTTTTTTAATCTCATCCATGCTAATCTTGTTTCATGGTGATTCTTGTCTGTTCCGATAAGTCCATGAATTTGGTGTGTATGATTGGTTAAAAAATTGACTGTTTTTTCTAAACTGAGATTATCATTTTTAAAATATAAAAAAGTTTTATCAGTCCAATCCAACCATAATTGTTGCAAATGTATATTTTGCGAGCTGATAGCAATAATTACCCGATCAAAAAGTTCTTCATAAATTTGCAGATCTGAAAAAAACTGCATTTTAAAACTTTCTGAATTTTGTGCCAATGAAGTGTCTGCTTTTCCGCTGAGAATTGATAAGTGATTGATTCGTTTGATGGCTTTTGGCAATCCGCCTTTATCGTGTAATATTTGTGATAATTCTGGGTTTTCCACGGTTCCGTTTCCCAAATCCCCGTCAATCAATAAAGTGCGTTGTTGGTGGGATTGTAAAAATATGGCCAAACTTTCCGTTGCTTTGTAAATGGGGGCTTCATCGGCTGTTGTTAATAAAATTCTTTTACTGCGGATAGGGGGCGTGATTTTGAAATCGTTGTCTATGAAAGGCATGTTTTGTCCACCAAATTATTGATAATTAGATTTTTGGCGATGGCAACGATTTCCTGTTGGGCGCGTTGACTTTCGGCCAAAGAATATAAATTTTGACGACAGGTATCGGATAACTCTATCCAAACGGCCGATGGTAAATTTTGTTTAAACCGGTGATGTATTTCCAATGGTGCTGTTTGTAAAGCGGGAATGGCCAGTTTTTTGCTGATGTAATGCATTAAAGTTTGGAAATCTTTATCAGACCAATCTTTTAATTTTTCAAATGTTAAAGTTTCCAGTTGCATTTTTTGAACGGTTTGTTGATTTTGTTGATTCATTTTGTTTAAAAGATTGTTTTTATGAATTGATTTAGCCAAAATATCGGCTGCTTTTTCATTAGCATCCGGCACAATCTTTTTTTGGGTTAAATGCATCAGACATACTTCGCTGGCATACAGCAGATTTTTATAAGCATGAGGCGTTAAATTTTCTAAATGGCTCATGTGAATCATGATTTGTGCCATGTAATCATCAGGTAACAGGTCTGTAATCTGAGCTGACAACGAATTGGGCAGACGGTATAAAATAAATGCACTGACCTCGGGTGAAGATTGATGTAAAGCCACGCTGAAACGCATGGGTGAAATTTTTAATGCTTTTTGCCACAATGCTTCATTTGGTTTTGGACGTGGAATTTGGTGTATTAATTCTGATTTTTTGTAAAGATAAAACAAAAGGGATGTTAAAAAAGCTAAAAATAAAACCAAAACAGTTGTGATTCTAACTAAAGTTAAACGAGATAAGCCAAAGGACCACAAGGGGATTTTAGCAAAAGGCAATGTCTTTACGCTTAGTGTGTCGCCCTTTCGTGTGTCAATACCCAAAGCCCCGCTAACCAAAAAATGAATATCTTTTTCGCTGATGTTTTTTGTTTTATTAAAGGCAATGCTGACATGCTGGCTTTTTAAACTTGGCCCCTGATAACGGGTTGTTGTGGTTGTGTGTAAATTCTTTGAAACAACGGTTTTATCCATTTGTTGCAATTTAACCTGAGCCGAAGTTGTTAGATTGTCGGGACCAACCAATGGCTCTAACAGGTTTTTCAGCTGTTTTTGAATGTTTTGGGTGTATTGTTGTTGTAAGGTGAAAATAGATTTATCTTGTTCCTGATAAAAGGCAAAAACAAACAACCCCATCATTAAAAAGATGCCGGTTAAAAGCAAAATTCTTAATGTATCTGACGCTTTTTGATACATATTTTACCTTTTTTTATACCCCTTTTTTTATTGATTTTATGTTTTTTTATCAGGGCTGTCAAGAATTATTTTGCTTTTTAAGTGTCTCTGTGATATAATTTATTTTATGAAATGGGATATACATCAATTTGAAACTTTGGAAAGTACAAATATGACGGCACATGCCTGTCCGCCGGGGACAGTTGTTATGGCCGAAACGCAAACAGCCGGTCGGGGACGTTATGGCCGTACATGGCAAAGTCCAAAGGGAAATTTATATATGTCTTTGGTGTTGCCGGATATGGGTAAAAATACACCCTATATTGCTTTTTTGACGGCTGTGGCCGTTGCTGACAGTTTGCCCGATTTTAATGTATCTTTGAAATGGCCGAATGATGTTTTGTTGGATGGTAAAAAATTGGCCGGTATTTTGGTGGAAAAGGTGGGGGACAAAGTGATTGTCGGTATTGGTGTGAACATTGTTTCAAATCCCACTGAAAATGTGCTTTATCCGACGGCCAGTTTGGAAGGTCGCCTGCGTCCCATGACTGTGGCCAAACGTATTTTGTTGCAATATAATACGCTTTTGGAATTGTTGGATAAAAAAGGCTTTAAGGCGATACGTGCACGTTGGTTGTCATGTGCTAAAGGCTTGGGTCTGGCGATGAGTGTTCATTTGGCCGATAGTGAAGTGCAGGGTATCTTTAAAGGTATTAGCACTACGGGTGCTTTGTTGTTAAAGGAAAAAAGAAGTACACGCAAAATTACGGTGGGGGATGTTTTTTTAATATAAAAAGGAAAAGATGATGACAGAAAATCAAGAACAAATAACTTTACCCACAAATGAACTTTTGTTTGTCCCGATTGGTGGGGCAACGGGTGTCGGGATGAATTGTTTTGCCTATGGATATCAGGGCAAATGGTTGATTGTTGATTTAGGAATCGGTTTTCCCGGTGATGATTTGCCGGGTGTGGATTGCTTATTGCCGGATGTGTCTTTTTTGCGTGAACACAAAAACGATATTTTGGGATTGGTGATAACCCATGCACATGAAGATCATATCGGTGCTATTGGCTATTTATGGCGTGATTTAAATTGTCCGATTTATTGCACGGCTTTTGCCAAAGAATTGATTGAAACAAAATTAAACGAAGAAGGTTTATTGGGCCGTGTTGAAGTGTGTCAGGTTCCTCAAGGCGGATTGGTTGATTTGTATCCGTTTTCGGTGGAATTTGTTTCCATGACACACTCAATTCCCGAACCCAATGCGTTGGCTATTCGTACACCAGCAGGGTTAGTTGTGCATACGGGCGATTGGCGTTTTGAATCCAAAAAGGATGAAAGCACAACGGATTATGATACATTAAAGGCGCTGGGTAAAGAAGGTGTCTTGGCTTGTGTTTGTACTTCTACCAATACATCCGAAGAAAAAGTGGATGCATCGGAAATGGATGTGCGTGAATCTTTGACAAAGTTGATTGGGCAATATCCCGAAAATCAAATTGCCATCGGTTGTTTTGCCAGTAACGTGAAACGTGTTGAAAGCATTTATTATGCGGCCAAAGAAAACGGACGTGAAGTTTGCCTGTTGGGACGCAGTTTATGGCGTGTGGACGCGGCGGCCCGTGCCTGTGGTTATTTTGAAGGCATGCCGGAATTTTTATCCGAAGAAGAAGCACTGGAAAAACCGCATAATAAAGTGTTGTATATTTGCACTGGTTCGCAAGGGGAACGTTATTCAGCTCTTAATAATTTGGCATCACTCAGCCCGAATCCGCATGGGGTTATCTTTGGTCGTGATGATGTGGTTATTTTTTCATCCAGTGTGATTCCCGGCAACGAAAAAGCCATTGACTTTTTGCAAAAAAGATTGCAAACAAAAGGAATTCGCATTATTACAGATCGTCATGCGTTGGTGCATATTTCTGGTCATTATGCGGGTGATGATTTGGAAAAGATGTATTCTTTGTTAAAGCCGCATATTGTGTTGCCTATTCATGGAGATACATTAAATTTAAATTGCCATGCCGAAATGGTTAAAGAAATGGGCATTCCTTACGCCTTTAATCTAAAAGATGGTGAAATGTTGGTTTTAAAAGATGAACCCGAAGTTTTAACAACGGTTGAAAGCGGTATTTTGGCGGTGGATGGACATCAAATTATTCCATTGAATGCCCAGGTATTAAAAAAACGTCGTAAAATGATGGATGAAGGAACTGCAGTTTTAACATTGGCCGTGGATTCAAAGGTACGCCTGTTGGGTGAACCTCAATTATCCACATTTGGTTTGATTGATGAAAATGAAGAATTAAAGGCTGAATTTAAAGAAAGGGTTTTGGCTTCATTGTCGGAAATTGATCCCGAAAGAGCAGGGGATGATAATCTGATAAAGGATAAAATGCGTCATACAATTCGCACCTTTTTGAACGAAAAGTTTGGCAAAAGACCTTTAATGGAAGTTCATTTAATTCGTATTTGATACTTCAAAAGTATAAGGTGTATTGGCATTTAAAATCAGCTGATTATTTTTAAAATCAAAGGATTTTATTTCACGCAGGGATTTAAAGAAATTATCTTCGGCCTGCATGTGGGGCATTGGTCCCATCATCATGGTTTGCCCCTGTAAATCCATTTGAATTTGATTGTCATTGATTTGGTAAACGCCAAAATAATTATTGACAGCTTTACCGTAAAAGCGGCCGTCCGCATCCAATGTTAAAGTAATGGGCATGGGTTGAGTCGGTTGAATTAAAACAAAATCTTTCCCAACGGGCGTTTCACCCTTTGGAGAGCAAGCACATAAAAACAATAAAAAAGAAAGTATAAGTTTTTTCATATTTTTAAGATATAGGATTTTCCGACAAAATGCAAGCATAAAAAAACGCCCCATATTTTCGGGGCGTTCAAAATTGACAATTTTATCTTGAATGAATGCGGCTTTGTAAGTAATTCAAATCTTTTTGGTCAATACCCAAAGTTTTGATGGCATCATCAATTTTTTTCTTTTCTTTGGCATCTTCGGCTTCAACCCGTTTAAAGGCTTCTTCCTGTTCGGATTCGGGTAAACGAGAAACAAAATCTGGATTTGTCGGATAGAACTTCATGGAATTTGCCACACGTTCTGCAACTGTTGAATATGTTTTATAAGTTGCGTTTTCCATGGTCAAAGTATGAATAAATTTCTTTTGACTACTAATTGTTTGTTTGGCTGTTTCTAAGGCGCTGTCTCTCATCTTCTTATCTTGGTGTATCCCCAAGGCGAAACCAGTTGTTAAACCTGTGGTTAAAAGCCCCAAAGCTAACAAAGAGTTAATTGTCATCTTTTTTAATGGCGATTTATTTTTGATTATACGATTTTGTTTCATGATGTGTTCTCCTTTGCATAGACTATTATACACCCAAAACGTTTTTTTGTCAAATTACTTGCGTCCGAACAACTTTTCAATATCGTTTAATTTCAATGTGATATAGGTCGGTCTTCCATGAATACATTGGCCCGAAGTGCCACATTGTTCCATTTGTCTGAGCAAAGCATTCATCTCATCAATCGTTAAAATCCGACCGGCCCGTATTGAAGCATGACAGGCCATTTTGGCACAAATATCTTTCATTTTATCCTGTAATAAAACGGTATCATCAAAGGTTTTTAAAGTATCGGCTAAATCTTGAATGATTTGTTTTAAATCGGCTTTATCCATCAATGCTGGGATTTCACGCACGGCAATGCTGTCGGGGCCAAAGGCATCCAACACCCAACCCATTTTGTTTAATTCTTCGGCACGATTCATCAATAAGGATACTTCTTCGGGTTTCAAATCCACGATTTCTGGAACCAACAACAATTGCGTTTGGACTTTTTCGCCCAAGTTTTTCATCATTTTTTCATAGGTTAAACGTTCATGGGCGGCATGTTGATCAACAATTAAAATACTGTCGGCTGTTTGTGAAATAATATAAGTTTTATGTAATTGTGCTTTAGCCAAGCCCATGGGCGGGAATTTAGATGTGGGAACTATTTTTTCTTCGCTAAGTGGTTCGTATATTTCTGTTTTAACCGAAAAACTGTCCGACATTTGAAATGCGGGTTGTTGATATACAGTGGAATTTGATGTGTATGGTTTTGGCCTGGACGGATAGCGGATGGGTGATTCATCTGGGCTTCCCAAAGCACCAATGCTGATGGTTGAGGCTGTTTGTTGTCCGTGTTCGGCCAAGGTGTTGCGAATGCTGGCCACCATCAGACCACGAATTTTTCCGGCATCTTGAAAGCGAACTTCTGTTTTGGCGGGGGAAACATTGACATCCAACAAATGATTGGGAACAGATAAGAACAGAGCCAATACGGGATGCCCATCACTGCCATGGCCCATTAAACCCTGATAAGCCCCACGAATAGCCCCCAATAAGACTTTATCCTTTACATAGCGACCATTGACATATAAATATTGTTCGGTGGAGGTAGCGCGTGTATAGGTGGGCAATCCCACAAAACCGGCCAAACGCAAACCATCATGTTCTGTTTGAACGGGAACAGCATTTTCTTTAAATTGATGACCGATGACCATAGCCACTCGATCAAATAAATTCTGGGTTGTCGGATAATTTAACAGCTTTTTATTTTCATTTTCCAATGAAAAACTGATATCCGGATAACACATCGCCAAACGATCCACGATATCACGAATGGCCATTTGTTCGCTTTGATCCGATTTTAAAAACTTTAATCGGGCAGGGGTGTTGTAAAATAAATCCTCAACTTCTATTTTAGTGCCATAGGTGCACGAGCTTGGTTCGGGATTGTTTTTGACACCACCGTTGATTTGAATTTTCCAGCCTGATTCGCTTTGTTGGGTGCGTGAAGAAATGGTCATTTTACTGACTGATGCGATGGAAGGAAGTGCTTCCCCCCGAAAGCCCAAAAAATTGATATTGACCAAATCATCATCGGGTAATTTACTGGTAGCATGGCGTTCAACGGATAAACTTAATTCCTGGGGTGACATGCCTTTACCGTTATCCGATACACAAAAATAACTTTTACCGCCTTGTTCTATTTTAATGTCAATCCGATTGGCTTTGGCATCAATGGCATTTTCAATCAATTCTTTGATGGCACTGGCGGGACGTTCAACCACTTCACCGGCGGCAATTTGGTTTATCAGATTTTGGGGTAAAACACGCAACATTTATCCCTCCTTATGAATTAACTCTTCCAATGGCCAACGGGGTCTTGCCTTAAAATCAAAGCTGTCTGTTAAACCGGCGTTTAATCGTTGTAAACCGGCCCATGCAATCATCACACCGTTATCTGTACACAGGCGAACAGGTGGTGCCGAAAAACGCATTTTGTTTTGTTTGGCCACTTCATCCAACATTTGTCGCACGGCTGTATTGGCGGCCACACCGCCCCCGACAACCAAGTCTTTGGCATTGGGAAAATCCTTTTTAAATAAACGGATGCCATGGGTCAACCGATCACGCATCTGTGCCACCACGGCATGTTGAAAGCTGGCACACATATCGTTTTGAAAAGTTTTGGTTATTTCGTTTTGCTTATCTATCATAACCCGAACGGCCGTTTTCAAACCCGAAAATGAAAAGTCGCAATTATCACGTCCTTTCATGGGAATGGGTAATTGAAAAGCTTTGGGATTGCCCAAAGCAGCCCGTTTTTCCAAATTAGGTCCGCCCGGATAACCGATATCCAACATTTTGGCCACTTTATCAAAGGCTTCACCGGCCGAATCATCAATGGTGGCCCCCAGCTTTTTATATTTGCCAACCCCCATCACTTCCAATAATTGACAATGACCACCGGATGTTAAAAGCAATAAATATGGAAATTCCACGTCATTTGTCATCATGGCTGTCAGGGCGTGGCCTTCCAAATGATTGACCGCTATAAAGGGCAGATTGTGGCATAATGCAATGGATTTAGCACTCATCACCCCTACCAAGACACCACCGATTAAACCGGGGCCGGCGGCCACAGCCACACCGGATAAATCTGAAAATTTAATACCAGCCTGATTCATGCATTCCTGAATCAATACATCACATTTTTCCAAATGGGCCCGAGCGGCAATTTCGGGAACAACACCGCCAAAGCGTCTGTGTTCATCATATTGTGACCACACAACGGATGCCAATATTTCACGCCTGTCACTTACCAGGGCACAGGCTGTTTCATCACAACTGGATTCAATGCCAAGAACAATTTTTGTCATGAGTGTATTATACCTTTTTTTGCAATTGGTGTCAAATTAAATGTTCTTTTTTAAATTGGCGATTTGGGTATTGGGAATCATTTCACCGGCTTGAATTTTTCGGATTAAATCCTGTACCTGTTCGGGGGTATAATGTTGATGGACAAAATCAATGCGGTAAAAATCACTTTGAACCTGTTCACGCAATTTTCCCATGTAAAAAGGCTTACTTGAAATCAAGGTTAAAGCACAGTTTTTAATCTTGGCCCAATAAGAATCTGTTGCTTTTTTAATTGGTATAAAACAGGTTTGTTTTTGACAGTGCTTGCAATTGTTTTTAATGCAGTTGGCACTTTGGAACAAAGGAATATCCTGATAAACAACAGCCACGGTACTTATTGGGCTTTTGTCATTAAGGCATACGATGTTTTCCAAAGTGTCCTCTATGGGCATCGTGATGCGTGAAGCATTCATTTTTTGTGCCATCCAAATGGCTTGACTGTTCATGGTATAAAAGGCATTGTCAAAGCTTAAATCAATGCCCTTTTCGGGCAAAACATTTAATCCCCAAGGGTTGCCAATTTCCCATTTACGATAGCCTAAGTTCAATAAATCTTTGATGATTTTATGGAAATTTTGTGAATTTCTGGCAATACTGGGTAATGCCAAACGTACTTTGTTTTTTGGCAGTTTTTTAATCTGTCCGATATCCGTATCGGGTGTCAAAAGAACAATCACTTCATGAAATGCCGACAAGTCCGTTTGATTCAGGCAAATTAAATTATCCGTTTTAACCAACCACTTTGTTGGTTGTTTTTGTCTGGGTTTTGGATTTTGCAGTTCTGTCTGTTTTTCGTTGATTTCAATGCGTTCGTATAAATCACGACGTAATTGATTTAAAACGGATACCGGCACAAACAAGCCTTTTTGATTTTCAATTTTAATATAGGGTTTAAAGTCAGTATCTTTATATTTTAAAAAGGCCTGTAAAATACAGTCATTGGCTTTTTGTGAATTTTGAGCAACTTCAAAATTGCCATTTGATACAACCGATTGCCCACAGGCCGAAGCCGTTATTTTATCCGTTTCAATTTGAACCATCACATCGATGGGATAGCGGATTTTAAATTCATTGGGCTTTGGCTTTTCGTAATGATAGGTGGCTTTTACCTGACCGCTGGATGCCAAATAAATAGTTGTTCCTTTTTCAATAAAAGGCGCATTATTCGGTAATTGTACTTGGACTTTTTGATGTGCTTTTGCCTCAAAGCATTTGCGTCCGTTGACGATAATTTCCTGCACCGAAAAACCAAAAGGTTTTTCCGTTCCCGGTACATCCAATTGTAAGCCGTCATATTTTGAAAAAGAATGCTTTGGGGTAAAGGTCATATATTGTTTGAAAACCTTTTCCGTCTGGCCGATGGGCAATCCTCTGTGTCCCACAAAATCGGTATCAATAATGTCATTATTTTTACCCAACAAATGAAAGGTTGTCCATGGGCGTGAAAAGATTTGTTTGATGTTTTCGGCTTTTGATTTATCCGCCCCTTTACCATCCAAGATATGGCGATAAAAATCCACAACTGCCGCCACATATAAATCTTTTTTCTTGCGTCCTTCTATTTTTAAAGAACATACAGGTAATTTTAAAATATGTTCTTGCAACGCCATATCCTTCATGGAAAATAAATGCGCCTTTTTTTCGCCCCATTGGAATAAGGCCCGACACGGATAGGCACATTTGCCACGGTTGGCGCTGCGACCCGATTCTATGGATGAAAATTGGCATAAACCACTGTAAGCATAACACAAAGCCCCATGCACAAAAATTTCAATTTCCAAATCCTTAATGGTGGCGATTTGTTCAATTTCGGGTAAAGTCAATTCTCGGGCTAATACAACCCGTGTAAAGCCCAATTTTTTTAAAGCCAAAGCACCGTCCACATTATGAACGGCCATTTGCGTGCTGGCATGTAATTTTAAATTCGGATAATTTTCTTTAATAATGTGGGCCACACCGATATCCTGTAAAATAATGCCATCCACCTGACAGGTATCGCAAATATCCAATGTTCGCATTAATTCATCTAATTCTTTTTCCTGAATCAATGTATTGATGGTCACATAAACACATTTATTTAAATGATGGGCATAGGCCGTCAATTCGCTTAGTTGTTCAGGGGTAAAGTTGGTGGCACTGGCCCGTGCCGAAAAAGATTTTAAGCCTAAATAAACAGCATCTGCTCCATAATGAAAGGCCGCATAAGCGGCATCTAAATCACCGGCTGGTGCCAAAAGTTCGTGTTTTTTCATACGGGATATTATACTATAATACCCCTTAAAAGTCAATTGCTTCTTGTTTTTTGGGGGTTAAATGAATCAACGTGATTTCTGCTGGTGCGAATAATCGAACCTGAGGTCCCCAATGCCCTGTGCCACGGGATACATAGATTTTGGCTTTGTCCACCATATTATACAAACCGGCCAAATAACGATGGTTGGTATAAGAGCTGAACAAATGAAACGGCCAAATTTGTCCGCCATGGGTATGTCCCGAAATTTGTAATTCAAAGGGTTTCTTTTTAAATTCCCCAGGCGTATGACTTAACAAAACTTTAAATTGATTCTTTGTGGCACGCTTGAATGTACGAACCAAGTCAATTTTTTTACCCATTTTTTTCCACGATTGCCAATCGGCTACGCCACCGATATATAAATCATCATCCAATGAACGACCTTTGTGATCCAAAACATGAAATCCCAAATCCAAAAATTGGCGAATACATTTTTTGTAACCGATATAAAATTCGTGATTTCCCGTGACGGCAAAAACACCCTTTTGGGCTTTTAATTGCTTTAACAAACCGATTTTGTTTTGAATGCGTTCTGTTTTATCATCAATGGTATCACCGACTAATAACACCGCCATGGGATTTGTTTTATTAGTGCGTGCCACAATCTTTTTGATTTTTTTATCCAAAGTATTGCGTGTGATATGCAGATCCGTTAAAACGGCCAAAGTTTTTTCCTGTAAAATTTTATTGGATTCAATAAAAACTTCTTTTACGTTCGGTACACGGGACCCCTGATAAAGGGCCCATGAAATCATGATACAGGCGATATAAAAAGTCCAAGCATTGACATTATTTATATTGGTGAAAATGGATGGGAAAGATGGAATAAACCAATCCAATCCCAACCAAATTAAATCACGAAAAATGGTCAAAGAACACAAGAAAAAGATGAAAATAAAAATGGTATTGCATATATGATTCATCCAATATCCTGCTTTTTTATATAGCGGTAACAACGGATGCATGGCCAACAATGGAGCCAAACACAATCCGATGCATAACATGATGGGATGTTCACCGGCCGTTGGGGTCAGGACAAAATAACGCATAAAAATAATGCTGCCCCAACACAGGCTGAATCCACACATCAATAAGGATACCCACACGTTCATCCTTTGTTCCTTTCGGATTAAAATAAACCATTCCAGTTATGACCGGCCAAAACAGGGGCCACCACCAAAGATACAATAATCATCAATTTGATTAAAATGTTTAAGGCAGGACCAGATGTATCTTTGAACGGATCGCCAACTGTATCGCCCACAACGGTTGCTTTATGTTGGCTGGTTCCTTTGTGGCTGAAACGACCACATTCCACATACTTTTTGGCGTTATCCCATGCACCACCGGCATTGGACATCAATAATGCCAAAAACACGCCGACAATTGTGGCACCCAATAACATACCGCCCAAAGCTTCACGACCCAAGAAAAAGGCCACAGCCAATGGTGCAACAATGGCCAAAATCCCCGGCATAACCATTTCACGTAAAGCTGCACTGGTTGCGATGGATACGCAACGGGCTGTGTTGGGTTGAACGCCTTCTTCGCCCTGTAATAAACCCTTGATGGTGCGGAATTGATGACGCACTTCTTTTACAATAGAGTAGGCAGCCTTACCAACGGATTGCATGGTCATAGCGGCAGCCAACATTGGGATACATCCACCGATTAAAGTTCCGATGACAACCATGGGATTGACCAAGTCAATGCGTTCCAAATTGGCGGCCTGAATAAAGGCTACGAACAAAGCCAAAGCAGTCAAGGCAGCTGATCCGATGGCAAAACCTTTGCCGATGGCGGCTGTCGTATTTCCCAAAGAATCCAAATGATCCGTGATTTTACGTGTTTCAGGTCCCATATGGCTCATTTCGGCAATACCACCGGCATTATCGGCAATTGGACCATAAGCATCCACAGTCATCGTTACACCAACGGTAGCCAACATACCAACGGCTGAAATACCGATACCGTAAATACCGGCTGACATATAGGCAATAAAGGTTGCCACGCAAATGCACAAAACAGGTAATACTGTTGATGCCATACCGACGGCTAAACCGGAAATAATCACTGTGGCAGCCCCTGTACGGCTTTGGTGGGCAATTTTACGCACGGGTCGGCCGGATGTATAGTATTCGGCAAACAAACCGATTAAAGTACCCACAACCAAACCTGAGATAACGGCACCAAAAATACGCCATGAAATACCATTTAATCCGATAAAAAGGGCGGATAAACCTACAAATAAAACACCAGCCAACATCGTTGTTGAACGTAAAGCCGTTGCCGGTTTTAACTTTTTAAACCAATGTAAAGAACCCACGCCGATTAAGGATGAAATCATACCGATAACCGCCAAGAATAAAGGCAATTGTAATAATGCCATTCTGTCGGCACCCAATGCGGATAAAGCGTCCTGTCCCATGGTGGCGGCAATGGCCGAGGCGGCAATAATGGCCCCGCAATATGATTCATAAATATCGGCACCCATACCGGCAATATCACCCACGTTGTCGCCCACATTGTCGGCAATCACGCCGGGGTTGCGTGGATCGTCTTCCGGAATACCAGCTTCCACTTTACCCACTAAATCAGATCCCACATCGGCAGCCTTTGTGTAAATACCGCCCCCCACACGGGCAAACAGGGCGATGGAACTGCACCCCATGGCAAAACCGTTGATGTATTGCATGCCGGCGATTTGTTTGCCGAAAATCAGGTATAAAATACCCAAGCCCAACAAACCTAATCCGGCCACGGATAAGCCCATCACAGAACCGGAGAAATAAGAGATTTTTAAAGCCCCGCGGATGCCTTGTGCTTTGGCGGCCTGAGCCGTTCTGGAATTACCCTTTGTGGCAGCCATCATACCGAATAAGCCGGCAAAAATGGATGAAATTGCCCCACAGATAAAAGCAAAAGCCGTTTGGAAATTCAATCCCCAGCCGATTAAAATAAAAATACCCAAAATGAAAAAGGTCAAAACTTTATATTCTTTTTTCAAAAAGGCCATAGCACCGCTGTGTATTTGATGTTCAATGGCGGCCATTTTGGGTGTGCCATTGGGTTGACGGGCAATATAAAAATAAATGGATATAGCCGTAACCAGTCCTAAAAGTCCCCAAACGGGTGCCGAAAAAACATAAGAAAAGACGCTATTTAACATAAAATCTCCTTTAATAATCTATAAAAAAACGGCATTGCAAACAAATATTTTTACATATTGTATTATGTTTGCGATAAACCGATAACGGTTTTTTTACCACAAATTATACTTTGTGTCAAGATGTTTGTTGATAAAAATTATTTTTGACACATAGCATAAAATGAATCAGGTGAACCTGCCGTACAGTTCGTACTTCCGCTTGAAACGAAAAATAGACAGCTTCCTGTCAGCCATACAGAACCACCGGTTATTTCTTGTTGTAATTTTTTCAAAACATCAGAATCGGGCACAGATGTTATTCGGTTCATTCCCTGTGCATTGCACCAATTTGTCACACTCCATGATGACATTTGAGTGCCGGAAATAACATAATTTTTCCCATTAACGGACATAGGATAAATAATAAAATCATTGATTTTTTGACAATACCCGGGACCTTGGGTATTATTTATGAAATGACCATTTTGAAAGCCACAAAACTCATCTTTTAAACAATCTGAATTTTGCAAACAAGATGTGTTTGTTTCTGGTTCAACTTCACATTTTTGATTGTGGTTGCATAAGGCCCAGAATCCGTCTGATTTTCCAGCGGAAGGCGATACAATACCATCATACATAAACCAGCCCCTGATTGAATCAACAACTTCCTTTAACCAAACCTGAGTTCCGCCTAATTTCTGGGAAATCTCTGATGGCGTGGATCTTGTTGCGGAATTCATATTTTGCGCAGAACACCAATTTTGGGCGCTCCACCATGTCATTGGATATTTGGAATGAACCCAACAATTTTGTGTATCATTGTAAAATGTTTTTGGTTTAAATTCTTGAATGTCTTGGCACCATCCGATTCCCGAGTCGGCAAAAGAATTAGGCCGTTCAAAGGCGCAAAATTTTCCATTGGGGCAATCGCTATTTTGTTTGCATGTTACTTTACATCCGGCACCATCAAAAATTCGATTGTAATTTATTGTACAATCGGCACAGCTACAATCTTCTGAGTATGTTTTGCAACCATCTATTGGTAAGCACTTTAAACATTCTCCATTGCTGAAATAAGGCGTTTCATTAGGGCACGCTTGACAGGTGTTATTGATACACAAAGGTTTTTGATTGGTTGGACAGGCTACTTCGCCTTTTTGATGATCCGTCAAACATTCCACACATTTGGAAGAAACACTATCCCATGATTGATTTTCGGGACATTTACAGGGTGTATAAGTGGGATGAGAATTTCCTGTATTGGCAAAGGCAGTACCATCTGGACAACAATATCCATCCCGTGTTTCACTGTCTTCCACACAATCACACATCATTTCTAAACAATCGCCTTTATATTCTAAACCTTTGGTTATCCATCCGGCATAAACCATAGATGATGAAAGCATCAAAGCCGTTAGTAATGATAAATTTTTCATGTAATTCTCCTGTGATATCTTGTTTTTTATATTAAAACAATTTAAACTTTTCTTGTCAAGAAATATTCAAAAAGGAGCAAACGATGGGATTATGGCGGATTATTATGTTGATGGCAATGATGATAACGGGATTGTCTATTTTTTATTTGTCTTATCGGTTTGGGTGTTTTTCGTTTTTTAAAGGAAAAAGATTAAAGTTTTTTGGCGGTGCTTTTTTTGTGGTATTGGGATTTTCTTTAATTGGTGTTTTTTTTAATTTTATCAATGCAATAGTCTGTATTATTTATTTAACACTGATATCATTGATTTGTGATTTTACATTTTGGATTGTTCAAAAATTTAAAACAAAAAAAATCAATTCGGATTGCTCTTTTTTGACATCCGTCATTTTGACTTTTTCGGCTTTGTTATTGGGGTGGTATAATGCCCATCATGTATGGCAGACTGATTATAAAATTCAAACCGACAAGAATATTCATAATATAAAAATAGCAATGTTTGCGGATGCCCATGTTGGGACTACTTTTAATGCAAAAGGTTTTGAAAAACACTTGCAAAAAATCCAATCACAAAATCCGGATATACTGCTTGTAATCGGTGATTTTGTGGATGATGATACCACACGTCCAGATATGATAGAATCGGTGGAAGCACTGGGAAAAATAAAAACCACCAAAGGCATTTATTTTGTTTTTGGCAACCACGATAAAGGCTATTATGGGGCTAAATATCGTGGTTTTTCATCACAGGATTTAATTGAAAGTTTAACTCAAAACGGGATAAAGGTTTTGCGTGATGAAACTGTTTTAATTGATGATACATTTTATTTGATTGGGCGAAAGGATAAATCGCAGGAGCGTCAAAATATGGATGAGCTGACGGCCAATTTGGATAAAAGCAAATATATTTTGGTTTTGGATCATCAACCGAATGATTATGAAAATCAAATCAGAGTAGGGGCAGATTTGGTTTTATCTGGTCATACACACGGTGGACAATTGTTCCCCTTTAATTATGTCAGTGAATATTTAAAAATCAATGACAAAACATATGGTCATGAACGGCGTGGACAGACGGACTTTATCGTCACATCAGGTATATCCGATTGGGCGCTTCGCTTTAAAACAGGTACACAATCCGAATATGTAATTATTGAATTGGAAAATTTGGAATAAAGTGTGGTTTTTGTATTTTTATTATTTAACTATTTCAAATTCAACTTTTACATCAACCAAACTGCTTCCGTTGTTGTTTGCTCCAAGGGCAGCAATTGTATCACCGGGTTTTAAAATGCCTAAATCTTCTTTTGAAAATGTCCAGCCGATAGTCCCACAATTGCTTTGATGAAAGACATATCCTCCGTTAATTTGAATGCCACAACCATTTGTCCAGCATTTTCTGGGCCATCCGTCAACATAAACTTTTCCTGTAATATATGCCCTATAATTGCTGGTATATGTTGATGGAATGGAAAAACTGCAAGAACTGAAACCATCATTTCCGTAATGAGATTGGGCACAGCTTTTGGTGAATTTTTCGGGATCACATGTTTTTTTATTGCTGCATACCCCGCTTTTACAATCACTATCTTCTATACATTGAACACACTGATTGTTAAATACAATTGTTTTGTTTTTATTTTTTAATACAATCTCACCTTTGCTGCATTTATGACAAGCATCTTGCACTTGTTTATTGTTTTTAGATGTGTCCGTTACACATTTTTCTTGATTTATATCAAATTTTTGACAGGGGTTGCATGTTGGTATTGCCTGACAGGTTTGATTCGTTTTATTACAGTATTGATCTTTGGGGCATTTTTTCTTTAATAAAATACACTTATTTTCATCCGTTGTGTCTGAAACACAATTTGTCCCTTCAATGGGTTTTTGGCAGCATATACCTTCACCTGTTTCGGTATTTTCCGAACATCCGTGTTCGCATAACATTTCCAAACATGAATATTTAGGGGTGTTTTTATAACCACTTGTGGCCGAATCAAAATCGTATCTGTTCCATTCTGCATAAACCATGGATGATGTCAACATCAAAGCTGTTAGTAATGATAAGTGTTTCATTTAGCCCTCCGATTGTTTATTATATATGGTCACAGAAAAAAATCAATGATTTTATGCAAAAAAGAATAATAAGATTAAAATAACAGGTGTAAAAAATTTTAATACAAGAGAAAAGTATTTATTTAAGCATTTGTTTTTGATTTGTAAATTATCCATAATTTGCGGGAAGATTTTCCAGCCCATGAAAATACAATAAATCAATACCAATAATCCCATGGTATAAGAACCGCTTAAATAATCCACAAAATCAAATAAATCTCGGCCAAGTAATTTTATTTGCCATTTTTTTGTAAATGAAGCCAATATTATCATGGAACAAAGAATGTTTGTAAAAGCAATACATAATGTTGCTTTCCACCGTTTCATATGCTTTTTTTCCATCAATAAGTTAATGATGGGTTCATAAATGGAAATTAAAGATGTCAGAGCCGCCACAAACAACAGGATAAAGAATAAGAACATGAAAAATGCTCCACCATTTATCTGGTTAAAAACAAAGGGCAGGGTGATAAAGGTCAGCCCTGGGCCTTGATTAGCAGGCATTTCAAAGGCAAATACGGCCGGTAAAACAATACAAGATGCCAATAATGCCACACAGGTATCCAATCCCACAATCCAACAGGTTGCTTTTTTGATATCTACATCCGGTTTTAAATAAGAACCATAAACGAAGCATACGCCCATCCCCAAGGATAATGAATAAATGGCCTGGCCCAATGCCAATAAAGCAATATGAGCAAATTCTTTTAATTGAAAACTATCGGTATGAAAGCCCAGCTTTGTCCAATCGGGGTTAAATAAAAAGGCAAAACCTTTGGATGAATTGGGTAATGAAAAGCTCCAAAATGCCATTAAAATCAACAGGACAAATAACACCGGCATCAAATAAAGTGATGCTTTTTCTATTCCGCCTTTGACACCTTTAATTAAAACAAAACAACAGCTTGCCACGCATAAAATACCCCAAAATAATTGTCCGAAATAAGATGAGGTTACTTTTTCAAACAGCCCTTGATTTACATTGATATCGGCCAGTTGAAACAGATTTTGTCCTGCTATAACCACATAAGAAAGTGTCCAGCCGATAACAATTAAATAAACACTGGAAACCAAAATAATATTTAAAATTGTTAAAAAACCGGCACTTTTACCCCATAGCGGTGATACTTTTTTAAGGCTGACTTTTTGAAAACCATTGATAAAATTTGTTTGGGCGATTCGGCCAAAAGTCAATTTGCTGCTCAGTAAAAAATAGCCCAAAAAAACAACACAAAAAAGATACATCAACAAAAATGTTCCCCCACCGTTTTGGGAAAGTAAATATGGGAAACGCCAAATGTTGCCCAGCCCGATGGCAGAGCCCGCTGTGGCCAAAATGAAGCCTAATTTAGAACCCCAATGAGCCCGCATTCATTACTCCTTTTTTTGTTTTTTATTTGGGATTATTCGGTGAAATTGGATTAAGGCGATGGCAAACAGCAAAGGTAAAATTGCCTCGCCAAATTCTTCCAAAATTCTGAATGCAAATCGGATGGGTTCGTCCAGTTGTTTGCCATGGTATTTTGCGTATTTTGACGGAAAACGATCACAAAATTGTGTGACGAATCCCAAGGTTGCGAATGTTGCAACTGTCCAATAAAATGGTTCACGTTTGAAAAAACCGATAAATATCTTTTTGAAATTTTTAATCAATAGCCATAATATCATTGACACTACGGATAAAATCAAAAGTCCTGAAATTATTTTTTCGTATAGTGGATTGTTCGGATTTGTAAAAAAACGGATTTTTATGGCGGTTGTATCGTGTTGTGTTAGCCAATGTTGCAAGCCCATTTCTCTTAACAGTGCTATCAACCACAAGAATGTCAGTGCAAAAAAGTCTTTTTTCCAGGGGGATTTTGTGTAATCTTTTATGTATAAAATGATAGCAATAAAAGAAAGAAAATAGCAAAAGTAGGTGATGACTTCTGATACACCGGTTTGTTCAACGTCAAAAATACCAAAAAAACCACGGAATAAATAGCTGGATACAAAAAAAATTGCCAGTAAAATAGCACAAAATATTGGTGAAAAAACATATTTTTCCACAGGGAAAGTTGGTATGTAATTTCTTTTTTTTGTTGTCATTTTGTTATCTCTTTTTAACGTTGTCAAAAGTATTTTATGCTAAAAAATTTAAAAAGTCAAATTATCAATCTGAAAGTTTTTTATTTTGGAAATTTATAGTACGGTAAATCGTGCGAAAGATAAATGACGATCTTATAACAGAAATGTTCCGCTTTAAAAATACGAATCGGATTATTTAACAAAAAAAACTTGATTTTTAGGTAAAAATGTGGTACATATGCAATATCAAACAAAAGGAGATTTTATGCGTAAAAAATTGATTGCCGGTAACTGGAAAATGAATTCTTTGAAATCCGAAGCAAAAGTTTTGGCCGAAGCTGTATTTTCAAAGGCAAAAACAGATATGCCCTTTGACATGTTGGTTTGTCCGCCGATGAATGTTTTGGGTTTTGTGGCTGAATTACCTCACAGTGGCGTTTTTATTGGCGCTCAGGACGTGGCCGAAACCCCCAAAGCAAATGGTGCTTTTACAGGTGATATTTCTGCTCAAATGGTGAAAGATTTGGGGGCCGATTGGACTTTGGTCGGGCACTCCGAACGTCGTCAATATCACGGTGAAACGAATGCTATTGTTAAACAAAAGGCCGAAAATGCTATCAATGCTGCTTTAACTGTTGTTATTTGTATCGGCGAAACTTTGGATGAACGTGAATCCGGAAAAGCCGTTGAAGTCGTACGTACACAAACCCGTGAATGTGTGCCAAATATTGCTAATGCTGAAAACTGCGTTATCGCTTATGAACCTGTATGGGCCATTGGAACGGGTAAGGTTCCAACCACAGCTGATGTGGCCGAAATTCATGCCGCTGTTCGTGATGAATTGGCAAAAGTTTTGGGCGTGGAAACAGCTGATAAAATGCGTATTTTATACGGTGGATCCGTGAAACCCGAAAATGCCAAAGAATTATTGAATGTAGATAACGTGGACGGTGCTTTAATTGGTGGTGCCAGTTTGAAGGCTGATTCGTTTTGGGCTATTGCCGAGGCTGTGTAAGGAGATTAAATGCGTCCACTGACTGAAGCGCTTTTAAGGGGGAATGCAGAAGATCTGAAAAAGAAAGGGTGGAAACCCAGTGAGCAACGGCGTTGTTTCAAAAAGGCCGATGCTTTGTTGGATTATATTGCCAAAATTAAGCCAGCTGAATATGTCCAACAAACATGGTATAAAAAGTTGAATGACCTACGTGTCGAAGGAATTAAGTATTATTTACAAAAAGATATGCCTTCGTTGGTTATGCAAAGACGCAGTTTAGAGGTATTGTTTATGCTTTTGAATGTCGGTGAAGATATGATGCAGCGTTCAGCTTGGCTTTTTAAAAACTATCCGGCTTTGTTCAGGGCAAAATATGCTTTATCACAACAGGCGTTTGTAAAAGATATTCACTTTCACTTTATAAAGGGTCGTTCTGTTCCTGAAAACAGTTTCCCGCCTTTTAAAAAGGGTGAAAATCCAGCCGCCAGTTCCGATAAAGAATTTTTGAATAGAGCTGTGCAAATGTATTTAGATCCTATTTTTGAAACGCCTCAGTATCAAGAATTCGCACAATTGCCAACGCAAAAAAAGTTTCCCTATGCTCAATGGCTTGAAACAAAGGCGGGTAACAGGTTTTCATCCGAGCATCGGGCTTTATGTGATGAAATTAAACAATTGCATTTGATGACAGGTGTAAAATCCCAATTAAATAAACAACTAAACAATTTAATCTTAGCAGAAAAACAAAAAAATTATAAAATAACTTAAACTGAAAGGAACTAAAATTTTAAAATTATATTAATGATGAGCGTTATTAGCGAAGAATTTAGATAATTTAAATTTTAATACCTGTAAAACGAGGACAATGAACAAATAACTTAAACTGAAAGGAACAAAAACATGTACTCATTTATTTTAGCAATTCACATTTTATTGGCTGCCGGTATCACCTGTTTGGTGTTGTTACAACGTGGCGAAGGCGGTTTGGGCGGTTTGGGTGGTTCAAACAGTGCGGCTAATTTTTTGACATCCCGTCAAACCGGCACTTTGCTCAGCAAATTGACAAAATACTTTTTTATCGGATTTATTTGCACCAGTTTGACTTTGGTTGTGATGGCTAAAAAAGAAAATGTCGCGAAACCGGTTGATTTGTTGCCGACACAACAAACCGAAAATCCATTGAAAGCCCCTGTGGAAAAACCTGTTCAGGAGTAGAAAATGACAAAAGTTCAAGTTGCAAACATTGCATTTGACAATAATTTGCCTTTTGTGTTGATTGCAGGGCCCTGTCAAATGGAAAGTGCTTCACATGGTATGGAAATGGCTATTGCCTTAAAGGAATTGACCACAAAGTTAGATATTCCTTTTATTTTTAAAGCTTCCTTTGATAAAGCCAATCGTACCAGCGTAAGTGGTATTCGTGGTATGGGATTGACGGCTGGGATTCAAGCTTTTGCCGATATTAAGTCCAAGTTGGATATTCCCTGTTTAACGGATATTCATGAACCATATCAATGTCCCGTGGCGGGTCAGGTGGTGGATGTTTTACAAATCCCCGCTTTTTTGTGCCGCCAAACGGATTTGTTATTAGCGGCCGGCAAAACAGGACGTGCCATTAATATTAAAAAAGGGCAATTTTTGGCCCCATGGGATATGAAAAATGTGGCCCAAAAGGTGGCCAGCACAGGAAATCAGAATATTATTCTGACCGAACGTGGCACCAGCTTTGGTTATAATACTTTGGTGGTGGATATGCGTTCTTTGCCCCAAATGAAACAGACAGGTTATCCTGTTGTTTTTGATGCGACACATTCGGTTCAACAACCCGGTGGTTTGGGTGGTGCCAGTGGCGGTCAACGTGAATTTGCACCGGTTTTGGCCAATGCTGCCATAGCAACGGGTATTGCCGGTGTTTTCATTGAAACACATGCTGATCCCGATAAAGCACCCAGTGATGGGCCAAATATGATTCCTTTAAAAGAAATGGAACGTGTTTTAACGCACTTAAAGGCTTTGGACGAATTAACTAAAAAACATTTTTCAAATCCGTAAAGTCAGAAGACTTTTATGCAATTTTTTCCGAAAAGATAATTCGGAATGGTTGTTTATATGGTGTATGATTTTATGGTGATTTTTTTGGAAAAAATACTGGACTTTATAGAAAAAAGTGGTTAAACTGAAAAAAAACAAACTGAAAGGATTGTGTTATGGATGAATTTGAAAAGATTCGTGCTTTTTCCGAACAGATGAGCCAAAAGACAGAAGAAGCTTTGCGTCAGGAAAATATCCAACAAACAGAGGAATTTCAAGAAGATAATTCTCAGTCTAATCCCGATTTTTTACGAGAATGGTCTAATCAAGAATCAGAACCACAACCACCGCAAAGAAAACTGAATAAAGCATTTTGGGGTGTTTTGGCTTTGGCAATATTGATATTTTTTGCATTGATATTTGTTGTTTATTTGCTTTTAAAAGGTCCGATGGATAATAATGAAGATGTACCAACAATTGCACCGACACCGACCCCAGTCAAAATTAAACCCGAAAATGCCGGAGGTATGGAAATCCCAGATCAAGATAAAGTTATTTATGAAAGAATAACTCAGGATCCTGTGCCTGTTAAGGTGGAAAAGTTGTTCCCAGATGAAGAACCTGTCTTGCCGCCGGTGGAAGAAAATATGGATGATTCTGTTGTATTGTCCTTTGACGAAGAAATTATTGAAAAACCTGTGGCCGAAGTTGAAGAAGAAATTCCGGTGATTGTTGAAACGGTGATTGATGCACCCGTGCCGGAACAAAAGCCGATTGAACCCAAAAAGGCAGAAGCCAAACAGACTGAGTCCAAAAAGGTTGAAGTAAAAGAAGAGTCAAAAACTGTCGCATCAAAAGAAGTATGGCACGCACAATTGTTTTCATCAACGGATAAGGCAAAAGTTGAAAGGATATGGAAAACGATTTCTGTTAAACATAAAGGATTGTTGTCTGATATGCCCATGAACATTGTTCGTGCTGAAATAGCGGGCAAAGGGACTTTTTATCGTTTACAGGTGGGGGATTTTTCCACAAAAGAACGGGCTGCCAACCTGTGTGCTAAATTAAAGGCTAAAAAACAGGATTGTATCCCCGCAAAATAAGCAGATAAAAGGATATAAAATGAATTCTATTTACATATTAACGACTTGGATAATTCCGCTGTTATTATGTATTATTTTGCATGAAGTGGCACATGGATATGTTGCATATAAACTGGGTGATAAAACGGCATGGTTGATGGGGCGTTTGAATTTAAATCCGGCCCGTCATTTTGATCCGATTGGTTCGGCTTTGGTCCCGGGGATGTTGTGGTTGACAGAATCGCCCATTTTATTCGGATGGGCCAAGCCTGTGCCGGTGGATTTTCGCCAGTTGAAAAATCCCAAACGTGATATGGGGTTGGTGGCTTTGGCGGGACCTGTATCCAATGTCTTATTGGCGATTTTATTCGTCTTGTTTGCCAAACTGGCTTTGTTCGTTTTGCCAGATGATTCTTTTTTAACAATATGGATTATGGAAAATGTGAAAAACGGCATTTCTTTTTCATTGTTTTTGGCCTGTTTTAATTTATTGCCGATTTTGCCATTGGACGGCGGACGTGTTTTAAGTGCTGTTTTGCCGCCAAAATTATCATACAGGTATCAGGAATCAGAAAAGTATGGACTTTTTATTTTAATTGGTGTATTATTCGTTTTACCAATGATGGGAATAGATATTGTGCGTATCTTTGTAAACGTACTTTATCCGTTCTTTGCGCGAATCGTCAGTATTTTTATGTAAGGAGTTTAAAATGATTGATATCAAGCTGATCCGTGAAAATCCGGAAATCGTTAAAGAAAATATGAAAAGAAAATTTCAGGACCAAAAATTGCCCTTGGTTGATGAAGTCATTGATTTGGATAAAAAGAATCGTGCGGCCATTACCGAGGTTGAGGCTTTGCGTGCCAAAAGAACCAATCTGTCAAAACAAATCGGTGCTTTGATGGGTCAGGGCAAACGTGATGAAGCCGAAGCCATTAAAACCGAAAGCCAACAAATCGGTCAAAAAATCGTTGAATTGGAAGCCGAACAGGAAAAGCTGTCCGAACAAATTAAAGAACGCATGATGGTGATTCCCAACATTATTGATCCGTCTGTTCCTGTTGGAAAAGATGACAGTGAAAATGTTGAAATTGAACGCTATGGCGAACCAAAGGTGCCGGAATTTGAAATTCCCTACCATGTGGACATCATGGAAACATTTAACGGTGTTGATTTTGATTCAGCCCGTCGTGTGTCAGGTAATGGTTTTTATTATTTGCAAGGCGACATCGCCCGTTTGCATTCGGCTGTTTTGACCTATGCTCGTGATTTTATGATTGATCGTGGCTTTACCTATTGCCTGCCACCGTTTATGATTCGTTCTCAGGTGGTGACCGGAGTGATGAGTTTTGCCGAAATGGAAGCCATGATGTATAAAATTGAAGGTGAAGATTTGTATTTAATTGGCACATCTGAACATTCCATGATTGGTAAATTTATTGATCAGATTATTCCCGAAGACAACTTGCCCTATAACTTGACCAGCTATTCGCCCTGTTTCCGCAAAGAAAAAGGTGCCCATGGTTTGGAAGAACGTGGCGTTTATCGTATCCACCAATTTGAAAAGCAAGAAATGATTGTTGTTTGTAAACCCGAAGACGGCATGAAATGGTATAATAACTTGTGGCAAAACACAGTTGATTTGTTCCGTTCATTGGATATTCCGGTCAGAACGCTTGAATGTTGTTCGGGTGATTTGGCTGATTTAAAGGTGAAATCCTGTGATGTTGAGGCTTGGTCGCCCCGTCAAAAGAAATACTTTGAAGTGGGTTCTTGTTCCACTTTGGGTGATGCTCAGGCCAGACGTTTAAAAATCCGTGTGGCGGGTAAAGATGGCAAAAAGTATTTCCCCCATACATTGAATAACACGGTGATTGCTTCCCCACGGGCTTTGATTGCTTTCTTTGAAAACAATTTACAGGCTGATGGTTCTGTGTTGATTCCAAAGGTGTTGCAACCTTATATGGGTGGCAAAACGGTTTTAACACCTGTTAAAAAATAATATTTAAAAGCCCCGATGATTTCGGGGCTTTTTTTTGGGGAGTATAAAAAAACACCGCCTTGGAAAAGGCGGTGTTTTAATCCTTTGTAAAAGCTTATTCGGCCTTTTCTTCGGCTGTTTCGGCTTTGACTTCTTCGGTTTTTGTTTGTTCCGCTTTGGCCTTTTTGTCTTTGACTTTTTTGGCTTCTGCTTCGGAACGGGCGATCACCACGCGGACGTTTTGTTCAACGTCAGGATGTAAAGCCAAAGCAACATCAAAGATGCCCATAACTTTAAAGGCTTCATTGATTTTGACCTGACTGCGTTGTACTTTGAATCCGGCATCGGCAATTGCTTCACAGATATCGCGACCTGTCACAGAACCGTACAATTGACCTGTTTCGGCAGCCTGACGAATAATCGTAACAGACAAGCCGGCCATTTTTTTGGCCAATTCTTCGGCTTCTGCTTTTAATTTGGCGTTGATGGCTTCATATTCTTTGCGTTTGGCTTCAAACAATTTCAAGTTATCGGCTGTTTTACGCAAAGCTTTGTGTTGCGGGAACAAAAAGTTACGGGCATAACCGTTTTTCACATTCACCACATCACCCATTTGACCCAAACGATCAATACGTTCTAATAAAATAATTTCCATTTGAACCTCCTTAATCGTTGTTGACAAACGGCATTAAAGCCACATTGCGTGCACGTTTAATGGCCTTAGTTACGGCAGTTTGGTGAAAGCGGCACAAACCGGACATACGGCCGGGAATGATTTTGCCGTTTTCTGTTACATAACGGTACAAAGTTTTGATGTCCTTATAATCAATTTCTTGGACATTGGCACCACAAAATGGGCAACCACGATTTGTTTTCATTTCCATTATTTATCTCCTTCATTTAATTGAAGTTCCACTTTGTCGGCTTTGGCATGGCGTGATTTGGGTTCCATGATGATTGAGGCACCTTCTGGTACAGCATCAATTTTCAAAGTCATGTAACGCAACAAATTTTCGTCCAAACGCATTAAACGATCCAATTCCAACACGGCATCAGCCGGGGCATCCAAATAAGTTAAAACATAAAAGGCCTTACGGTTTTTTTGAATTTTATAGGCCAAATCACGCAAACCCCAATCTTCCGATTTGACCACTTTTCCGCCTTTGTCAGCAACGACTTGGGCATACTTTTTGGCCACTTCGGCTACCTTAGCCGGTGTTAAATCAGGACGCACGAGTATTAAATTTTCGTAAAAAGACATGCTTTTTATATTCCTTTCGGTTGTCAAACCCCTTGTTTTTGCCGCATAAACCACCATGATTTATCGCCCAGGGGCTACATCCCCCGGCAATGCGGGAGAAAGGATTATTTAAAATCCGTTTGGGATTATAGCATAAATGTCGTTGCTTGTCAAGAAAAAAGCATGGAAATCCATTTTCTCTATTGTCATTCTGAGCAAAGCGAAGAATCTATTCTCTCTCTACCGTCATTCTGAGCGTATGCGAAGAATCTATTTTCTCTGTCATCTTCGTGCGTTCTTTTCTCTGTCATCTTCGTGCTTGACACGAAGATCCATGGCGTTTAATTCCTTATGGATCCCCCATCAAGTGGGGGATGACAATAAAGGGAATGGATGCCCGATAGGCGGGGGATGACGCACACCCATACCGTCATTCTGAGCAAAGCGAAGAATCTATTCTCTCTGTCATCTTCGGGCGTTCTTTTTTCTGTCATCTTCGTGCGTTCTTTTCTCTGTCATCTTCGTGCTTGACACGAAGATCCATTATGGCATTTAATTCTTTATGGATGCCCGATCGGGTCGGGCATGACAAT
>JAZKXR010000009.1:0-17122 GCA_045611705.1 Alphaproteobacteria bacterium | reverse complement strand
ATGGAATGCAACAACAAATGAATGTTCGTGTTCTGTTGGAATAACCCAGTACACCAATTATTTGGGTGAAAAGTCTTGTTGTAATACAACAACGCATACACTTTCTAATATTGCAGGTACACAAAATAAATCCTGTTGTCCAAAAGGTAAAATGTGGGACAAGGCAACATCTCGTTGTGTTGAATGTTTTACAGACGCAGATTGTGAAGGTGAGTTTGTGTGCCGGTCCACTAAGGTTTGTCTATGTCCGATAGGAACAACTCTATACACCAATCATTTGGGTAAGTTATCTTGCTGTAATACAACAACGCACACGCTTTATGATATTACAGGTATCCGTAAAGCTTGTTGTCCGATTGGTCAGGAATTCAATGGAACCTCTTGTTCAACACCAAAGGTTTGTTCTGTTTTATACAAGGATAAAAATAAAATAGATGATGAAAAATATAAAGTTGGGGAATGTTGCAGCCCCGACCAAAAGCTTGTTTCAAATACAGCCAATACACTTTTTAACGGTTATGATTCAAATAAGACAAAGTACGGTTGTTGTCCGGCCGATAGGGCGATTGGTGATGAAAAATGCTGTTCGGGAAATCAAAAAGCAATAGGAAGCGATTGTTGCGAAACAGATAAAATATATACAGAAAACGGTGTTAGAAAATGTTGCTCTGGCGTGGTTAAAGAAATTGGTGGTGTGCAAAAATGTTTCCCGACATGTGTCGCTTTGGGGTACAAGGACGGTTTGGTACAACAACATAAATGGGGGGATAGTTGCAATAGAGGAGGTAACTGGAGTGCTAAAACTGATATGAAATTTATTTTGGGGCCGGCCCATGGTGATAGCAAAACTTGCAATGTTCCCATGAAAGGATGGCTTTATTATTTTACGGATAAAACATTCAATAATGTAACGGTTGCAAAATATGTGAAAAATACTCGGGCAGTCGCTTCTGTTGATGGAAAAGATTTGTTACAACCACAAGACTTTACATTTAAGGCTGGTGAATTTTACAAATTTGAGGCTCAAAATAAAGGAGGGCATAATATTGCTTCTCAAATAGAAATTGATTTAACAAAAATTGAACCAGATCTGTTGTGTAATTAAAAACAAAGCCCCGTTATCGGGGCTGTTTTTATTTTTTATCACGAATAATTTGAATCAAAGCATTCGTTGAGCAATCGTGGGTTAGAGGTGTTTTTTGTTTTGAATTTTGGGCAATATATTTTTGTCCAATTCCATACAAAGCGAAAATGTTGTTTTATAAGCTTCTGCGGGATTTCAGGGCCATTTGTAAAGTGCCGTCATCCAAATAATCCAATTCGCCCCCAACGGGTACACCACGGGCCAATGTGGTTAACTGAACAGGATACTTGCTCAATCGGTCGGCAATATAATGAGCGGTTGTTTGTCCATCCACAGTGGCGGGCAGGGCCAAAATAACTTCCTCAATCTCGCCTGTTTGAATTCGTCCAATCAATTTGTCTATGCTTAAATCATCGGGGCCAACGCCATCCAAGGCCGACAGGACGCCCCCCAACACATGATACACGCCATGGAATATATTCGCCCGATCCAAAGCCCATAAGTCGGCTATATCCCGCACCACACAGACCTGTTTTTTGTTTTTTTTGTCATTGGCACAGATATTGCACGGGCTTTGTGTATCAAAATTTCCGCAAATGGGGCAGGTCTGAATGTTTTCAACCACAGCCTGCATCGCCTGAATCATCGGCATCATTTGTGCCTTGGGATTATCCAACAACGATAAAACGGCCCGCCGAGCGGATCGGGGGCCAAGGGTCGGCAAGCGCGCAAATAAACCGATTAAAGATTCAATTTCTTTTGCGGGCATGCTATTCCTTAAAATGGCATTTTGAATCCCGGGGGTAAGCCCAAAGATTTTTGCATTTTTTCCATTTCCGATTCCATATAGGTGTCCGCTTTTTCACGGGCATCAGAAATGGCCACAGTGATTAAATCTTCCAAAGTTTCTTTGTCATTCAAAACAGAATCATCCAATTGGACTTTGGTGGCATAACCACGACCGGTCAAGGTAACCTTAACCAAGCCATTACCGGATTGACCATCAAAGGTCATGTCTTCCATTTTGGATTGTAAAATACTCATTTGAGATTGCACTTTTTGTGCCTTCAACATCAATTCGCCAATGTTTTTCATATCAGATATCCTTTATATTTAAAGTGTTAAAAAGTATTTGTTTATGATTAGAAACGATCTTCCATAGTATCCCTCCTTGTTGGACGATATAAAACTAGAATATTTTGAAAAAAAAATCAAGCAAAAAAAATTTTATAAAAAATAAAATTATCTCTTGACAGACGGATTTAATTTTTGTATAATAACACTCACCTTATGCCTCCATGGCGGAATTGGTAGACGCGGCAGACTCAAAATCTGCTCTTAGTGATAAGGTGCTGGTTCAAGTCCGGCTGGAGGTACCAAAACATACAACTCCCATTTCGGGAGTTGTTTTTTTATTCCTTTTCAAGCGTTTGCGTGGGTTCGATAATAGTTCGTTTTAGAAAGTACATTTTTCGCAAATTATCGAACTTTTTTTGTGATTTTATTGTAAAACAAGCATTATATCGGTTCAAGTTTAACGAGCCCCTAAAACAGACTTCATAGAGAATGAAATAACCAGTTGAGTTTTGTGAAATAATCTGATATGATGAAAGAAACGAAAGCAAAGGATCATACTATGAAAAAGATTTTAATAATATTGTGTTTGTCATTATTTATAACAGCTTGTGATGATGGTCGAAGTGATAATTCTAAATTGATATATAATCCTGAAAATGGTCTTCCTGTAAATTGTAGAGCCATTATTAAAGAAAATATAGATGGTTATAATCTTGGTAAATTCTCAGCTGAGGATGCGTTATCTTCCATAAATAGAAATTGTGGAGAATTTGGATATTCATGGAAGGATTAAGCAATTTCAATAATGATATGGCATATTTTGGGAACAATATATAAAAGAGGGAATAGCATGAAAAAAATTAAAGATATTTTATTTGTTTCATATATTAAAAACAAAGGGCTTCGCCGTCTTTGCTTTGTTGTTGGATTATGTCTATGTATATGGTTATTATTTAATGTTATACAAGATTATGATCACGAGACCTTTAAATCACTTGGCTATATTTTCGTATTTTTGTTAGTGTTATTTTACTTGCCATTTCTTTTGATATGCATCCTTAAACTTGTATTGAAAATTTTAAAGTGGATAATTTCAGGATTCATTGAAAGTAATTCTAGTAAAAAAAATGCGCCCAATAAACGTAAAAGGAAGTAATAATGCTAAGAAATTTCTGGCGCTCGCATAAAAATACGATCTTGGTCGCAATATTTTTCATATTTTCCTTGTTTATGAAATTAGACAAGAACATCGATATTGTTTCAATCTCAATCAACTGTCTTGCAATTATTTTTGGTTTTTCTTTTTCTTCCAGTCTTGTAATATATGCTCAAGAAAAGATAAATTTTTTTATGAAAGAGAAGAAAGTTTTAAACAGCTTTATTTCTGATACCAAAGCATATTTGTTTGAAACATTGCGTGCAATTATTCTTATCTTCATATTATCAATTTTTACGTTCTCCTATGAGTACCATCCTATTACGATTTCAGAAAAGAACTTTATTGCTGCATTGACTATTTTTGAACTACTCAATACGATAAATGCGATTAAAGATTATTTTTTAGTTTATAAAAGTACATACTGCAATAAGGTGAGGAAGTTTATTAATGACTAATTTGTTGTAATAAAAAGTTTTTTCCCTGAGGAATAAAGTTAATTTGGGACGTTGACGTCCTGAATTAAAATTTCAACAGTTCCACCTGCAGGGACAACTTTTTGAAATCCGCTAAATGATTGGCTCGGTATTCGCTAAGCGTGCTGTACCAAAAAAGATATGAGTGATAGCATCACATTCTGAGACATTTGTCAATATATCAGCGACCTTCACGTCTTTTTGCCAAAGCTTGAGATATCATACTTTTTGAAGCAGGTCTTCTTCTTAGTTTGGCGTTTTCTTCTTTGATGGCTTTCCCAACTTGTTTTGCCAACTCATTACAAATTTCATTTAATTTCTCTTTTGGTTCCTCTTTAGAATACCCTAAAGACATAACGCCTTCCAAAGCTTTACGTTCTATTTCTTTTCTCTCTTTCTTATGTCTTTTATCATCTTGTCTTTTTTGACGTTCTAAATCTTTTGGGGTTGATGGTGGTCCATAATCCATTTAATAACTCCTTTCATATCTGTTAATAATTTCTGAGTTCCTAGGTTATTATACCACAAATTAAAAGAAAGTCAAATTTTGAGAGACAATAACGATGAAATCTTACAAAGACAGATAAGATTATTTATCTTGATAAAATTTATTTGATAACCTTTTTAATGATAAAAACAGCCCCGATAATCGGGGCTGTTTGTTGATAACTAAAATTTGTTTTTGTTATTCAACAATTAAAATAGTGCCTTTCACATCAACAACTTTGGCACGTTTGCCTTTTGCGATAGGGTGATTTGATTTTGCTAACCAAACTGTGTCGCCAACGGCAACTTTCCCCGATCCATCATCAATGGCTTCCACCACTTTAAAGGACTGCCCGATATATTTTTTGGCCCCCACTTTATTTTGTTGACCAACCTCTTTGTTTGCACCAAAGATCTTTTTGTAGACAAAGAATCCAAAAAAGATGCTGATGGCTGAACAAATGGCAAATGTGGCTAATTGTCCGTTGATGGACAGAGGAATAAAAGCCAAAATAAGCCCGGTTAAAACACCGCCAAACCCGAACCACATAATAAACGTACCGGGAACAGCTAATTCCAAAATCATCAAAACCAAACCAAAGGTCAACCAACCCCAGCAACCCCAGTTTTGAAGAAAAGAAAAGAATGTTGTCATTTTTTATCCTTTTTTACCTTGTTTAGTTTCATTATTTTTATCCGATAATAATGTTTTGGTTACTTCGGCAATGCCGGCCAAAGAACTGGCCAATTGAGATGTTTCAAAGGGCAACATTAACAATTTTTGATTTGGTGCTTTTACGATATCTTTTAACGCTTCCACATAAGCCTGACCCAAGAAGTAATTCAAAGATTTTTCATTACCCTTAGCAATGGCATCGGACACCAATTTCGTGGCTTTTGCTTCGGCTTCGGCGGCACGTTCACGTGCTCCTGCGTGGCGGAAAGCGACTTCTTTTTCACCTTCGGCAGCCAACACAGCCGCTTGTTTTTCACCTTCTGCTTTTAAAATAGCAGCCTGTTTTAAACCTTCGGCATCTAATACATTGGCACGTTTTTCGCGTTCTGCCTTCATTTGGCGGGCCATGGCATCAATCAAATCACGCGGTGGTGAAATATCTTTAATTTCCACACGTGTGATTTTTGTTCCCCAAGGCACTGTGGCTTCGTCAACCACCGCCAACAAACGTTGATTGATAATATCACGTTGGCTTAATAATTCATCAATTTCCATAGAACCGATCACCGTTCTGACGTTTGTCATAACCAAGTTTAACAAACCGGAATACAAATCATGAATTTGATACGAAGCAGCATAGGCATCTTGGATTTCAAAAAAGACGACACCATCTACACGCACCATAGCATTATCTTTTGTAATCACGTCTTGTGAAGGAATATCCAACACCTGTTCCATCATATTGACGCGCTCACCGATACGTTCTGCAATGGGAATCAATGCATGAATTCCGGGACGTAAAATTTTTGAAAATTTACCGAAAGTTTCCACTGTATATTCATATCCTTGCGGAACAATCTTTAAGCAAGATACAATACACAAGAAAATAACAGCAACTAAAACAATTAAAAATATTTCCATTTTTTCTCCTTTTGTTTGAAAACAAGATCAGTCTACATATTCAAAAATTGATTGTCAAGTTAAATTTTGCTTTAAAAAATGAACGTATGCTTGACTTTTTGAAGGATTTTTGATATACTCACAAGAAATAATACAATTTGAAAGAAAAAAATGTCACGTACTTATAAATATCCAAGAGAAAAACTGTCTGATTCGGTCAATAGAAAAGAAGATGAAGCGACTTTGCGAATCAGAAGAAGATTGGAAATTCAAAAAAAGATAAGAAAAAAGAAATCTAAAATGGCTAATTCTTTAAAAAAGTCTATAAGATTTTGGGAAAAACAAAAGGGAAGAAATTAGTCTTTCTTGTAAAATAGTGCATCTGTTTCGTGCTTTTTTTGCGCTGGGTGATTTGTGTAGCTGTTGTTTTGTTTATCAGAATGTCCATCTGAAACGTAATCCGATGGATTTATTATAGATATCTGTTTTATGTTTTGTTTTCGCACTTAAAGTGTAAGCCCCATATATGCTGATGCTGCTTTTTTGTGTCAGATTATGGGATAGTTCGGCTTCTGCATCATAAAGAGTTGATTTGATATTGTTGTTTTTGTTGTGAATAATGCATAATCCTGTGTTTAGGTCCCAGTTATCATCCGGGTTTTGATAGAGCCCGATTTTTGCAGTATAGATGGGTTTGTCTAAATTATGATGTTTTTTTTGTCCAACAGGCAATTGATTGGTGAGCTCAATATAGGGCAACATGGTTTTTAATTGATATCCGCCTTTGATTTTTGAATCTAAAAATTTATATTTTCCTTCTGTTGGTGGTAAATCGGATTGGTGATAGGCTAAATGAGTTTGTAATTTGAATTTTTTATCCAGGATATTCCATCGGATTCCGGCCCCCCAATTCAGATTTTTGTCTTTTTTAAAGGAATGAAAATCGGTATTTTTTGATGTTTTTTCTTTGAGGAAGGTGTTGCCAAAATTACCCCAAAGACTGAATGAATCCGTGATTCCAATTTGAATTTCTTGTTGTAATAAAGTGTTATAGGTATTTAAGGAATATTCTGAATTTTTATGCTGTTTTCTGTTAAAAGTGGCATAAGTTGTTGAATTAATTTGCATTTTATTGGGTAAATAAAAAGGATTTGTTATGGTGGCAGCCGTTGCCAGACTTGAAAAGCTCAGTAAACCTAAAATAAACATTGTCTTTTTAAACATTACATACTCCTATGTATGGTTTTTTTGAAATAAATTCCCTTTTAAAAACAAGCTAACTGATTTTGTTTTATAATGCAAGAGAAAAATCTTTAAATGGTTTAACTTTTTTCTTGACATCTGAAATGAAATGGTATATACTCTGTCAAAGTTTTTTTAAGAAAGGATATATCATGTTCGCAATTGTAAAAACTGGTGGAAAACAATATAAAGTTCAAAAAGACGCAGTCTTGGCTGTTGAAAAAATTGACGGTAAAGCTGGTGATAAAATTTCTTTGAATGAAGTTTTAATGGTGGGTGATAAAGTGGGTAATCCCTTTGTGGCTGGTGCTTCTGTTCAGGCTGAAATCATCCGTCAAACACGTGGTGAAAAGGTGTTGGTTTTCAAAAAAATCCGCCGTCACGGTTATAAACGTAAGAAAGGTCATAAACAAGATTTGACTTTGATTAAAGTTTTGGAAATTAAAGGCTAAGGAGAAACAAAATGGCTCATAAAAAAGCGGGTGGTTCCGTTAAAAATTCCCAAGATTCCGCCGGTCGTCGGTTAGGTCTTAAAAAATCTGGTGGTCAAGCTGTTGTGGCTGGTAACATCATTATTCGTCAACGTGGTACACAATATTATCCCGGTGAAAATGTCGGTATGGGCGTGGATCATACAATTTATGCGACCGCTGATGGTGTGGTTGAATTTAAACATTCCGCCAAAAACCGTACCTATGTTTCTGTGGTTGCAAAATAGGGATTAAAATGCAATATCCTGCTATCTATTTTGTGCCATCGGCAAACTCAAAGGTTTTGGGTGAAGAAGCCAAATCTGAAAAAAAAGAGTCAGATGCTTCTGCTCAAAAAAAAGTTTCTGAGAATGTACAAGTGAACGAAAATGTTTCATCTGCTAAAAAGGTTCCGACTTCTTTCGTGATGTCTAAGTTATGTTCAAAAATCAGATAACTTTAATCTTTTTTTTTAAAAAAACCCTGTCTGTTGACGGGGCTTTTTATTTATATTGAAATTTTATTTTACATGTGATATACTAAAATCGTTGCGGGCGTGGTGGAATGGTAGACACGTTGGTCTTAGAAGCCAATGCCAAAAGCGTGAAGGTTCAAGTCCTTTCGCCCGCACCAAATTTATGAGCATTGATGTAAAAATAGCTTGATTTTTTGCTTTGATTCGGTTATAATAACATCAATTTTTCGTGTCGGAGGGTGGCTCAGCCTGGTAGAGCACTACGTTCGGGACGTAGGGGTCGTGGGTTCAAATCCCATCCCTCCGACCAACAAGAAAAGACCGTCCATATGGGCGGTCTTTTGTTGTTAGGATGTGTTGGGTTTGAGTCCACGAAGCAGTGGGTTCAACCGCCGAAAAAAGGCAGACGGAAGTATGCCGGTTTTATAAAATAAAATTTTTCAAGGTCAGCGCCAGCAAAATCCCATCCCAAAACAGCCATTTTCTTGAATTTACGAACTTTTAAGAGAAAAAATCCTTTGTTTTCAATGCTCACCCTCTGGGAGCCTAAAACCCCCATCCCAGAAAAAACTTGACTTTGAAAGTGCTCTATGCTAGTATTACCAAAAATCAACAGAAAGGGTTTCAGATGTTTACTATTTATGCAAATTCAGAGCTTGAACAAAAACAAAAAGCAAAAAAGCCAGAGGACTATCGCATACAAGATACTGTTGCAAGGGAAATTCTTCAGATAGGATGTAAAATAGCCAAAAAAGAAAGTGAAAGATTTCAAAAAGTATGTCATAAAACTCAACATCTTCCCCGTGAATTTTTGAAGCGAGAAATGAGTTAAGTTCGTAAATTGCACATTCATTCCGACCATTTCAAAAGCAACGCCCGTTTGGGTGTTTTTTTTTGAAATAGGATGTGTTGGGTTTGAGGCCATGAAGAAGTGAGTTCAATCGCAGGAAAATGGCGTTGTTTGAATTTTAACCCCGCATACTTTTTTCTTGACATTAAATAAAATCTAGCGTAGATTATTTTTCATGAATGAAAAAACAATGACATTATTATTCAAAAAAACGGCTAAAACAACGAATAAGTCTTTGAAAAATAAAGAAATATCGTGGGGGGGGGTATTGCCAAGATAACCCTGTCCGGCGGTCAGTTTTAATCACACGCGTTTGGGATAAAACCGGATGCGTGTTTTTTATTACAAATTTACAATTTATTAAATAAGGGGAGCAATTTATGAAACACTTATCATTATTGTCAGCTTTGATGTTGACATCATCATTGGTTTGTGCGGGATGGACGCGTTATCTTGATGGTGGTGGAACGATCCCAAAAGGTGATTGTTTGGAAATGTTTTGCGAATACGGTTGTATGGAAGATGATTCAGGAAACGGTCAATGTTGCCCCAGTGATGGTTCAAAAGGAAGTAATTGCAATTTGAATGAATGTTGTCAAGAAGGGTTGGTTTGTCAAAACGGTAAATGTGTTGTTGATTGTCCAACGATTGATTTATTTTCATTTTATGAATTTGCACAACCTGCTGATAGAGATGTAGGTGTATTTGATGTTTCTAAGGGGACGATTGGTCCATATGAATGCGACTATAAGGTTGTAATGCCGTGGTGGAGTGTAGATGATAATGTTTGTATTCAAGGGGATAACATTGCCTGTCAAGAAAGGAATGATGTGTTAAGTAAGTGGCATGTTGTTGGCGTTGGTTTGGATACGTCACAACATCCTAATAATAGATTTTCTTTAACCGAGCCGGAAGTTGCTTATTATTTGCCGGCCGGCAAACAAATTAGCTTAAAAATGATCAATAAACAAAATGGATTATCTGGAACTGATTCAGGGTTAAAAGCCTCAATCCGATTGGAACCGATTACAGATCAGAATAAGACCGAGCGTTGTGGCGGTGGTTGGTTCACCTCTATATCTTCCGGAAAATGTTCTGATATCGCATGTGGAAACCAAGAAAAATTATCAGATGGCACAACCTGTTGTGTGGATCCTGGGGCAAATAAGATTGTAACGCAAGGTGGAAGTCAAATATGTTGCCCGATTGGACGGTATGAAAAAATAACCTCTAAAATATATTCAAATGGAACCGAAACAACAGAAACGACAGAAAGATGTTGTCCGGTTGGTCAGTATGCCACGGATTCTGGATGTTGTCCAATCAAAGATTTTTATAAGGAAAATGACCAACCAAAATGTCTCAGAAATTGTCCGGCTGGTACTTTTTGGAATCTGCTTGCAAATCGTTGTACGGAATGTTTATCGCCTTATGGTTCTGGTAAAACAGGGGCCTGTGCAACAACGCAAAAACCGTTGTGTAACATTTCAACATGGAATTGTGAACCCTGTCCAACTGATTATGTATGGAGTAGCGATTTAATGCAATGTATGAGCAAAACTTATTCCTGTTTTAAAACTGACGTCATGAAATGTAATTCTGGAAAAATTTTATCAGTAGATGGTACTACTACTTATTATGAAATTCCAAACCCTAATAAAAATTATTATATGAATATCAGGACAATGTATAAGGATGTATCAAGCTCCGAGGTTGATATAAAACATTTGCATGTGGGAAATGCGACGACAAATTGGGATATAGATTTAAAAGATGAAAATACTTGGAGTACATGGAAAAATATACAATTATATAAAGGTCCGGAAACAGGTAATAATGGTACACCTTCGTGGAAAAGTTCTAGTGTTTCGGCCCCCGTTCCTGGTGCTTCAATGTGGTCAAACCAATGTAGTGCCGATTCAAAAGATACAACCTTTACTGCAACGGTTTGTGTTGAATGGGAATTTTCCAATACTAAATTTAATAACTGATTGTTGAGGTAAAATATCGTTGTAAGAATAAAAAAAATGTCCCCGAAAAAAGGGACATTTTTTTATTTGTTACTTCATGTTTCTTAATAAAATATTTTGAAATTTTGAGTTAATGCATATGCGTGCTTTTGGGGCAGAGTTTCTTTCTTCACCACATTCTTTGAAAAATTTTAAAAAGGTATCATAGGGCATTAATTGCATGGCTTCATCTTTAATGTCTTCAATGATTACCGACACACCTTTCTTTTTATTGAAACGAACGGTGCGATCGGCATAGCTGTTTATTATGCTTTGGTACAACGTTTTTGATTTTTCCAAACATTCGGATGCGTTGGTTGATTTGTTTTCGCAAAAAACATTGCCTGATGCAAAGGCCTGAAAGGAAAACAAAACAATTGTGGCAAAAGAATAAAATGATTTCATTTTTGATTATCCTTTCTTTATTTGTTTTGTGTATACTTGAAATTTTGAGCTTTATTGTTTAGTTCATCAATTAAAGTTTTTAAATTTCCCTGATGTTGTTGTAAAAAGGCAGTATATTCGCTACGATAGCTGGAAGCCATGGAAACATTTTCAATAATAATATCTATAATGACATAGCTATCATTTTTTGGACGGATTCGCCAAACAATTTCAATAGGGGGATTGCCGGGAATTGAACTGTCCACATATAATTGGTTTTTGCCCGGGGCGTTACGGGTACCCGAAAAGACAACTTCTTGCCCTGAATACATACCAAAACGATCAGACCATGTTTTTGTTTGTAATTCGGTAAAGGCATCCAAAAAAGCCTGTTTTTGTTCGGCATTTGCTTTTTTCCAATAATTCCCCAAAACAAATTGCCCAATGGATTTTAAATCCAAAACCGTGGTAAATTTTTCACGAATAAAATTTTCGCGCTCTTCGTTTGTTTTTACTTTTTCTATTCCTTCTTCTATTACTTCTTGGGCCAGATTGTTCATAAAATCAATTGCGGGATTGGCGGCCATTACCGGCACAGAACACAACAGCATTAAAAAAAGATATAATTTACGCATTTTTTTGTCCTTTCATTTTTTTATTCTTCTTCTATTTCAAAATCAAAATCATAGGCTTGTTCAGTGTCTTGGGATTTGGGTAAAACCTGATTGATTTTCTTTTGTCTGTTTTGGCGATACATCGTCCGCATGGCTGCATAATAATCCGTTGATGAATTTTTCATATTATCCATCAAATCCAACATTTGTTCACGGATTTTAATGCCATTCAAGGTATATTCACCATAAATTAAAGGTTCTTCATTTTTGAAATGCCAATAATATACATCAGCAACGGAATCCACGCCCAACCCGATTGTATCACGCACATTGGATGGTCCTAAAAGCGGTAACATCACAAACGGCCCGCCGCTTTCCCATCCCCATTTTGCCAAGGTTTGTCCGAAATCGTTTTTAGGATTTGGAATATCCATTTGGCTGGCCACGTCAAACATTCCCAAAAATCCGAAGGTTAAATTTACCCCGGTTCGTCCCAAAATAGAACCGGCATCTTTTATTTGTCCCTGTAATAAAGCATTTGCAAAATGTGCAGGTTGTGCCAATGTGTCAAATATATTTGATATTGAATTTCGCACAAAATCCGGTATTAACCACCGATATCCTTGGGCAATTGGTCGCATTAAATAAGTGTCCATTGTATCGTTAAATGAAAAAATGGTGCGGTTTACGGATTCCATGGGGTCGTTTTCGTTTGCGAATGTGCTTTCATCCACATTTTTTAAACAGGTACACCCCACCAAAAGCCATGATAAAAGGGTCATTTTAAAAACTTGTGATATCTTTGACATTTTTTACTTGATTTTCCTTTTATTTTAAGACACACTATAAGTGGATGCTATCAAAAACGGGGGTAAAGGTCAAGAAAAAAATGACAAATATTTTTCAAAAATATTTTTGTATGCTTGTTGTTTTGTTTGGAATAAACACTGCTTGGGCTGAGGCAGTGGACGATATTCCTTTGCTTTTTGATGAGGAAGACCATTATGTTCCTCCCGCTCCTGTTGTAAAAACAAAAAAAGATATTAAACCTGTCAATAAACAGTCAAATACAGTTATTCCGTCAAAGGTGCAAGCCTCGCCAATAAAACCGATTTCTTTCAAGCAAAAGAATCCTGAAATACCGAATATTGGTCGAAACGCTGAACCGTTAAAACAAGTGGGCGTTTTCCCGCCACCAGCCCCTGAATTGGTTTTTGATATTACTCAATCAGCCCCTTCCGTACAAAAAAACATTCCTCAAAAAAATGTAAATCCTCGGATAGAAGCTATCAATTTGCAACCGTCTTTTAATGTATCCCAAAATATTCCTTATTCATCATCTCAGGGGTTGAATTCTGCGACTGATGTACGAGGTTTTGAATTGGAAGGTTTTTATTTGGGAATGACGCCCGATGAGATTGTTCAATTGGTTCGTGAAAATGGTTATAAAATATTGTCTTCCAAAAAAGGTATTTCAAAATTCAGGGCGGGTTATTATGAAAGTATTTGCAAAAGTAAAAAATTATATTTACCGGCTGATGTTCGGGCCTGTATTAACCAAATGAGTCAACAAAATGACACAACCTATTTGTCGGAATTAAAAGTTTCGCGTCCGAAAACGCGTGATTATATGGAATTTTATTTTACTTCACCGGCAACCGATAATCGTTTGTGGAAAATCTTTTATCAAAACAAGGGTGACAATTCGTTGAATTTTTCAAGAGCTAATACCCAAAAGAAATTGGAACGAAAAGAGGCATTTTTGAATGCGGTTTATAATAAATTCGGACATCCAGATAATGGTGAAAAATTGATATGGGGATCGGAAAATGATGCCTATATGCAAATTGGTATTTATGGTTCGGATTATGATGCCCATATTATTTTGACGGATGTTTTATTGTCGGATGAAGATTATTTTGAAGCCGAAGATTGGTTACAGGAAAATAAACCTTTCACTCGTTTTGGATTTGAGGATTAAAAATGGAACAACAAGATTTTACACAGTACCTGATAAATTACACACAAGAAGCCAAAGCTGGTAAATTTCCCGAATTGGTGGGGCGTGATAAAGAATTGGAACGGTTGATTCATGTTTTGCTCAGAAAAACAAAAAATAATCCGGTTGTTGTTGGCCCCAGTGGAATTGGTAAATCCGCCTTGTTACAAGGATTGATATCTTTTATGGCTTCTGAACATGCACCAGAATATATGCAATCACGCGAAGTGGTCGGATTGAATGTGGCTAAAATAATGCTGGATGCTCCCAACGATACAGACTATACTCAATTGGTTGAAAATGTGTTACAAATTGTTATCAATTCTCAGGGGCAAAAACTTTTATATCTGCAAGACATCAGCTTTTTAATTCAAATGGCAACTAATCCCGAAAATCATGAACCTGCCAAATTTTTAAAACTGTGTTTGACGTCGGATCAATTAAATTGTATTATTGAAACGGATACTTTAAGTTATGTCGGCTACTTGGAAAAAGATACAGCCGTGATGGCTCATTTACAACCATTGTTGTTGGAAGAACCAACCCTGGAAGAAAGTGTTCAAATTTGTATGGCGCGCAAAGGTTCATTGGAAGAACATTATAGTATTCAAATTCCCGATGATACCGTTAAAACAGCCTGTCAATTGACTGGACGCTATGTTAAACAACGTGCATTCCCAGAAAAAGCATTAGATTTATTGGATGATTCAGCCAGTTTATTAATGATGGATATTGCCCGTGGTGAAGTGGATGGTGATGCCAATTCTTTAACGCAAGATTTTTGTTATCGTACGATTACCGATTGGACGGGTATTCCCGTTGAAAAAGTGGATGCTGATGACAAAGCCCGCTTGGCCCGTGCCGAAGATTTATTGCGTGAACGCGTGGTGGGTCAGGATAATGCAGTTATCGTTGTGGCTAATGCATTAAGACGGGCTCGTTCGGGATTGCAAGATCCCAATCGTCCTATTGGTTCATTTTTGTTTGTCGGAACAACCGGTGTGGGTAAAACCGAATTGGCAAAATCTTTGGCGGATTTTATGTTTAACGATGAAACGGCGTTGTTGCGTATTGATATGTCTGAATACATGGAACGTTCATCGGTTACCCGTTTAATTGGTCCGCCACCTGGATCACCGGGTTTTGAACATGGTGGATTGTTGACCGAATCCGTTCGTCTAAAACCGTTTCAGGTTGTTTTATTTGACGAAATTGAAAAGGCACATTTGGACATTTTAAATTTGATGCTTCAATTATTGGACGAAGGTCGTTTAACCGACAGTAAAGGTGTGACAGTTGATTTCAGAAACACAATTATCATTTTAACATCTAACGTTGGTGCCAACTTACCCAGTTATCAACGCGTATCAAAACTCAGCGAATATTTCAGACCTGAATTTTTGAACCGTTTGGATGATATTGTATCCTTCCACCAATTAAAGCCTGAACATTTACGCAAGATTGTGGAAATTCATTTAGGGAAGTTATTAAAACGAGCCAAAGCCATCAATTATAATGTAACGGTTGACGAAAAAGCAAAAGATTGGTTTGTGGATGAAGTCTTTACATCAAAATTCGGGGTTCGTGCTTTAAAGCGTTTGATTCAGGAACAAGTTGAAACTCCGCTTTCTTTGTTGATTATGCAAGAAAGAATTCATCCGGGGCAGGAGGTATTTTTAGGGGTTGATCCTTCGGGTCGGAAATTGCGTGTTTTTGCCAAATCAGCCAATAAAATTATAGAAGCACCCGTTGTGCAAAAAATACAGCAATCGGATATTCAATCGGATGAATCCGAACAAAACGAAGATCCTGTTCCAGATATTCAAACACCGTTAAATGATGCCAATCGGGAAATTATTACCGAAGAAAGTGAAGAACAAAAGCTGAATGCCGAATAATTTAACACAACAATTATTGGATTGGTATGATAAAAACGGGCGTGATTTGCCGTGGCGGGTAAAAGGTGGTGCACATTTTGACGCTTATGCCGTTTGGATCAGTGAAATTATGTTGCAACAAACAACTGTGGCTACGGTTATGGATTATTTTATCCGATGGATGCAAAGATTTCCAACAATTGAAACGTTGGCCTCGGCCGATTTACAGGATGTCCTACTGGCGTGGCAGGGAATGGGTTATTATACGCGGGCCCGAAAAATACATGAATGTGCCAAAGTATTGGTTGAAAAACATAATGGACAACTGCCCGATAATCGTGATATGCTTTTAAAACTGCCGGGCATAGGTCCTTATTCGGCCAGCAGTATCTGTTGTTTTGCCTTTAATATGCCCGAAACAGTGGTGGACGGTAATGTTATGCGTGTAATTGCCCGATTGTATGGTATTACAAAGGAAATAACAGCCCCTGAAATCTATCCGATAGCACAAAAATTGACCAGTCCAACCCGTGGTGCAGATTATGCCAGTGCCATTATGGATTTGGGTGCCACCGTTTGTACGCCCACAAATCCAAAATGTGATATATGTCCTTGGCAAAAATGGTGTATTGCTAAACAAAAGCAAATTGCCGAACAAATTCCTCTTATTAAAAAAACGCCTAAAAAAGAAATGATAGGGCAGGTTTATTTAATTCAAAACAAACGTGGCGAATTTTTGATTCGCAAAAGAAGTGAAAAAGGCCTGTTACACGGATTGTGGGAATTTCCGTGGCAATATGGCGAAAAGACAAAAGAAAAATGTCCCTCTGTCACGCACGTTTTTACACACATTAAATTGACGCTTCAAATCGTTCGTCAAGAAAAAGAAAAAAGTCCCTTTGATGATGCCATTTGGGTGCATCCGAATAACTTTAAGGACTATCCTTTTTCCACATTAATGCAAAAGATTATCAAAAAAATATAAAGCCGATTTAATTGAATTTTCAAAAAAAGGTTGATTTTTAAACAAAAATGTGCTTTAATATCTGCTGATTGGGGTGTCGCCAAGTGGTAAGGCAGCGGATTCTGATTCCGCCATTCGTTGGTTCGAATCCAGCCACCCCAGCCAGTAAAAAATCCGCCCGTTTGGGCGGTTTTTTATTGGCTGAAAGTGTATTGGATTTGGCCCAACGAATGAATGAGTTGGTTCGTTCATGAAGCGTCAGCGAAATGGACGGCGAAGTATGAGTCGGTCCCGAGTTCACGAGGGATAAATCGCCCCGCGATTTACAATCCAGCCACCCCAGCCAATAAAAAAAGTCCCGTTTATCGGGGCTTTTTTTATTG
>JAZKXR010000008.1:0-21123 GCA_045611705.1 Alphaproteobacteria bacterium | reverse complement strand
TATTTGTAAGCGTTCTAGTTCATCAATCAATTCCAACACATTATTTTTGATAACGTTATAAAGAATGACTAATTCCGGATTAATGTCAAACAAATAAGCTTCTTCAAAGTAGTATGAATTAGATATATCAAAAAAGACAGCACCACCACCAACAAATGGTTCGATATATTTTTTTATTGCTCCACAACGAAGTTTATTCGGTAACTTTGGAGATAATTGCGGTAATAACATACCCTTACCACCCGCCCATTTTAAGACAGGAGATGCGAAGCTTGTTTCTGTATTCTTTTGAACTGCTAATTCTGACATGCTAATCCTCGTTCGCTTATTTTAACGATAAAGAAAAGAAATAGCAACTTTTTTTGATAAATATTCAATTTTTTTTATGTTTATATAACTTTTTTATACCATGTGTGCAAGTTGTAGAAAATGTAAACCTCTTATAAAATAAGGCTTTTAGGTGTGTATAAAAATTACTGTATCAGTTTCTGATTTTAAACTAACCACTGATTGACAGGTTGTGGAAGTGTGCACTCTTGGTAAGATAATTATTTAGATTTTTTATAAAAAAATAACTGGACTTTTTTTATTTTATAGACATAGCTATGAGCATGGAGGTCATCATGACATTGATAGAAGAACTTGTTAAAATAATTTTACCAGACTTTTTGAAGTATTTAGATGTGCTAGAAGAAGAAAAAAATGTTCCTGAAAAAGAGATAAAATTAAAAGATGGAAAATCTATAATAATTTATCCCGAAAAAAAATAACATAGTATGTGAGCTGACATACTATGTTATGTATTGGTCGGGGCGACATGATTCGAACATGCGACACCTTGCTCCCAAAGCAAGTACTCTACCAGGCTGAGCTACGCCCCGATCAAAATTATTCTATCGTGTTTTGTAAAAAAAATCAAGCATTATTTTAGACCTCTTGAAAAAATAATAAAAAAAACACTTGACAAAAATTCAATTATCTGATATAATGGCATCATTCCGTACAATCGGAATCAGGTGTTTGTGTCATTTAGTCTCCCTATCAAGCGAACATCTGCGCGGGTTGAGCGAAACCTCCCCCTTTTTTTAATCGCTTAATTCTGCACCCCCTCGGTTGACCGAGGGGTTTTTTATATCAAAGCTCGACTTGATTTTTTTAAAAAAAACGGTTAAAATAATGCAAAAGGAGCAGAAATGGTTTTATTGGCAATTGATACATCATCAAATACTTTGTCGGTGGCGTTGTTAAATGATTCGGATACTTTTTTTATTGAACGCCAAATGTTGCGGGGACAGGGGGAAGCTTTGATTCCATTGATTCAGGAATTGTTAAAACAGGCCGATTTAGATGTAAAGTCAATTGACCAAATTGCCGTTGCGGTGGGGCCAGGCTCTTTTACGGGCGTTCGTATCGCTATATCCACGGCACGGGCCTTTGGTTTGGCGTTAAATGTGCCGGTTTGCGGTGTGACGAATTTAAAAGCTTTTGCCCATAATTTAAATCAATCCGTAACGGTGGCTCTGGATTCCAAGCGGGATGATTTTTTCGTGCAACATTTTGATGAAAAAGGTCAGGCATTGGACGAGCCCCATATTGAAACAATGGAACAGTTAAAAGATTCCAAGACTCCCATTGTCAGTGATGTATCGCAATTTTTTGTTGAAGCGGGTTTAAAAACATTAACTCAACCGTTGGCTTTGGCGGTTTGTGTGGGGCAAATTGCCCAAAATACAACCGATAATCCTTTGCCGGCAACTCCACTTTATTTAAGGCAGGCTGATGTTACTGTGTAAAGGGACTTTGTATGCCGAATCGGCCCATCAAATACACCGTCGGTGTTTTGATCATTTTTGGTCGGAAAAAGAGTTTGCTGATTTATTGGCTTTGCCTACCACTTTGTTGTGGATGAACGAAAGTGCTTTGTTGATGTGTTCGCACGTGGCTGATGAAATGGAAATCTTGACTTTTTGTGTTTTGCCCGAATGTCGCCAAAAAGGCTTGGGCGGACAATTATTGCAAAAAATGTTTGATTATGCCCATGAAAAGCGTGTTTCAAAAATCTTTTTGGATGTGGCCGAAGATAATATTCCCGCTATAAACTTGTATGAAAAAAAGGGCTTTTTAAAAGTTTATTGTCGTAAAGGATACTATCAAAACGGCAAAAAAGACGCTTTTATTTACGTCAAACAAATATAATTATGGCTTGGGATATTGACTTTTTAACCAAATGCATACATATTTATTTTAAATAAATTTCTAAGGAGTTATTGATGACAGAAAATAAAGATGGTATTTATCCGGTATTGGCTTTGCGTGATATGGTTTTGTTTCCGCATGTGGTGATTCCTTTGTTTATCAGTCGGGATAAATCAATTGCCGCCTTGGAAAATGCCATGGAAAATGGCAAACAGATTTTGGTTTTAACCCAAATTGATGGTCAAACGGATACACCCTATACGGGGGATTTATATACGGTTGGAACCTTGGCCAATGTGTTGCAAATGTTAAAGTTGCCCGACGGCACAATCAAAATTTTGGCCGAAGGAACGGAACGCGCCAAAGTTTTGGATTGGACCAGAAGCGATGTGTTTTTTGAAGCACACGCCACTTTGATGCCCGATAAAGAATCCGATGCCACCAAGGTGGAAACATTGACCCGTTCTGTTACCGAACAATTTGAAATGTATGGACAATTATCCAATCATGTGGGGCCTGAGGCTTTATTGGCCGTGGCCGGTATTAAAGATCCGCAAAAGCTGACCAATATTATTGCTTCACATATTGTGATTAAATCCGAAGAACGCCAAAAATTATTGGAAACCACTTCTTTGCAAAAACGGATGGAAGAATTGTTTGCCGTTATGGAAAAAGAATTGGATGTGATGCAGGTGGAACGTAAAATTCGCCGCCGTGTTAAAAAGCAAATGGAAAAATCCCAACGTGAATATTATTTGAATGAACAAATGAAGGCCATTCAAAAAGAATTGGGCGACAGTGCTGAAGACGGTTCTGAAATTGCCGAATTAGAGGCTAAAATCAAAAAAGCCAATATGACCAAAGAGGCCACCGAGAAAGCCCAAACGGAATTAAGACGTTTGCGTATGATGGGCCCGATGTCGGCCGAAGCCGGTATAATTCGCAATTATGTGGATTGGCTGATAAATTTGCCGTGGAAAGAAAAAAAGAATTTGGATTTTGATTTGGAAAACGCCAAAAAGATTTTGGATGAAGACCACTATGGTTTAAAAAAAGTCAAAGAACGTATTTTGGAATTTTTGGCCGTTCAAAAACGCACCAACTGTGTGAAAGGTTCTATTTTGTGTTTGGTGGGTCCTCCGGGAGTTGGTAAGACCAGTTTGGGCCAATCTATTGCCCGTGCCACAGGTCGTACTTTTATGCGGGCCAGCTTGGGTGGTATGCGTGATGAAGCCGAAATTCGCGGACACAGACGCACCTATATCGGTGCTATGCCGGGAAAAATCGTGCAATCCATGAAAAAAGCCGGCAATATCAATCCGCTGTTTTTGTTGGACGAAGTGGATAAGTTAGGGGCTGATTATCGTGGTGATCCGGCTTCGGCTTTGTTGGAAGTCTTGGATCCCGAACAAAACAGCACCTTTAATGACCATTACTTGGAAGTGGATTATGATTTATCGCATATTATGTTTATCGCTACGGCCAATTCTTTAAACATGCCTCGTCCGTTACTGGACAGAATGGAAATCATCAATTTATCGGGTTATACAGAAGAAGAAAAACAACAAATTGCCCGCCGTCATTTGATTCCCAAACAATTAAAATTGGCCGGATTGGATGAAAAAGAATTAACCTTTACGGATGCTGCTTTGTTGCAATTGATCCGCCATTATACACGTGAATCGGGCGTACGTCAGTTAGAGCGGGAAATTGCCTCAATCGCCCGTAAAGTGGTGAAAGAATTACTGACAAAGGATAACGAATATGTTGAATTGACCCAAACGAATTTAAAACAATATGCGGGTGTTCAAAAGTATTCCTATGGTATTGCTGAAAAAACGGATCAAGTGGGTATTACAACCGGTTTGGCGTGGACGGAAGTTGGTGGTGATATCTTATCCATTGAAGCTTTAACAATGCCCGGTAAAGGCAAACATACTCTGACTGGTCAATTGGGTGATGTGATGAAAGAATCCATTCAGGCAGCCCATTCCTTTGTTCGTGCCCATGCATCCGATTTTGGTATTGCGGATGATGTATTTGAATCAAAGGATGTGCATATCCATGTCCCCGAAGGGGCAACCCCAAAAGATGGCCCCAGTGCCGGTATTGCCATGATGACTTCGCTTGTTTCGGCTTTAACGGGCATTCCAGTGCGTAAAGATGTGGCCATGACGGGCGAAATCACTTTGCGTGGCCGTATTTTGCCCATTGGAGGTTTAAAGGAAAAGTTGTTGGCGGCTTTGCGTGCGGGTATCAAGACGGTTTTGATACCGTCCGAAAATGAAAAGGATTTGGAAGAAATTCCCGATAACGTCAAAGAAGGTTTGAAAATTATTCCTTTATCCAAGGCTCAGGATGTGTTGCAATACGCCCTGACCAAGGAAGTTAAACCCAAAAAATAGTTTTTGGTTGACATTTAAATCAAACAATGCTATGATAAGGAATATTCGGGCGATTAGCTCAGCTGGTTAGAGCATATGCTTTACACGCATAGGGTCTGCGGTTCGAATCCGTAATCGCCCACCATTTTTAAAGCCACCGTTTAATCGGTGGCTTTTTCTTTTATTTTTATACGCTTGCACGAGTTCGATATTAACCTTTTTCAAGAAATGCCAATTTTAAAGCATTTTCGAACTTTTAGAATAAAAACTACCCCCGAAGAGGTAATTTTTCCTCTAGAATTCTTTTTCTCTGTTTCATCTTTAATGCTTCTGAAGCATTCCGAGATTTAGCTTCCAGATTAATATAAAATTTAGCTTCCGGATTAATATAAAGATAACTTTTTTTACCATCTTTTTCTACAGCTATCACACTACCATCGTGTCCTTCAATTTTTGCACCTCGCGCTTCTGCGGCTTTAATGTCAGCACCGAGCTGAGCTAAACGAGCAAGCCTTTTTACTATTGGGTTGTTTTTGGCTGTTATTTTAGTCATATATTTCTCCTTGTTTTTTTACTGATAGTCCTATCTAACCATAATTCAAAATTAAAGTCAACACTTTTTTCGTCAAGAGAAAAAGTCAGAGCTTGTTTTTGATATTTTGAATCTGTTCGGTGAGGCACATTAACTCATTTAAATTTGTTCGAAGATAGCATACACTCGCCCACCATTTTTAAAGCCACCGTTTAATCGGTGGCTTTTTCCTTGACTTTTAAGGGGTTTTTGGCTAAATATAGATAAAAATATTCAAAAAAAGGAGCATAAAATGACTATTCAAAGATTGACAAACGATATTATTTATGTGGGTGCTGATGATAAAACATTGGATTTGTTTGAAGGACAATACATTATCCCCAACGGTATCAGCTATAACTCATATGTTATTATGGATGAAAAAGTGGCCGTGATGGATACGGTGGATAATCGTGCTACGGATGAATGGTTTGATAATTTAAATCAGGCTTTATCCGATAAACACCCCGATTACCTGATTGTATCACATATGGAACCCGACCATGCCGGCAATGTTCAAAAGTTTGCCGAAAAATATCCCAACGCCAAATTGGTGGCCACCATTGGTGCCATCAAAATGATGCAACAATTTTTTCCGAATTTAAATTTAACCGACCGCACAATTACAGTGGGTGAAGGTGATACACTTTGCTTGGGCAAACATACCTTGCATTTTGTGATGGCCCCGATGGTGCATTGGCCCGAAGTGATGATGACCTATGATGATTTTGACAAAGTCTTATTTTCGGCCGATGGTTTTGGAAAATTCGGTGCTTTGGATGCGGATGAAGAATGGGCCTGTGAAGCCCGCCGTTATTATATCAATATTGTGGGTAAATACGGGGTTCAGGTTCAATCTGTTTTGAAAAAAGCCGCCACATTGGATATTCAAAAAATCTTTCCATTGCATGGTCCGATGTTGACGGAAAATTTGGGCTATTATTTGGGTAAATATGATATATGGAGTTCTTATAAACCCGAAGATAAAGGTGTCTTTATTGCTTATACTTCCGTTTATGGTCATACCAAACAGGCCGTTGAAAAGTTAAAGGAAAAGTTGGTGGCGCTGGGTGTGAAGGTGTCTGTATCTGATTTGGCCCGTGATGATATGGCCGAAGCCGTGGAAGATGCTTTCCGATATGATAAAATCCTTTTGGCAACCACAACCTATGATGGTGGTATTTTCCCATTTATGGAAACCTTTATCAATCATTTAAAGGCCAAAAATTATCAAAACAGAACTTTGGCTTTCATTGAAAACGGTTCTTGGGCACCTGTGGCGGCCAAAAAAATGCGTGCCGAATTTGAAAATATGAAAGATATCACCTTTGTTGAACCGGTGGTCACTATTAAATCCGCCCTGAATGAACAAAGTGAAAAACAGTTGAATGATTTAGCTGAGGTTTTGGTAAAATAATGAATTGGTGGAAACCCGAAATTTATATGAAAAATGCCCCTGTGCGTCAGGTGCGTTCGGCTGTGATTCAAACGATCCGCCGATACTTTGATACACGGGGATTTATTGCCGTTGATACACCTTATTTGCAACCGGCCCCAAGTGATGAAGTGCATTTGAAATGTTTTCAGGCGGGCGAATTTTATTTGCATACCAGCCCTGAATTGGCCATGAAAAAATTGTTGGTGGCGGGCGAAAAAAAGATTTATCAAATCTGTCATGCCTATCGTGATGAACCCGTATCCGATACGCATGCCCCCGAATTTACCATGTTGGAATGGTATCGCACTGATACCGATTATTCGGCCATGATGCGTGATACGATAAATATCGTGCGTCAGTGTGCCAAAAAATGCGGGGTGCAACAATTAAAACATAATGGACGTACTTGCGATCCTTTTAAAAGGTGGCAAAAATTGACGGTGGCTCAGGCATTTAAAAAATATGCGAGTGTCAATTTATGGGCTAAAGATTTACGTTCAGAGGCCGAAAAAATCGGGATTCAGTGTTCGGATTCGGATACCTGGGAAGATGTTTTCTTTCGTATTATGTTGAATCGGGTGGAAGATAAATTGGGCGATGGTGTACCGACCATTTTGTGTGAATATCCAACCCAATTAGGTGCGTTGGCCCGTCAAAAACCCAATGATGCCAAGGTGTGTGAACGTTTTGAGGTTTACGCTTGTGGTGTGGAATTGTGTAATGCTTTTTCTGAATTGACGGATTCGGTGGAACAACGTCAAAGATTTCAGGCCAATTATGCCGAACGCAAACGCCTGTATGGTTGGAATGATCCAATGGATGAAGAATTTTTACGGGCTTTGGATTATGGTATGCCAAATGCCAGCGGCAATGCTTTGGGTGTTGATCGGTTGATTATGTTGATTGCGGGTGTGGATAAATTGATTGATACCGTTTGGGTGCCTTGCAAAAAATAAAAAATAGTATATACTGGCAAAAAAGCGAAAGGATAAAAAAATGACAAAAGGCTTATTTACAAATATGGAAGAAATCAGATTTCAATATGTTTATGTTCAGGGTAATATTGAGCCGGTTAAAACTCCGAAAATGGATTTGTCTCAGGTACGTCAAAATGGTCGCTGTCTTGCCCAAAATATGAAAAAGCAAAATCAGTGTGCGATTCAAAACCGCATGCGTATGCGTACACGTTAAAAAATCATGCAATGTTTTTGCAGACATAAATAGTCGATAATTCTTAAAAAGATTATCGGCTGATGTTTTTCTTTTTTATAAAAAAAAGACTTGTTTTTTATTGTAAAATGCCGTACAATTTTTCAAATCAGAAAAGGGAATTTAAATGCGATTTTTATCAACTTTGGTCAGTTTGTTTTTCTTTGGCTGTATCGCTGTGGCGTTGGTGGCCTTTTTGGTGATTATGCATTATTCGGTTGGTTTGCCCGATTATCGTCAATTGGAAGATTACCGCCCGCCCATTACCACACGCCTGTATGCCCAAGATGGATCTTTGTTGATGGAATACGCCACCGAAAAACGTTCCTTTGTGCCGGTGGACAAGATGCCGGATTTGTTAAAAAAAGCCTTTATTTCGGCCGAAGATAAAAACTTTTATACCCATGGTGGTATCGATTTGACCGGTATTGCCCGTGCGGTCATTATGAATGTTCAAAATATCGGTAAAGGTCGTCGCCCGATGGGGGCTTCCACCATTACGCAACAGGTGGCCAAAAACTTCTTTTTAAGTTCGGAACGTTCTTTATCTCGTAAAATAAAGGAAGCCCTGTTGGCCCGTCGTATGGAAGGTGCATTTACCAAAGATCATATTTTGGAATTATACTTAAATGAAATTTATTTGGGGCAGGGGTCTTATGGTGTTGCCAGTGCTTCTATGGCTTATTTCAATAAAGCGATGAATGAATTGACATTGGATGAGATGGCCTTTTTGGCGGCTTTGCCAAAGGCACCCAATAACTATCATCCTATCCGCAAAGCTGAGGCTGCTAAAAATCGTCGTGATTGGGTGTTATCCCGCATGGCCGATGATGGTTATATCACCTATGACGAAGCTAATCAGGCGATGCAGGTGCCGGTTCATATGAATCCGGGGAAGACTCAAAACTTTGCCGAAGGACAATATTTTGCCGAAGAAGTCAGACGTTTTGTGGTGGATAAATACGGTGATGAATCTATCAATTTGGGCGGTTTGACAATCCGAACCTCTTTAAAACCCGATTTGCAAAAATATGCCACAACAGCTTTACAGGATGGTTTGATTGCCTATGATCAACGTCATGGATGGCGTGGTCCGGTGGCACATACGGATTCGGATGTTTTGACAAAATTGGCTGAATACAAAAAAGCTTATGCCCCCAAAAACTGGCAATATGCGGGTGTGGTATCGGTTACGGATGACGGTGCCGAAATTGTTTTGTCGGATGAAAGTAAAGGTTATATTCCTTTGGAAAAAATGACTTGGGCAAAAAAGGCTTTGGAAAACAATCGTATATCCAAAGAAAAAGTGGAACGTGCCACGGATGTTTTAAATGTGGGTGATATCGTTTTGGTGGCCAAAGAAAATGATGTTTATGCCTTAAAACAAATGCCTGCGGTGGAAGGGGCTTTGGTGGCCTTGGATCCGCATACGGGACGTGTGTTGGCAATGGCGGGTGGTTTTGCCTTTGAACGCAATCAATTTAATCGTGCGGTTCAGGCTGTGCGTCAACCGGGATCTTCGTTTAAACCTTTTGTATATTTGTCGGCTTTGGATTCAGGTTATAATCCGTCCAGTTTGATTTTGGATGCCCCGATTGTGATGGAAAAAACGGATGGCACCAAATGGAAACCACAGAATTATTCTCGCCAATTTTATGGCCCTACGACTTTGCGTGTGGGGATTGAAAAATCCCGTAACCTGATGACGGTGCGTTTGGCTCAGGCCATTGGTATCGGTAAAGTTTTAAAATATGGTAAAAAATTTGGTATTTCCGATAAGTTGGAGCCGAATTTAGCCACTGCTTTAGGTGCCAGTGAAACAACCTTAATGCGGCTGACATCGGCCTATGGTATGTTAGTCAACGGCGGTAAAAAGATTGAACCCAGCTTGATTGACCGAATCCAAGACAGAAGCGGGGCCACACTTTATAAAAAAGATACGCGTGTTTGTGAAAACTGTACGGGTGATTTGGCGTCAATGGATGATATGCCGATTTTACCTGATGAACGTGAACAAGTTCAAGATCCGGTTAGCGCCTATCAAATGGTGAATATTTTGACGGGTGTGGTGGAACGTGGTACAGGCCGTTCCGTGCGTTCGGTGAAAAAAACAATGGGTGCCAAAACGGGTACTAGTAATGATAACCGTGACGGTTGGTTTATCGGCTTTTCACCCGATTTGGTTGTGGGTGTTTGGGTTGGTTTTGATAATCCGATCAGCTTGGGTGCCAATGATACAGGCGGTGTTGTGGCGGCCCCGATTTTCCGTGATTTTATGAAACAGGCTTTGGCCAATACGCCCGATATTCCTTTCCGTGTACCCGAAGGTGTCAAGTTAGTGCGTGTGAATGCCACCACGGGAAAGCCCGCAAAATCAGGCGATACCAATGTGATTACGGAAGCCTTTACCATGGATACAGATTTAACAAAACCCGCCAAAGTAATTGGTCAGGATATTACCATCAAAGAAGATGACGATATGCCTGATTTGGGTGGATTGTACTAGCTTGAAAGGATAACTTATGAAAGCGGAAATGATTGCATTAAATGAAAAATATCGGGGCATCTTGACCCTGATGAGGGGGCGTCTTTGACTGGGATAAAGCATTGGTACGTCAAGCAGAATTGGAAAAATTAGCGGCCGATGGGGATTTATGGAATGACCCTGAACGGGCACAAAAGATTTTATCCGAACGCACAGCATTGAACAATGCTATTGATCGGTTGAAACGGGCCGAAGATGATGTTCAAACGACCTATGAAATGATTGAAATGGCCGAGGCCGAAGGAGAGGCGGAATTATTGGCCGAAGCCGAAAAACAATTTGAATCCATGGAAAAGACATTTGAAAAAATGGAATTGGAAAGCCTGTTGTGTGGGGAAGGCGATAAAAATGATGCCTTTTTGGAAATTCATTCAGGGGCGGGCGGTACCGAATCCCAAGATTGGGCGTCTATATTGGAACGTATGTATGAACGTTGGGCCGAAAAATCAGGTTATCGTGTGGAACTGTTGGAACAATCCGAAGGTGAAGAAGCCGGTATTAAATCGGCCACTTTGAAAATTTCGGGTCCCAACGCCTACGGTTGGTTAAAATTTGAATCGGGTGTGCATCGGTTGGTGCGTATTTCGCCCTTTGATTCCAATGCCCGTCGTCATACCAGTTTTTCTTCCGTTTGGGTGTATCCTGTTGTGGATGATTCAATTGAGGTGGATATTAATCCAGCCGATTGTCGTATTGATTTATATCGGGCCAGCGGGGCGGGCGGTCAGCATGTGAACCGTACCGAAAGTGCCGTGCGTATTACCCATATGCCCACGGGGATTGTGGTTGCCTGTCAAACACAACGCAGCCAGTTTCAAAACCGTGAACAGGCATGGAATATGTTGCGGGCTCGCTTATATGAAAGGGAATTACAAAAACGTCAGGAAGCCCAAGGTATGGTGAATGCCCAAAAAGGGGATAACGGATGGGGCAATCAAATCCGATCCTATGTTTTACAACCTTATCAAATGGTGAAGGATCTGCGTACCCAATATGAAACATCGGATACCGGTGGTGTTTTGGATGGGGATTTGGATGAATTTATGCGTTCAGCTTTGGCTGAATTGGGGAAAGGAAAATAATATGGCCATTTCATTATTTCGCAAAACAAAACAAACCGAAGAACATGTCACAACCTTTTTGATGAATATCATGCAGGCGGGTTATCTGTTATTACAGGTTTTGGAAAATTATATGGAAAAAGGAGTGAACAAAAAGTTCATTGCACTTAAAAATCATATCAGCACTTTGGAAGGCGAAAATGATGATTTACGTCGTCAAACGGAATTAAATTTATACAAGCATATGTTATTGCCGGATATGCGTTCGGATATCATTGATTTATTGGAAGCCTGCGATAAAATCATTAACAAATATGAATCTGATGTGATTTTGTGGTCGGTTGAAAAACCACAATTGCCCAAAACAATTCATACCGCCTTAAAGGAAATGACATGCACGGATTTATCCTGCGTGGGGTCATTGGTCGGGGCGGTGAAATCATTTTTTGCGGGCTTTCCCGTGGATAACGAAATCCAAAATGTTTATAATCTGGAACATCAGGTGGATTTAATGGCCTTTCATTTGAAAGAGGCTGTTTTTGCCGATAAGCGTTTATCATTGGCCCATCAATTACAGTTAAAGGATTTTATTTACAGTTTGGAAAAAATTTCAGATATGGCCGAAGATGCGGCCGATAAATTAAAAGTGATGGTGGCAAAGCATACGTTATGATGGAATCTGTATTTCTTTTGGGCGGATTTATTTTGGCACTGGCGTTTGGACGCAACAGCGTGGGTAACGTTTTTGGTTCGGCCATTGGCACGGGAATGTTACCGCTTCGGTTGTGTGCCTTTTTAATGGGGGTGTTTATTGCGTTGGGTGCATTTATCGGTATCGGTGATGTCAACGAAAGTGTATCGCGTTATGTATATTTTTCCGATCCGATAAGTGTTTTTTATTTTTGTTTGATATTGGCAGGTTTAATTTTCCTTTTAACCTATTTGGGATTGCCTTTATCTGTGGCACAAATGGGGATGGGTGGTTTGGCCGGATGGAATTTGGCCTCAGGCGGTCAGGTGCGATTGGCTGAGATTTTAACATTGTTTCATGCTTGGATTTTCAGTCCGTTATTTGCTGGTATGATTGCCTTTATTGTTTTTAAGGTTTTACGTTGTGTACTAAAAAAACATCCAATTTCACTTTTAAATAAAGAATTATGGACACGTTTTCATATGATTTGGATTGGTTGTATGATGGCATTTTTTATTGGTGGAAATAATTTATCTGTTATTATTCAACCCTTTGCAATGACTCTGTCTTTGCCGGATTTTTTAATCAAAGGCGGTATTTGTCTGTTTGTTTTCTTGGGATGCTTGTTTGTATCACGTCGTGTGATTAAAACTTTAAGCAGTGATTTATTTCCGTTAAGTTCTGTGGAAGCTTTGATTATGACTTTTTCGGCTGGCTTGACATTGTTTTTATTTTCCTGTGGTTTTTCATATTTACCAGCCATCCCAATATCTACGGGTGCAGCTTTAATCGGTGCGATTGTGGGCATATCTTTGGCCAAGGGCGGCTATGGTTTAAAAGTGCGACCATTATTATGGGTGGCATCTTCGTGGGTATGGGTACCATGTTTATCGGGCTTGACATGTTTTGTTTTTGTGTCTATGATGCAAAAATGGGGAGTAATGTAACGTGAAAAGATTAAAAAAAATATCTAAACGCACTTTGAAATTGGTTTTGCATTTAACCGAATTGGTTTTGGCCTTTGTTGGCGTGATTGGCGGTTTGATTTTATACCAGTTGCATATATCACCGATGGATGGGCGTTTTTTATTGCCGGAATTGGAAAAGTATGTTTTACCAGCCGACAGCAATTATCGTATTCATGCGGATTCTGTAATTGTTTCATCCGATTGGCATAAACCCGGTTTGATTCAAATAGATATTGAAAATATGCAAATTTTACGCCCTGACGATACAGCGGCTGTTTCTTTGCCAAAGGCTTTATTTGTTTATGATTTTTGGGATATTGTAACATTAGATTATGTCCCCAGTATGCTTCGTTTAAAACAACCGATTATCAATATGATTGTATCCGAGGAAGGAATTAAAACTGATTCAAATTCGGATAAAAAGACAACACCGCTAGATTTAAAAAAAGTTCGTAAACTGATTCGTCGCTTTTTGGCCTTTCGCCGTGTTGATATTTTGGATGCACAACTTTCAATTCAGGATTTAAGCCAAAATAAAACCCTGACTTTTTCGGATGCCGATTTGATTTTTCACCGCCGGTTTCATTTTATGGAAAAGGTTCGGTTGAACAGCAATCTGAAAACCCAAAATATTGATACAAAAATAATGGTGGAAGCTGATATCAATCGTTTGACTAAAACATTGGAATTTCAAGCAGGGGTTCCCAAGATGGATTTAAGCTCTTTGGGACATATTTTACCGATATTAAAAGATGTAAAATTTCCCACTCAAATATCTGTAAAGGGCGAATTGGATATTGCCAAAAATATATCATTTGTACCGGATATGGTTCAAAAAATTCAATTTAATATTCATTCGTTGGAAAAAGGTACTTTAAATTTGCCCGACCCATTGACAAATATTTATCCGATTAAATCTTTGAATATCAATGGGGCGATAGGGCAGGGCTTGAAGAATATTAAAATTGCTTCATCTGATATCTTTTTGGATTATGGGACGCATGCTACATTGGATGTTGTGACAACAGGCTTATCTGAATTTTTATCTGCGGGGGATTTATCTTATCTTCGAACAACATTAAAATCCACGGTTTCAAATGTACCGACCGAAAAAATCCCCAGTGTATGGCCAAAAGGTGTTGGAACATCTTCTCATGAATGGGTGGCCGAAAGTCTAAGCAAAGGTGTGATTGAAACTGCTGATTTCAGATTAGACTTTAAAGGTGATGAATTGGTTGATTTATACGGTGATATTTTAGCCAAAGGTGTTACGGTGGATTATTTATCACCAATGCCGAAAGTGGATGATGTTAATGCCCGTATTTATTTGTATCCTGATAAAGTTCATATTCTGACTGAAACAGGAAAAGTGGGTGATTTAAAACTGTTAAAAGGTGATATTTTGTTGACGGATGTGGATATTGATCCCAGCTGGGCCAAAATCAAATTGAATATAGAAGGACCTGTGGCTCAGGCATTAAAATTATTGGATTCACCGCCTTTGGAATTTCCAAAAGATTTTGGTATTGTCAGTGAAAAAGCATCAGGTACGGCTCAAATTGAAACGGATTTGTTTTTCCGACTTGATACAGATATTGAACCCAAAGATGTTCAGGTTTTGGCTCAGGCAACTTTGAAAAATGCCGGATTGGTTTTATTGGATGAAAAATTAAAATTTTCAAACGGTAATATGAATATATCTGTTAAAGATAATATTTTGGATTTACAAGGAAAAGCTGAATTATTTAAAATTCCCATTTATTTAAAATGGCAAGAACACTTTTTCCCAACTAATTCTGTTTCTTCATATTATGATATATCGGCCAATATATCATCTCAAAATTTATCGCAAATATATCCCAATACCACCAAATGGATGGATGGTGATTTAAGCATTCATTTAACGGCAACACAACAACAAACAACGCATAAATTCTCTGGTCAATTATTGGTGGATGCAACGGATGCATGGTTACATTCGTTTTTGTTAAACGCCACAAAAGAAAAGAGTTTGCCGATATCTATGGATTTACGTTTTTTGAATGTATCTTCTGATTCGGGTGAAATTCAAATGGATATATTGGGTAAGGGCGATAAAAATTTGACGAAAAATGTTTTTATGAAAGCCAATGTATCTTGGGATAAGGAATTTGTAATTAATATTGAAAATGTGAAAATGGCACAAAATGATTTTTCGGCTTTGTTGAAAAAATCAGATAAAGCCTTGGCTGTTCAATTAAAGGGGAAAAGTTTGGATTTATCTGATTTTTCAAAAATGCCGACAATATTGCAACAATCAAAATCTGATTCAGATGTGATTTTTGACATGATGGCGGACATTCATTTGGATAAAGTAATTTTGAATCCTAAAAAACCGATTCAAAATTTTGTTGTTTCTGCAAAACGTCAATCAAATTTATGGCAAGAATTTCATGCCCAGGCTGATTTAAAAGATCCATTTATTTTAATTTATGATACCAATCAAAAACAATTTCAGGGTAGCTATGCTGACTTTGGTGTTTTGATGGATTATTTGGGGCTTTCTGATCGTTTTGATGGTGGTATGATGTCTTTGCGTGCCGACCAAAAAGATGACGGTAATCTGTCGGCCAATCTGTCTATTTCCAAAATTCAATTTAAAGACCCTGGCTTTTTGATTCAGGCATTAACGATTTTGGGGATTGTGGATGCTTTTATGGGAAAAGATATTATCTTTGATAAAATGGAAGTTCCTTTTGTAATAAAACCGAATTTTGATATAGAAATCGCTGAGGCTTATGCTGCGGGTACATCCTTGGGAATCACATTTACAGGTGATATTCGCAATTCTTTATTGAATTTATCTGGTGCTGTTATTCCTGCCTATGGTATCAACAGCTTGCCCGGAAAAATTCCGTTAATTGGTTATTTGTTCCGTAACAGTACAGGTGGCGGTTTAATAAATGTGCCGTATTCGGTAACGGGTGATTTATCTAATCCGAAAACGTCTTTTCATCCGTTGGGCACAATTACCCCCGGTGCATTGGGCCGATTGTTTTAGGCTTTAAATTGAGCGCAATTTTCCGTTAAAATTCCCACAAAGGGATGATATTTGATTTGGCATTTTTCAATGGTAAAACTGTGATCAGGATTTTGATTTATTTCCGTTACAACTGGTTTGGAATAGGTGCAACCAGTTAATAAAATAAAAGGCAATAATAAAAATATTTTTTGCATTAGATTTTTCCATAAAAAAAGGCCACTTGGCGTGAAAGTGGCTGGATGCACAAAACTACGACAAACGAAGTAGCGCGGTATATTTCTCCGCGGACGGCTTTTATTCTACCGCCATCCAACCAAAGGTTGTATGGCGTATAAAATATCGCTTTTATACATGGCGCGTTTGTCTAATGGTATTTGTGTTCCCACGAACGGACGCCAACCCATTCAATAAACATTTTAATAAATTATATAAAAAAATCAAGAACAATCTTATTTTCTTTTACATTTGCATTTTTGACAGGTGCATTTGATGTGTTCGTCTTGGCAATGTTGATGTTCGGCGTTTTGGCAAATATCACAATTTTTATGATGCTTTTTCAATTTTTTTGCCAACCATTTACGTGGCCCTTTTAACAATAACAAAGGACATAACAAAATGGCAACAGAACAACAAAACGGACAAGGACACATATTTTACCTTCCTGATTTAAATAAACGGGCAAACAAACCGATTTTAGGCTTATCAAACGGGCAATCCATAATTTTCCCCTGTTGTAATATAATGTAGTTTTTTAATTTTTCAATGTTTTCTTGCTCATGTTTTAATGTTTTTTCAAATGAGGTAGAAGCATAAACAATTAAACTACCAGTCGGAATTTCATCATAGCGTGAACGTGTGCGTTTGCTTTCAACACGGATTCCTTGTTCTTCCAACTCTTTCATCACTTTTTTTTGTTCAATCGGGTTGGCAACTTTCAAATACAACTCACGTGTTGGTAGTGCTTGGGTTTCACCGCTACCACTATGAAGTGGCAGTTGGCGTAAACCTTGACGCCAACGCCATACTTTTGATTGAATTGCACTATTGTTCATTTACGGGTTCCTGAACCTGTTCAATGTTTTCGTCTGTTGGTTGAATTTCTTCTTCATCGCTTTCCATGAAAGGTACAGTTGTGGCGGATACCACTTTTTCTTTTTTACCGTCCAAACGGAAGACGATAACGCCCATGGTGGCACGTCCTGCAATACGAATGTCATTGACACGAGTGCGGATAATCTGACCACCGTCTGTGACCAACATTAAATCGTCATCTTTGTTGACCGGCATAGATGCAATCACATGGGCCGCACGTTTGCCTTCATCCGTTTTGATGTTGGTGACCCCTTGCGTACCGCGGGAAGTAATGCGATATTCATAGGCACTGGTGCGTTTACCGTAACCGGCACTGGTTAAAGTCAAGATGAATTCTTCATCATTGGCCATTTTTTCAAATTCTTCGGCCGTTAAAGTGGTATTTGTTGTGCTTTCCACTTCCACTTTATCGTCTTCGGTGGCCAAACCTTCGGCACGGCGACGGGCGGCAGCTTCTTTTAAATAAGCATCTCGTTTGTCAATTTCAGCCTTGGCATGTTTTAACACACTCATAGACATTACTTCATCATCACCAACCAACTTCATACCACGCACACCGGTGGAAGCACGTGAAGCAAAAACACGCACGTCATCCACGGGGAAACGCACACATTTGCCGTTTTTGGCACACAATAGAATGTCTTGGTCATCATTACAAATAGCCACACCCACCAACTTGTCGCCTTCGTCTAACTTCATGGCGATTTTACCGTTTTGATTGACACGCCAGAAATCGGACAGCTTGTTACGGCGAACGGTTCCTTTGCTGGTGGCGAACATAACGGTCAATTTATCGCATTCTTCTTCGGTTTCGGGCAAGGTCATAATGGTTGAAATTGTTTCGCCCTGTTGCAACGGTAACAAATTGATTAAGGCCTTACCCAAGCTTTGTGGACTTCCTTCGGGTAAACGATAGGTTTTCATCTTGTACACAATACCACGGGTTGAAAAGAACAACAACGGACTGTGTGTGCATGCCACAAACAAATTGGTAACGGTATCTTCATCACGGGTGGACATACCTGAACGTCCTTTTCCGCCACGATGTTGGGCACGATAAGTATCCAACTTCACACGTTTGATATAGCCGGTGTTTGTTGTGGTTACGACCATCTGTTCACGCGGAATCAGATTTTCCATATCTTCTTCAAATTCGGCATCTTCAATGGTTGTACGGCGTTCCTCGTGGAACTGTTCTTTAACCTTTAACAATTCTTCACGAATAATAGCCAAGATTTTTTCACGGCTGGATAATACGGATAAAAAGCCCTTAATTAAAGCGGCCAATTCGCCCACTTCGGCATGAATTTTATCACGTTCCAAACCGGTCAAACGGCTGAGCTTTAATTCCAAAATAGCTTTGGCTTGTGCTTCACTCATCATATAAATGCCGTTTTCCACTTTGCGATCGGGTTCGTCAATCAATTCAATCAAAGCTTCCACATCTTTGGCGGCCCAATGTTCACGCATTAATTGTTCACGGGCTGTATTGGGATCGGGGGCCGTTTTAATCATTTCCACCACTTTATCCAAATTTGCCACGGCAATGGCCAAACCGACCAAGACATGAGCTCTATCACGGGCTTTGTTTAATTCATAGGCGGTACGACGACGCACGACTTCTTCTCGGAATTCCAAAAAGGCATTGATGATTTGCTTTAAGTTCATCAATTCCGGGCGTCCGTTGTTTAATGCCAACATATTCATACCAAAGCTGGTTTGCAATGGTGTGTATTTATACAATTGATTTAAAACGACATCAGGGAAAGCGTCTTTTTTCAATTCCACCACCACACGTACACCCTGACGATCGGATTCATCACGCAAATCGGATATGCCGTCAATGACTTTGTCTTTGACCAATTGTGCGATTTTGACAATCATTTCGGCTTTGTTGACTTGATACGGGATTTCGGTAATGATGATGGCGGTTTTGTCTTTTTTGATTTCTTCAATGGAACAACGTCCACGCATGATGACCGATCCACGCCCTGTTTCATAGGCACTTCTGGCCCCGCCACGGCCCAAGATAACACCACCTGTTGGGAAATCCGGGGCAGGCACATAGCCCATCAATTCATCAATTGTAATTTCGGGGTTGTCAATGGTGGCCACACAGGCGCTCAAAACTTCCGACATATTATGCGGGGGCATATTGGTGGCCATACCCACGGCGATACCGCCCGAACCGTTAACCAAGATATTTGGGAAACGAGCCGGCAACACAGTCGGTTCTTCACACGATTCATCATAGTTGGGCATAAAATCAACGGTATCACGATCAATGTCTTCCAACAACCAATGGGCCGATTGGGCCAATCTGGCTTCGGTATAACGCATGGCGGCGGCTTTATCCCCGTCCATAGACCCGAAGTTCCCCTGTGGGCTGATAAGCGGTACACGCATTGAAAAGTCCTGAGCCATACGCACCATTGCTTCGTAAATAGAACTGTCACCATGGGGGTGATATTTACCCATCACATCACCGACGATACGGGCAGATTTACGGAAAGGTTTGTTGTATTCGTAACCGTTTTCGTGCATAGAAAATAAAATACGGCGATGCACCGGTTTTAAACCGTCCCGCACATCGGGCAGGGCACGTGCCACAATCACGCTCATGGCGTAATCCAAATAGGATTTACGCATTTCATCTTCAATGCCTGTTTGCAAAATATCGGTGGTAACAACACCTGTTGTCAATGCAGTTTGTTCATTTAATTCTTCGGTCATTTTTACCTCACTTTAAAAAACGTTTTTATATATGTCGTACCCTAGCATTTTCCGAGTTAAAATGCAAGGAAAAAAGATAATTTCATAAGATTATTATACTATTCGTTGCACTAAGGGATATTGGTCTTTGGAATAAAGAGTTGATTTGATTGTCGTTGAATGAAAAACCTCCCGAATTTTTTTATATGTTAAAAGAAAATTAAAATTATTGCAATAAAAAAACTTGCTTTTTATACCAATATATTTTATAAGAAAAAAGGAATAGATTTATTTGAAAAAGATGTTCTGAAAAATGGGAGGAATATATGAAAACACAACAAGGACGAACAATATTGGAAATATTGATGATTCTTTCAATTATTGGGATTTTGTCTTTGTCTGGGATGTGGTATTATACCCGTTTGTTGCAGGAACAAAAGATGAATGATTTATTAAATGCAATTCATCTTCAATTGGTTCAGATTTCCTCTTTAAATATAGCAAAACAATTTGATACGCCTCAGCAAATGGATGAATATTTAAAAGACTTTACGGTTCAAACAAAGGATTATATCATTGAATTTCACTCTATTGCGGATGAAGAACCGTTTTCTGGTTCTAATTTTGTGGCTCAGGTTCGTTCGGTTGATGGTCGGATGATAAAGGGGGCAGAATGTCGTCGTTTGTTAAAAGTATTGTCTGAACAAAAAATGACGATGGATATGTCATTTTCGTTGAAAAATGAGGAATTGGAAGATGGCAGCCATGCAGATGTGAATATTCGTTTGAACGATAAAGTAATAGATTTGGATTCTTTGTGTGGGGGGTAAGTATGAAAAAGGTTGTTTTGTTTGTTTTTTCGCTTTGTTGGGGATTGCCGTTGTTTGCCGAAGACGGTACAAATATAAAGGAAGCATATTATCGTTTTGCACAAACAAATAATCATTCTTTGATACGTCAAATGAAATTGGCCGGTTATTCAATAGACAGTGTTGATTATCGTAATAATACAGCCTTGTGTGAGGCTGTTTTGCGTTCGGATATAAGGGCGGTTCAAACATTGCTTTCATATGGGGCCAATAAAAATGTTTCGTGTATGCATCAAATTCCCAAACAATATTTGGCAATGATGGATGTTGGTTCATATAATCAAAGAAGCTATCCTGTTCGCAGTGTTGGTATGTATAATCAAAATACCTATCCTGTTCGCAGTGTTGCCCATAAACAAAATTTA
>JAZKXR010000007.1:0-368395 GCA_045611705.1 Alphaproteobacteria bacterium | reverse complement strand
TTATTACAGGAAGCCAGCATGCACGCGGCCAGTATTTCCGCCAAAATTACATGTGGCCAGGAATTGCCACCGCTTCAAAACTTTGATAGTGCTTTTGCCACTTTTTCGCAAGAAATAATCAGACCCAACAGCGATCAATTTAGCTTGCAGGCCACGAACGTGCAATCAAGCGTTTGTGAACAAATGAAAAATATGCTCGGTTCGATGGTGCGTGATGTGGAATGTGGCACAGTGGATGGCAACGGCAATACAACAGCCATGATAACCTTTAATAACGATTTATCAAAAAAAACGGTGGCCAGCGATTATAATAATGATACAACCGGTGCAGAATGTGAAAAAGCCGGATATAAATGGTGTAATCAATTATCCACGCCCGCTTGTAAAAAAGATTGTTGCGAAGGAATAACCTTGAATACATGTCAGGAAAGTTGTGATTCAAATACCGGTGCCGTTGAAAATAAATTAGATGAAACCGAATGTACCGCAGAGGATGGCCAAGTAGGAACGTGTAATGCGGGTGTGTGTAATGTTAGTTTGTATGGCAAACCCTGTACAGATTATGAAACAAATGCAGACTGTGGTGGTATAGGTTCTGAATATTATTGTGAATTTGATAATCCCGTTGATTGTAATAACAGAGGGGTTGGTCATTGTACAAATGACACTTTTTATAGTGATAAAGATATAAATTGGTGGACAGGTTATTGTCATAACGTTGCTTATGGTCAATCGTTAGATCCGTATACAGATAAAAATCCATCAATATATGAATTACAGCCTTCCTATCTTGTTGTCAGATGGATTGGTGATGTGGGTGATGGTTGTTATGGTTATTGTGAATATCATACCCCAAATAAATCTGAGTTAAAAAAAGTTAGTCGTGATGACACTTGTTATCCCGCACTTAATTCTTATTAATGATGTGGTTTTTAAAACAGCCCCGAAAATATCGGGGCTGATTTTTAATAAAAAAAACTGGACATTTAAATAAAATTTGCCTATAATCAGTAAAAAAAGGAGGTCAAAATGCCTGTTTTTAAATTACCGGATAATCTGAAAGAAAATAAAAAAAATTATTCAAAAGAAGCAATGGAAACGGAAGCTCAGGCTGATTTGGCCCGTGCTTTCCCAATGATGGTATGTGGTGATGTTCAAACAATGCGCTTGGTTTTAAATGAAGCCAGAAATTTGGATAATCCGCATCGGGCCGAATACATTCATTCCAGATTGTTACCAATAGCCTTAAGATTAAAAAATCAAGGGGCGGTCTTTGGTTATCCTTTGGTAACGGATGTGGCTTCACACCTTTATAATTATATCCAAGGTCGCAAGCTGTTCAATAAAATAGAATTTGAAAGTGTTTATAATGATGTTTTAACCTTACAAAATATTTTATGGAAACGCATCAGCGGTGATGGCGGTGAAGAAGGACGCAGAATTTTAAACCAATTGATATAAAAAGGTATAAATGGTCAAGCATTTGTTGGTTGTGGATGATGATAAACGATTGCGTCAATTGTTAAAGCAATATTTGACACAGGCGGGATTTTCTGTTTCGGTGGCCGAAGATTGTGTTCAGGCCCAGGAATTGTTCCGTCTGTTTATCTTTGATGCCGTAATTATGGATGTTATGATGCCTCATAAAAATGGTGTTGAATACACACAAGAATTGCGTCAAATGGGGATTCAAACCCCCATTTTAATGTTGACTGCCATGGGGGATGTGGCCAGTCGTATCAACGGATTAGAGGCCGGTGCCGATGATTATTTGCCCAAACCGTTTGATCCAAAAGAATTGTTGCTCAGGTTAAAAAACCTGATGAAACACCAAAAAAGTTTTTCGGATACTGTTTCGTTTGGCGATTTTATCTATATTAAATCAAAAAAATCTTTAACGCATCAAAATATCCCTGTTTCTTTAACTGGTTCCGAACAACAGTTGTTGGATATTTTGGTTCAATCGGTTAACAGTGTTTTGACCCGCGAAGAATTGGCGCAAAAAATGAAAACAGACTCTATTCGTACGGTGGATGTTCAAATCACACGTCTCAGACGCAAAATTGAAAAAGATCCAAAACATCCCGTTTGGATACAATCAATTCGCGGTCAAGGGTATAAATTAGTGAGGTTATAATGAGATTTTTTAAATATTTGAAACGTAAATTTTTTCCACGTCATTTGTTGGCCCGATTTATTTTGATTATTTTATTGCCCTTGGTGATATTACAGGCGATGGTCGGAATATACTTTTTTAATAAGCATTGGGATACTATCAGTCGACGTTTGGCAAACGATGTTATCGGTGAAATTCGTTTGATTGCTCACTGGTCGGAAATGCAGGAAAATCCAAGCACTAAATTGGATGTATTTGAAAAAAATTTAGGACTTCAATTAAATTGGAAAGCAGATGAAAAACTATCATATGATAAAACAAATGAACGCTTAACTTCTGCCAAGTTGCGTACCAAAATTGAAGATTTACCCTATCCACAAAATACATTTACAAATGAAAAAGGCGAACAGGAAATTGATATTCAGTTATCAAAAGGCGTTTTAAGTGTTATTGTGCCACGTAAAAGATTTTTCAGTACGACCGTTCCGTCTTTTTTGTGGTGGATGTTAGGCTCTTCTGCTTTGTTGTTTTTTATTGCATTTTTGTTTATGAAAAATCAGGTTCGGGCGATTACCCGTTTGGCCAAAGCAGCAGAATTATTCGGTATGGGACAAGAAATTAAATTCAAGCCTGAGGGTGCCTATGAAGTGCGTTTGGCAGGCTTGTCATTTATTGAAATGAAAGAACGTTTGGCTCGTTATATGAGTGAACGGACGTCTATGTTGGCTGGTGTTTCGCATGATTTGCGAACCCCTTTGACACGAATGAAATTGGAATTATCTATGATGGAACCGGATGAAACAACCCGAATGTTGCATCAGGATATCAATGAAATGGAAAGTATGTTGACGGGATATTTGGATTTTGCCCGTGGGGCCGGTAAAGAAAAAATGGAAGAAATTGATTTGGATTTATTTTTAACTTCCTTGGTGGAAAAATACAAACGTGTCGGTTTCGGTGTTTTTTTGCATATTGAACAACCGGCAAAGCTGATGGCCAGACCGCATGAATTGATGCGTGCTTTTTCAAATTTAATATCTAACGCACAAAATTATGCCACTAAAACAAACGTTTCTATGGGGGTTCGGGGTGATATGATTCAAATAACTGTTGATGATAATGGTCCGGGTATTCCGGCTAAAAAACGTGAAGAAGTTTTTAAGCCCTTTTATCGGGTGGAACCATCACGCAATAAAAATACCGGTGGTGTTGGCTTGGGTATGACGATTGCTCGTGATACGATTTTATCACATGGTGGTGAAATTAAATTGGAAACATCCCCTATGAAAGGTTTGCGAGTTTTGATTACTTTGCCAATAAAAAGCGAAACAACTAAATAACAATATAAATTTTCTTGCATTTTTTTGAAAAATGTGTATAATGAAGGGGTTCATATCATGGGATATGGATGGAATTTTTCACCCCTGGAGGAAAAATTCGTCACTTTAAAATAAAAGGATAAAAAATGAAAACAGTATCATTGAACGCAACAAAGCGTGAAAAAGCTGGCAAGGGGGCCTCTCGGGCTATTCGTCTTAAGGGGTTTATTCCTGCCGTTATTTATGGGGATAAACAAGCTCCTGAAATGATCGCCATTGAAGAAAAATTCATGGTGGCAGAAATGAATAAAAAAGGTCTTTGGACCCGTCAATATGAAATCAATGTGGATGGTAAAGAAAAACATTTGGTGTTGTGCCAAGATATTCAAAAACATCCCGTTTCAAATCGCCCGATTCATGCGGACTTTTTAAGAATTTCAAAAACAGCTTTATTGACTTTGGATATTCCTTTGCAATTCGTTGGTGAAGATGTTGCACCTGGCTTCAAAAAAGGCGGTGTGTTAAATATTGTGCATCGTACAGTTGAAGCAAAATGTACAGCTGATAAGATTCCTGAATTCTTTACGGTTGATTTGTCCAAAGCCGAAATCGGTGATGCCTTTAACGCTTTTGATATTCAAATGCCCGAAGGTGTTTCTTTGTCATCCAAAGAAGATTTCACTGTGGCCAGCGTTGTGGCACCGCAGGAAGAAACAGCTTCTGCTAATGCAACAGCTACAGCTTCTGCCGAAGCCGAAAAGACTGAGGAGAAGAAATAATGAAATTGTTGGTGGGATTAGGCAATCCGGGAACGGAATATGCAAAAACTCGCCACAATATGGGATTTCAGGCGGTGGACGAACTTGTCCGCCGCTTTTCCTTTGATGCTTTTAAATCTGAACACAAAGGTTTGCTTGCTAAAGGTCAAATTGCCAACGAGCGTTGTTTGATACTAAAACCCGAAACATACATGAATTTGTCAGGCGAGTCTGTTCAAAGTGTAATGGCTTTTTATAAAATCCAACCTCAGGATATTGTTGTTTTTCATGATGATTTGGATTTACCTGTCGGCAAAGTGAAAGTGAAAATCGGTGGTGGTAGTGGTGGCCATAATGGAATTAAAAACATAGACTCGCATATTGGTGCTAATTACATGCGTGTTCGTATTGGTGTTGATAAAAACAAAATGATTGATACGGCCAATTATGTATTGGGCAAGCCATCTGCTGATGAGCAAAAGATTTTGGATGTTTTATTTGAACAAATTGCCCAAAATGTTGAATTATTACTAAAAGGCGATATGTCTGCCTTTATGAATAAAATTAAATGAATGAACGTGAAATTTCGGTTTTGTCAGATTTAATGAGGGTTATTGATAAAAAACCCGCTGTTGCTCCTGAAATCATAAACGATTATTTGGCAAAACACAAATTTATAAAAGGCCCCGAAAAGGCCGAATTTTTGCAATCTGTATGGTCTATGATACGCGCCAAAGCTCGTTTGATTTGGGCCTATCCGGATGATGATTGGCAAGGCCGTGTTCAAAAGTTCATGGAAAACGGCATTCCTGATGTATCACAGGCTCCTGATTGGGTTCAATGGGAAACGCCCGAATGGTTTTTATCACACATTCCTGATGCGAAAAATGAGTTACCCGCCTTATTGGAAAATCCGCCAATTATTTTAAGGGCTATCGGTCATCGTGATGAGATTTTGGAAAGCCTGAAAAAAGAAGGCTTGGATGTTGCTCCTTGCGATAAATCCCCCTTTGGGATTGTTTTAAAAACATATGCCAACATAAAAAACACAAATGCCTGGAAAAAAGGATTGTTGGAAATTCAAGATGAAGGCGCCCAATTATTATCCTTGGAAATTGGCATAAAACCCAAACAATCTGTTTTTGATTTTTGTGCCGGTGCAGGGGGGAAATCTTTAATTTTTGCCCAAATGATGCAAAATCAAGGACAAATTCAGGCTTATGATATAACACCCAAAAAGTTATTTGAATTGGTCAAACGGGCTACTCGTGCACAAATTAAAATCATTAAAATTATCACAAAATTGGAACGCCCTGATAAAAAGTTTGATCATGTGGTTGTGGATGCCCCTTGTTCAGGTTGTGGTACTTGGCGCAGAACACCCAATATGCGTTGGCACTTAACAGAAAAACAATTAAAACATATTACAAAGACGCAAGCTGAAATTTTAAATCGGGCTGAACAATATTTAAAAACAGGCGGTTATTTGTCATACATTACCTGTTCTTTAACCTTTGATGAAAACGAACAACAGGTAGAAAAATTTTTAGCCGAGCACCCAAATTATAAAGTAATCAAGCAAAAACGTTATTCTCCTTTTTTGACCAAAACAGATGGGTTCTTTTTATGTGTTATGCAAAAAATATGCTGAAATTTTCAAAATAGATACTCTTTAAAATTCCTTGACTTTTGAATGGTGGCGTTATATAATATGTGCCATTGTTAACAAAAGGAATTTAATATGTTGGAAAAAGCTTTTAACCCACAAACGGCCGAAAAAGAAATTTTTCAAAAATGGTCTGATAAAAATTTATTTGCCTGTCATCCTGAATCGGAAAAACCTCCTTTTTCTATTGTAATTCCGCCACCCAATGTAACGGGTAATTTGCATATTGGGCACGCGTTGAACTATGCCTTACAGGATACAGTGTGTCGTTATAAACGCATGAACGGCTTTGATGTGTTATGGCAACCGGGTACGGATCATGCCGGTATTGCCACTCAAATGGTTGTGGAAAGAATGTTGGCCAAAGAAAACATTTCCCGCCATGATTTGGGACGTGAAAAGTTTTTGGAAAAAGTATGGGAATGGAAGGCTCATTCCGGTGGTCAAATTGTTAACCAGTTAAAACGTTTGGGCTGTTCCTGTGATTGGTCGCGTGAACGTTTTACCATGGATGAAGGCTTATCCGCCGCCGTACGTAAAGTTTTTGTTAAAATGTATAAAGATGGTTTGATTTATCGTGATAAACGTTTGGTCAACTGGGATCCGAAATTACAAACGGCGATTTCTGATTTGGAAGTCGTTCAAAAGGAAACAGTCGGTAAAATGTGGTACTTTAAGTATCCGTTGGAAAATAATCCTGAAAAATTCATTATGGTGGGTACAACGCGTCCTGAAACATTGTTTGGGGATACGGCTGTGGCGGTTTCGGATAAAGACGAACGTTATCAGGATTTCATTGGTAAAAATGTTTTGATTCCGATTATTAATAAACCGATTCCCGTTGTTGCGGATGAACATGCCGATCCCGAAAAAGGAACCGGTGCTGTGAAAATTACACCGGCCCATGACTTTAATGACTTTGAGGTTGGTAAACGCCATCAATTACCTTTGGTGAATTTACTGACAAAAGAAGCTAAACTCAACGAAAATGTGCCTGAAAAATATCAGGGTATGTCGCCGTTACAAGCTCGTCCTTTGGTGTTGGAAGACATTAAGGCTTTGGGATTGTACGACCATGAAGAAGATAACCCTATGACTATTCCCTATGGTGATCGTTCGGATGTGATTATTGAACCGTGGTTGACCGATCAATGGTTTGTGGATACATCAAAGTTGGCACCGGCGGCCGTGGAAGCGGTTAAATCCGGCAATACAAAATTTGTGCCCGAAAACTGGGAAAATATGTATTATTCTTGGATGCAGGATATTCAACCGTGGTGTATTTCCCGTCAATTGTGGTGGGGGCATCAGGTGCCTGTTTGGTATGGTCCGGATGGCAAAATCTTTTGTGAAGAAACAGAACAATTGGCTCAGGCCGAAGCTGATAAACACTATGGCCAGCCGACATCTTTGACACGTGATACGGACGTTTTGGATACTTGGTTTTCATCGGGATTGTGGGCTTTTTCAACGCTTGGATGGCCCAACGAAGATGATATGCATTTGAAAAAATACTATCCGACATCTGTTTTGATTACAGGTTTTGATATCATCTTTTTCTGGGTGGCCCGAATGATGATGATGAGTATGTATAATATGCATCAGGTACCGTTTAAGGAAATCCATTTGCATGGTTTGGTGCGTGATGAAAAAGGCCAAAAGATGAGCAAATCCAAAGGTAATGGTATTGATCCTTTGGCTATGTGCGATAAATACGGTGCTGATGCCTTGCGTTTTTCCTTGGTGATTCAGGAAGGTTCTGGACGCAGTGTGTTGATGGGCGAATCTCGTGTGGAAAATTATCGTAACTTCACCACCAAGATTTGGAATGCCGTTCGTTTTTGCGAAATGAATGAAATGACACATAACGCTTCGGATTTAAGCTTGGTTCAATTACCCATCAATAAATGGATGATTACAAAATTATCTTTGGCGGCCAAAGAAATCGCTAAGTGGATGGAAACTTACGCCTTTAACGAAGCCAGCAATGTGTTGTATCACTTTGTGTGGAACACCTTCTGTGATAAGTATTTGGAAGCCATCAAACCTATTTTCTATGGTAATGATGAAAAAGGTAAAGCTGAAACGCGTGCTGTGATGGGGGCTGTTGTGGATGAAATGTTAAAATTAATTCATCCGTTTATGCCTTTTATTTCCGAAGAATTATGGGATAAAACAGCTGTTCGAAATCAAATGTTGATGGAAACATCTTGGCCCGATTGGACAAAATATGAAGATATTCATTCAATGCAAAACCAAGACTGGATTTTTGATTTGATTACGTCCGTGCGTTCGGTTCGTACCCAAGTCAATGTGTCGGCCAGCACAAAGATTCAGTTAAAAATCAAAGACGCCAATGAAGAACAAACAAGTATCATTAATGCTAACTTGGATATCATTAAATCTTTGGCCCGTGTGGAAAATTTAACCTTTACCAATGAAACAGGCAAGGGCGAAGTGGCTCAGGTCTTGGATGGGTTGACATTATTGATTCCTTTGGCGGGTATTGTAGATGTTGAAAAGGAAAAAGAACGCCTGAATAAAGAAATTGATAATTTAACAGGATTTATCAATCGTTTGAAAGCACAACTTTCAAATGAAGCTTTTGTTTCAAAGGCACCCGTAAATATCGTTGAAGAAAAGAAAAAATCACTTTACGATAGTGAATTATCCTTACAAAAAATAAATGATATTTTAAAATTATTGGGATAGTTTTTAAAGTTGTTTTTAATAACTCAGCCCCTCATACGAGGGGTTTTTGATTTGAAAAATATATTTTTTATGTTTTATTCAGCCGAATTTTGATACATCTGCATAAAGCTGCTGATGATATTTTCATAATACACATTGATTTGATGCGGAACTTTTAAAACGGTTGGTGTAAAATTCCAAATAAACTGAACACCGCATTGAATAAGATAGTCGGTTACGGATTGAGCTTGATTTGCCGGAACAGTAAGAATAACATTTTTAACTTTAATACGGCTTGTTAAATCAGGCAATTTATCTAATGGAAATATTTTTTTTCCGTTGATTTCTTTATTTACTTTATCAGGATTGTTATCAAATAAGCATAAAATATCAATGCCGTAATCATTAAAGTCTTTAAAATTTGCCAAAGCTGTACCCAAATGACCGGCACCAATAATAAAGACTTCTTTTTTTTCTTTAAAGCCAAGTTTTTTTTCAATGGCTCGTTTTAAATCTATGGTAGCATAGCCTTGTTTTTTGTGCCCAAGGACACCGCACATGGCGATGTCCTTTCGCACTTGTGAATCATCCAGATTTAATAAATCAGCAATTTCAAAACTTGAAACATGTTCCTGATTTATCAATGTATATTTTAAAATACAATGATAAAGAGTTAGCCGATGTATGATTTTACCGGATAAATTCACCATCTTTTAATATTTACCCTCAAATGCATCCAAGTAAATTTGCTTGATATCGCTCATTAAAGGATAAACTGGGTTGGCACCTGTGCATTGATCATCAAAAGCCAAACGGACCAACTTATCTAAGTTGTCGTTAAATGTCTTTTCGTCAATACCCCATTCACGAATGGATTTGGGAATGCCGATTTTACCTTTTAATTCATCAATGGCTTTAATCAGCAATTCAACCTTTTCATCATCGGATGTTTTTTCATCAGCCAAGTATAAAACGTGGGCAATTTGTGCATAACGTTTTTTGGCTTCCGGTGCTTTGTATTGAGGGAATATTGCTTGTTTTTTCGGGCAATCCGTTGCATTAAAGCGAATGACCTGACAAATTAACAATGCATTGGCAATCCCATGCGGAATATTATACATTGCACCTAATTTATGGGCCATTGAGTGACAAATACCCAAGAAAGCATTGGCAAAAGCCATACCGGCAATTGTAGCTGCATTATGCATTTTTTCACGAGCTTTCGGATTATTGGCACCTTCTTCATAAGAAGCCGGCAAATAACGGAAGATTTGCTTGATAGCTTCTAATGCCAACGAGTTCGTATAGTTCGTTGCCATGATGGACACATAGGCTTCTAAAGCGTGAACCAAGGCATCAATACCACCAGCTGATGTCAATCCTTTGGGCATTCCATCCACAAAGTTGGCATCAATAATGGCCATTTTAGGCGTTAAAGCATAATCCGCAATGGCATATTTAACATGAGTTTCATCGTCTGTAATAATTGAAAACGGTGTAACTTCTGAACCTGTTCCGGATGTTGTCGGAATACAGACCAAATCGGCCTTTTTGCCCAATTCTGGAATAGCACAAATACGTTTACGGATATCCATAAAACGCATGGAAATATCTTCAAAATTTGTTTCAGGTTGTTCATACATCAACCAAATAATTTTGCCAACATCCATTGGTGAACCACCGCCCAAAGCAACAATTAAATCAGGCTGATATGTATTGACCATTGTCAAGGCTTGCTTTGCCGTGGATAAAGTTGGATCAGGTTTGACGTCAAAGAAAATCTGATAATCAATATCCATTTCTTCAAAGGTGTCGGTAATAGTGCGGACAGCCCCAGAATCAAACAAGAAACGGTCGGTAATAATGAAAGCACGTTTTTTGCCTTCAAATTCACGCAAAGCCAATTCGGTTGAACCACGTTTGAAATAAATTTTAGACGGTACTCTGAACCACAACATATTTTCTCTCCTTTCTGCAACTGTTTTATAGTTTACCAAATGCTTGACACCGACGTTTTCACTGACTGAGTTTCCGCCCCAAGAACCGCATCCTAATGTTAAAGACGGTTCTAAACGGAAGTTATATAAATCACCGATACCACCTTGTGAAGCTGGGCTGTTGATTAAAATACGACCTGTCGGCATTTTTTGAGCATACATATCAATGCGTGTTTGATCACGTTCGTCTGTGTATAATACAGAGGTATGACCCAATCCACCCAAATTAATTAAAGCAAATGCCATATCAGTTGCTTGTTCAAAATTTTCAGCCTTATACATAGCTAAGATGGGGGATAATTTTTCATGAGCAAAAGGATTGGAAACATCATAGGATGTTTGCTCTGCTAATAAAATTTTGGCAGTTTCAGGAACTTTAAATCCGGCTAATTCGGCAATTTTATGGGCTGATTGTCCCACGATGGCTGCATTAACTGTTCCTTTATCCGTTAAAATAATTTTGCCGACTTTTTCCATTTCTTCGGCATTCATTAAATAGGCACCACGATAGACGAATTCTTTTTTTACATCTTCATAAACTTTATCAACCACGATAACTGATTGTTCAGAGGCACAAATCATACCGTTATCAAAAGTTTTTGACATTAAAATAGACGAAACGGCACGTGTGATATCTGCTGTTTCATCAATGACGGCCGGTGTGTTTCCTGAGCCCACACCCAACGCGGGTTTGCCACTGGAATAGGCAGCTTTCACCATACCGGGACCGCCTGTTGCTAAAATGGCTTGAATTTTTGGGTGTTTCATCAAGGCATCTGATAATTCAATTGTTGGTTCATCAATCCAACCGATAATGTCCTTTGGTGCACCAGCTTTAACAGCAGCATCCAAAACAACTTTTGCGGCGGCAATTGTTGCTTTTTTTGCACGTGGATGTGGTGAAAAGATAATACCATTACGTGTTTTTAAGCAAATCAAAGATTTAAAAATTGCGGTGGATGTCGGGTTTGTTGTTGGAACAACGCCGGCAATTACCCCCAAAGGAGAAGCAACGATTTTTGTACCGTTTATTTTATCCCGTTTGATGATACCACATGTCTTAACACCTTTGTGTTTGTTGTAAATATATTCAGAGGCAAAGTGGTTTTTAATGATTTTATCTTCTAAAACCCCCATGCCAGTTTCTTCCACGGCCATTTCTGCCAAGTCAATACGCATTTTATCGGCTGCTGTTGCGGCTGCCTTAAAAATCGCATTGACTTTTTCTTCTGAAAATGTTGCATATTGATTTTGGGCAATATGAACACGTTCAATTAAAGATTCAAGATCTTCGTTTGTTTTAATTTCACTCATCATTTTTCCTTTCATTTTTCAGTGATACTCCTTTTTCTCCATACGCCGAAACTTTTTTAAATGCATCCTTTAATGAACCGAGACAGGCATTGCCTGCGATACATCCACCGGGACAACACATGATTTCTATCAGGTTTCCTGCTGGACATTTTCCGGTTTTGGCATACATTTTCAAATCACGGATTGATGCTTTATCTAAACCATTGATAACAACAGGTTTGACGGCATCTTTTTCGCCTTTCCAAGCGGCCAGTACCGCACGTGATACACCGCCTGTTAAGGAAAATTCGCGGGCTTCTTTGGAACTTTTATAGTCAAATTCTTTTTCTTCACAGGTATCCATTTCAATACCCATAGCGATCAAAGTTGCCCCTAATTCTTCAAAATTCATGATATAATTGACATTTGGATTATCCAAAACTTCCCGTCGTTTTGCAAAACAGGGGCTGATAAAAACGGTTACCGCATCTGGCATTTCTTTTTTTATCAGCTCGGCTGTATAATAAAGCGGTGTTTTGGCATCCGATACAAAAGGTTTTATTTCCGGTAAATGCTTTTTGACCAATTCTGTATAACCGGCGCAGCAAGAAGTTGTCATAAAAGCGGCACCTTCTTCCAAACGTTCTTGAAAATCTTTTGCTTCAATCTCGGTTGTAATATCGGCACCTTGTGCAACCTCATAAACAGCCGAAAAACCTATTTTCTTTAAAGCATCTTGTATTTGTTCGGGTGTGCATGGTAAATGACCGATTAAGGCCGGTGCAAACATAGCGATGACATTTTTTCCAGCTTTGATGTTTTTCAAAATATCAATAATTTGAGATTTTGGATGAACAGCCCCGAACGGACAGGCAGTTACGCATTTACCACATGAAATACATTTTTCATGATCAATACGGGCATAGCCGTGTTCGTCTTTTGTAATGGCGTTTACGGGGCAGGCTTGTTCACATGGGACAATCGTTTTAACAATGGCACCATAAGGACATGCCGACATACATAATCCACATTTTTTACATTTTTCTGGATCAATTACAGATCTGCCATTAATATGCGAAATAGCCCCAAAACGACACGCATTCATACAGGGTTTTGCAACACAACTTTGGCATAATTCCGTTACATAAACTTGTGACGACGGACAACTGTGACAGGCACTTTCCACAACGGTTAAAGGATTTGAATCCGGTGTTTTGCGATCTAATGCTTTTTTGGCATAATCAGATAACAAAGTTCTTTCATCATCTTCTTCAATTGAAAAACCCAATCCTGCCAATGTTCTGGCACGCAAAATACCACGTTCCTTATAGTTGCAGCAACGAAAAGGTGCTTCGGCATATTTTGGACGCATATCATAAGGGATTAAACGCGTGTTTTCTTCAAAGTTATCAGATAAAAAAGCACGAATAAGACGTACTAAAACTTCCCGTTTTAATCTTTTGGTTTCTAATTCAGAATTAATTGTCATTTTTTAATTTTCTTTCAATTACAGTTACTACTTTTTCCAATGTTGCGGACGAAATGATTTCATCATCTACCATAATATAAGGTGCTTTTGAAAAAGAATCGCTTTTATCACAAGCGCCCAAACATCTGACAGATGTGATTTCAATTTTATCAGCATATTTTTCCTCCAAGCTGTTCAGCATGGATTTAATTATTTCCCCACCCATAACAAAGCAGGTTGTTCCTTGACAGACTTTTACAGTTATTTTTTTCATTTTTTCCTCCTAGATATAATGTATAATAACCTGTTTAAAATATTTATTTTCTAATGTGTTTTTTATTTTTTTGATGATTGTTCTCCTAACTTCTATTTCAATTGGTAAAGATGGGTCGTAATGTGCTTGATTTAGCATTGCTCCAACCATAAATTCAATAATATCTGAACTTAAAAGGAAATCAACCAATAAACCGGCTGCGTCTTTATGTTTTAATTCTTCGCGTTCTAAATACTCGCTAGTTCTGGTTAATGTTAAGATCCCCTCTGTAACCAAATCAATACCATTCATCTTGGCAATAGGTGGCAGATCGCCGGAAGATGTATGAGGTATATTTATAATTTCTCGTTTTAATTCACGGGATATCATATTGGCTGTTGTACCTCCGCAAATAGCCTTTTTGCCCGAAAAAAAACCAAAAGACAAACAATATTCTCTGTCTTTTATCCGATTATAGGGAGGGCCTGTAAAAATCAAGGCTTTTCGGGGTTTTCTGAAATACAAAACAGCACAGGAAATATCATCTCCTGCATGCTTTTGTGTTTCAACTGTCAAAGCTTTTTGTATGACATCGTTGGCCAACTTTGTACTGGACACATTTGGGTTTGTATTCAGGTAGTTTTTCAAAAATTCCACCAACCCCTTTCGTTGAAACCCCAAAGGATATTCCGGGGTTCCGATACCAGCCTGAGTAACACCGTCAGAACAAAAAACGAGTCTGTCGCCATCGTTGGTTTTGAATTGATACAATTTTAAATGTCTGTCTGGAAATTTGGGCGATGTAAATTCTGTGTGCTCCAATGGAACTTCAACGTTATTTCGAATTAAAACAAAGGATGGATTTCCTTCTTCAACCACCCAAACACTTCCATCATTACGACAATCAACGGCTGAAAATGTGGCATAACTTATTTTTCTGATTTGACAAACAGGTAGAGAATCCATAATAATAGCAGCCGCTTTTTGAATGGGAATGTCTTCTTCAATAAAGCGTAACAACATAGTTGAGGTCATGCAGGATAAAATATTAGCTTTGATTCCGCTGCCCAAACCATCGGACAAAACTGCCAAAACGCGTTCTTGATTATCTGTGCGTTTTGATACAAAATAATCCCCAAAGGCATTTTGTCCGTGTTTTTTTATTTGTGCACAATCTATATCAATGAACATTTATTCTTGCTCCTGATTATATTCATTGGCAATAGTGTTTAAAATGGTTTCTGTTTGAACCATATGTTCACCCAATAAACAGGCAATTTGTTGAACGGTTGATATATTTTTATCAATCACTTCTTTTGCTTTTTGTGCAACTCTTTCACGTGAATGATTTGCACTTGTGATATCTGATATAACCGCTCCTATACTAACAGTTGCTTCAATGGGGAAAATATGCAAATCGTAAAATTTATTATTAAAACGATAATTTTCTTTTTGAATTTCTTTTCCGCCATTTAATACAGAGCTGAACAATTTTTCGGCATCAAAAAAAGTTTGTATTGCTTGGCCTGTCAATCTTTGGGGATTTGACAGACACAGATCCTTATCCTGATGGACGAACATTTTTATAAAAGCTTCATTGACTTCTAGAATATTCAATTGGTTATCCAACATAACCATGGCTGAGGGGATGCTTTTTAACATGGCATTTGCTTTTTTTGTTGCCAATTTACGCATATAAGAAACGCACATGGATGGTTCTGCGTTTCCTTGTAACAATGCTTTTGCCATGTCTTTACAGGTTTGATATCCGCATCCGGCACAGTTTAATTCATCTTCTGGAATATATTTGCCAATTCTATGTAATGCTTCACTTATTTCCTCCATGGTATATGTTTTTTCAACAACAGGAGTCGGTGTATATTTTTCACAGACAACGGTCGTTGCTTTTTGAGGAACGATATCACGGTGTTTGATATGACGTAAAAGACGGGATATATTATTAATATCGGACATTTTTGTTGCGATACAAGGACCCCGCATACAACCACCGATACAGGCCAATGCTTCAACAAAGACAGGGTTTTTTAAATGATCTTTTGATAATGATTCTATTGACGAATTAAAAGATTCTAATGAACACGCAGAACATAAATGAATATTATCTTTAATACCGATTTTTTTAATGGTTTCGCACATGCCACCATCTATGGGATATAAACATCCTTCATGGGCATATTCTGGAACAAAAGTTTCATTTTTGCAATCACCTTCTTCTATGGTAATATCTGATTCTTTTAACCATGTTTTTAATTCTTCAAATGTTAAAGCATAGTCTATTAAGTCTTTGTGTGTATCGGATTCTTCTTTTTTTGCGATACAAGGTCCGATGAAAACAACCGAGATATCTTTTCCGTAATGTTCTTTCAGCATTTTTGCATGAGTCAATGCCGGTGAAGCTATTGGGACAATATAATCAGATAATTGTGGTTTATACAAGCGGATGTATTTGACAATTACAGGGCAAGCACTTGAAATCAATAATCCTTTATCCATTGAATTTAAGATTTTGGCAGTTTCAATGGACACCTGTTGTGCCCCTAAGGCTGTTTCGCTGACACCCTTAAAACCTAATTTTTTCAAAGTGGCAATCAATTGTCTGGATATACATTGAAAAGAGGCGCGCCAACTGGGGGCTAAAGATACATAAACATCTTTTTTTGAATTGATTAGACGACGTACTGCCTCAATATCATTTCTGATCCGTTTTGCATGGCTGGGGCAGGGGGCAACGCACCGGCCACAAGTAATGCATTTTTCTGACAAGACACAGGCGTGACCGTCTTGAACACGAATTGATTTTACCGGACAACGCCTGACACATTTATAACAATCCTGGCATTCATTAAAAAGTGTATAAACAGCGGCGTTTTGATTGCTCATAATGTCTCCAAAATTTGAATAAGTTCTTCTTTTGTTGGGTGTGAATATTTCTTATCGTCAATAAAGATATTCGGTCCATCCTGGCACAAATTTGTGCAACGGCAACCCACCAATTCAATTTGAATGTCTTTTTTGTTTTTTTGTATGTAATCCTGTAAAAAGGCCAGTGTTTTATCGTTTCCCCTGATATAACATGAACTTCCCAAGCAAACTTTTATAGTGGTCATTTTGTTCTCTTTTGTGATTTTTTTCACATTATAGAAAAAAACAATCTGTTTGTCAAGCAAAAATGATAGATTTTTGTGTATTTTAAAAGGGGACAACTTGGCCCCCTTTTTTTTGATTTAAGTTAAAAGGAATGATTATCTGTCCAAAGAATTAGATATCCTGTTGATTCTTTGTGTGTTGATGTTTTTACCAAAGCTATCAGTATCTTTTGTTAATGTGTCATATGTTTCTTTGCCGGCGTATAACATCGCCCCTAAAATGGCAAATTTCATTAAAATACCACAACATCTGGCAAAGGAAAATTCGGGTTGAGCGTTTTTTCTTAAAGTGTCAATCATGGGTATTCCTCCTTCTATTAATATTATACCACAAAACGCCAAAAAAGCAAGTTTTGACCGCCGAAGTTAACCATTGGGCTCAAGTTATGGAATAATTGAGAAAAAAAGTTGCAATTTTAAAAATTATTTGCTACTCTGAAAAAAATTTAAGGGAGATGCTATGAAAAAAATAATACTGTTATTCTTTTTCTTTGTTTTATCTTTTGGTGTTTTTGCCCAAACAGATATATGGATTTCTGATCCATCAAACTACAAAGGCGATTGTTGGGAAATGATGTGTGATTGTGTGGAAGATGATGAAGGAAATGGGTATTGTTGTCCGGATGGTACTGCCTTTGCAAATGCAGGAAATTCACATCCTACTTATACTCCTTGTAAATGTCCGATAGACAAGCCAATTTGGAATTTGGAAAAATCAAAATGTGAATCTATAACCTGTCAGGAAGATTCGGAATGTGAAGGCAAATGTGGAGTTGATTGCGAAGGTTCTTGCATCTGTGGTGAAAATGGTATTTGTTCTTGTGGTGGAACAACCTGTAATGAAGATTTGGAATGTGAAGGCAAATGTGGAGTTGATTGCGAAGGGGCTTGTGTTTGTGGTGAAGAGAAGTTGTGTGTTTGTTCCGCCGGATGCCAGACAAATTCGGATTGTCCCAATGGTTTGTATTGTAGTTTTACGTCCTCGTTGACTGAGGTTTGTCAAAAGCCAAACTCTGGAATTTGTTTGCCGGCAGATGATATTTCTGTCGGTGATGGGACATATACATCTTCTGATACGCAAATGGATTATTGGAGTGCTGAGAATTTTTGTGAAGCGATAGGTAAAAACACTGTTTCTGTATGGTCGCAATGTTCTGCTCAACAGCATACTCAGGCAGTGTTGACCGGTGAAAAGTGTTTTGGATGGAATATGGATTCTTCGGATAACAATATTTATTGGACAAATTCCAAAACGGGTTCTTGTTCTTCGTATTATACAACGTTTAATCAAAATGTGTCTAAGGGTGTGAAACAATTAAATTCACTTTTAAGACCATTGTGTCAGAATTGTCCGGAAGTTCTTCCTGGCAAGGATGAACTTTGTACACAAGGATGCGGTTGTCAAAAGCCCTATGCGTGTGAAAAAGATACAGGGCGTTGTTCATGTGCGGAAACCAGTGGTGTTATTTTCTTTTTGGATCGATCTTCGGGTAATTTGTCTTCCAAATTCAAATCTTCTTTGTCTTCCTTATCTGATTTGCCGGATGTAAATACAGCGGTTTATTTTCAGGATTATTCTTCAAAATCCATTAAACCCGAAAATGAAAAATTGATAAATCCTTTAAAATATGGTCGTCATAGGCCAGAACAAATAAAAGAATGGTTTGATTATGGAAATATCGGTGGCGGAGCCAGTTTTAAACATGCTTTGAATGATATAAAGAAATATTGCAAGAATAATTCTCAGATTTTATTGCTGTTTTTTGCAAATAACTCTAATCAACACTATCGGGGAAGTTTAAATAACGAGTTGGGTTTTTGGCGTGATTTTGCTGGATATGCCAAAAATAATTGTCAATTTGATATTTGGTTGGTTGGGGCAAATGAAAAAATTGCTGATTTGTTTGCCTCCACAAAGTTCAGTATGACAAAATCTGTTTCGGCATATGAGTATATTTTTAAAGATGCCGTTGAGTCTGTATGTCATCCAAGAAAGATAATGTCTGGCGGTGTTAATAAAGATTTTTGTGAAATACCAATTAATTTTAAAAATACGACCAAAAGTCAATGTGCTTTGTGCCCTGATGGTACTCGTTTTTGGCCGGAACCGACCAATTATGTGGAAAGCAGAGATGCTTCAAAAATAGATGATTGTTATATGTGTACGCATCAAGGCAATATTTCCACATCCCAAGAAGAGTGTAATCGTTGTCCGGAACGTATGTATAATCCTAAAACAAGAATTTGTTCTATTGAAGGATGTTATTCTTCTAAAAAAATTAAAATGACATCACAGGAATGCAATTCTTGTCGAAAGACAGTCTCTGAGGACGGACAAGAGATTGAAGCGACAGAAGCAAACGATCCAACCGTCAGATTTTTGGGTAAAGACGGTTATTGCTATCCATGTAATATTGCCACCAATGTTTCCGCGTCCAAGGAAGAATGTGAAAAATGTAATGGTGCACGTTCTATGTCCGGTAATTATTGTGTAAAGGAAAACTGTGATAAAACAAAAAATTATACAAATATGACTCAACAGGCCTGTCATGAAGTGTGTTCTTCAGAAGGGCAAGTCGCACCTTTTTCACATTTTTGGCTGAACGATGGTAAAAAAACAAGTAATGCTTGTTATTCTTGTTCGTATAATAGCTCTGTTAAGACGACTTATGAGGAAGCATCGCGGTGTGTCGGAACCAGATTCTATTCCAAAAAAACACAAACGTCTTATTTGTGTACAGCAGGGGATGTTGAATTATCAGATATATCAGAAAATTCAGAAGAGGTCAGTCTTTGTTTGGCCTGTAAAAACAGAACAGTTGATGAAGAAACAAAAAAATGTGTCAGAATGGATTGTTCATCAAAGACATCTTATAAAAATGTTACACAAGAGGTATGTCATGCTTGTGGTGACACAACCCAAGATGATGCCTATCGCTTTTTTATCATGACAAACGTGAAAACACAACGGGGAACTTGTTATTCTTGTTCTAATACAGCAAATATTGCTAAAAGTAACAGCATCACTTCTGATGATTTTATTGCGGAAATTGATCAATACTGTAAAGGTAAACGTTTTGTGGGAAGTGATAAAAAAACGTCTTATTCTTGTGATACAAATACTCAGGTTCAAATTTTTTCGCCGGGTTCTTCTAATACTCAATTGGAAGAATTGTGTTTAGCCTGTGGGAACAGATCCGTTGATGAAACAACCGGGAAATGCGTAAAAATGAGTTGCGATTCTTCATCAAAAGAGGTGTATAAAAATGTTTCAAAAGAAAGCTGTCATGAATGTTTAGGACGATTCTGGGTTGAAACAAATAATAAAACGCATTTAGGAACATGCTATCCTTGTACTTCTGATTATACTCAAGCTCCCAATACGACATTAGAAGAATGTTCTCGTTGCGGAACCGAAAGATATTTTGCAACTCCGAATGCTCAAGGTTTGGGACAATGTTTCTCGTGTTCTGTAAAAACAGCGGGGAAAGTCGGTGATGATAAAACAAGACAGGATATGTGTAAGGCCTGTATGGGAGGAAATTATCGTACAATTTCATCAACAAATACATGTCAATTATTTGATTGTGATACCAGTTCGTACTATTCTAATTATACAAAAGAACAATGTCACAGCGTTTGTGGACAAACAGAATCTTCGCCGTCTTATTTTTGGGAGGCTGCATCAGGTAAAGAAGTCAAGTCTAATTGTTGGCCCTGTCAATACAAAAAAGAACAACATGTTCGGGTGACAAGTGCGGAAGAATGTTATCGTTGTAATACCGGAACTCAATCAGATAATACAAATCATTTTTATTCAACAAATGGTTATTGTTACCAATGTTTTTCAACAAAAACCCCAAAAGTTTCCGGTGAAGAACACTGTAATGAACAATGTCCAAATCGTTTTATGGATGCTTCCGGAAATTGCGTTATCTTTAATTGTTCTGATAAAACAATCACACCCAAGACAACTGAAACACTGTGTCATTCCTGTGAAGGTGAAAATGCACGCTTTTTAAATGATGCCAAGCAATGTGTTTCATGTGATACGGAAAAGAACTCAATTTCCAATGCTTTGACAGAAACGCAAAGATGTTCGGGAAAACGTTTTCAAGCTGGTGGAAAAAGTTATGCATGTTCTTATAAACAACGGGTTGAAATTAGCTCAAAAGCAGAAGAGGATCTTTGTGAAGCCTGTCCTCAACGGGTTGTATATCAACAATCAAATGGAAAAAAATATTGTTCTATGTTAGATTGCAGCACTTCTGCTTCTTATGCCAACACAACTCAGGAAGATTGTCACAGCTGTGATGGTGGAAAGGGCTTTTGGTTGAAAAATAAAACTTGTTACAGTTGTTTGTATACATCAAATGTTGCGAATTCAACATTGGAAGAATGTTCCCGTTGTGATAACAGATATTGGTATAATAACAATTGTAAAGTATGTCCAAATACAACAACTGAGAAAGCAACAGAAGATGGTTTATCTTGCGTTCCTTTTTCTGATCAATTTTTCAGCCATAAAACCAATAAAGCTTATTTGTGTTCTGAAAAAACAGCCATTGAAACATTGGAATCAGAATGCGGAAGGTGTTCTAATCGTCATATGAACGGCAATAAGTGTCAACTTTGTCCCAATGGTACAACATCATCCGATGGAAAAACATGCGGTGCTTCATTGGATGGTAAGTTTTTGGCCACAGACAATAAATTTTATGAATGTACAAACAACAAAAACATTACAGCAACACAAAGTGAATGTTCCCGTTGTGATAACAGATATTGGTATAATAAAAATTGTAAAATATGTCCAAATACAACAACAGAGAAAGCAACAGATGATGGTTTATCTTGTCGTACGGAAAAAGGGAACTTCTTTGGGGTTAAAGATAATAAAGTTTATTCATGTTCTGAAAAGAAAGCCGTTGAAACATTGGAATCAGAATGCGGAAGGTGTTCTAATCGCCATATGAACGGCAATAAATGTCAACTTTGTCCCGATGGTACAACATCATCCGATGGAAAAACATGCGGTGCTTCATTGGAAGGTAAGTTTTTGGCCACAGACAATAAATTTTATGAATGTACACATAATAAAAAAATTACAGCAACACAAAGTGAATGTTCCCGTTGTGATAACAGATATTGGTATAAAGACCTTTGTCAAATATGTTCAACAGGAACAGCCCATAATAACGGTGATTCATGTAATGTTGATTCTGGCAAACTCTTTGATGCAGCAAATAACAAAGTTTTGGAATGCTCTTATGCAAAAGATCTTACAACAAGTGCTACTGCTTGTTGGAATTGTTCAAAGCGTTATATGAGTAATGGCGTTTGTAAACTTTGCCCCAATGGTTCAGAACGTTCTGACGACGGAAAAGGTTGTAAAGATGTTCCGGATGGTAAGTTCATGGGGAATGATAACAAATTGTATACTTGTTCTCATGACGCGGCCATAACAACCTCTAAGGAGCAATGTGATCGTTGTTCGGGGCGTTTTTATGAAAATGGTAAATGCCAAATTACACCAAAAGGATATTATTCAAAAAATGGAACTAAAACAGAATGTGGTATGGGATATTATTGCCCGAATGCCGGTATGACGCAACCCAAGGCTTGTTCGGCTGGAACATATTCAAAAACAACCACTTCATCATCTTGTACAACCTGTGAAGCTGGTTATTATTGTCCGGGTTCTTCAAACCGTTATACCTGTGATGAAGGGGCATTTTGTCCCGATGCGGGTATGACCAAGCCTAAAAACTGTCCATCGGGAACATATTCTGAAAGAGGAAAAACACAATGTACGGATTGTCCAAAAGGAACATATTGCCCATACGAAAAAATGGCAACACCATTGGATTGTGGTGCCGGATATTATTGCCCCAATACAAAAATGACAACACGTAATGAATGTTCGGCGGGAACCTATTCGGCCGGACCAAAATCAACCTCTTGTACAAATTGTCAAAAGGGGTATTATTGTCCTGGTAAAACCGACAGAAAAGTTTGCGGAACAGGATATTATTGCCCAAGAACGAACATGACAAAACCTGAGATATGTCCAGCGGGAACTTACGCCAACAAAACGACAGCCCAAACTTGTACAGACTGTGCAGAAGGTTATTATTGTCCAAAAGCTGGAGCATCAGACCAAACGCCATGTGGTATGGGTTATTTTTGTAAAGGAAAAAAAAGAACAACCCGTGAGCCGTGTCCTGCGGGTCAATATTCCGCAACACAAAATGCAAAAGCATGCACAAATTGTCCCAAAGGTCAATATCAGAATGAAACAGGTAAAAGCAGCTGTAAAACTTGCTCAGGTAATACAATAACCGGTGCCGCCGGTAAAACTTCTTGTACGACCTGTACAGGCAGCAAACCATGTGCCAATTCTACCCATACGACATGCGTTAGCAAAACAACAAAAGGTGCAATTTGTAACTGATTATATATGTCAAAATAAAAAGCCCTCATTTCGTTGAGGGCTTTAAAACATGGTGCGCGCTGCTTTGCGATTATCGGACTCAAATTCCAGAAGAATTAAAAGAAAAATTGCAAAAATTTGAGTTGTAATCTGTGAAAAGTTTTGTTATCATCAAAGAAGAATTATACTTAAAATGGGGGATGCTATGGCCAAAAAAAATGTTAAATTTACAGAGTTTGCGGGGGTTACTTTCAATCAATATGATCTGGAATACACTTATGTTGAAAACGGGGAAACCTTGCGTGGGTTGATGCCTGTGAATTTCGGGTATGAAGAATATCCGATTTTATTGGTATCCCAAAATGGTGAAAATTTGTTGTTGGATAAAAGTAAAATTGATTTCGAAAAACACCCAGAATTTGCATGGGCTAGTGAAACTTATCAGAAATTGAGAGAAGATATTAGACAATTGGATTCTTTGCCAGATGCCGAAGGTTCTGTATGGCAATTATTTAAAAAGCAGGGTGGTTTTTTGGCTTTATGTGAAGATGGTGCTGTAAGTGATGTATGCAACAGTCTAAACGGAAACAGAAACTTTCCAACAGAGCATCATACAGAAGGTGGTTCAACCGCTAATTCTTATCCAATCATCAGCGTGAATGGAGCGATGAACTATTCTGCTGATAGGGTGCTTCTGCATGAATTGACACACAATGCTTGTTTCACATTGACAGATTATGCTAAATCAGACTTGTTTAAAGCTATCGTAGAGGTGGAACGCGCGAACCATTCATCTGATATTTTACATAAGACAGATGGCTCAATAACCTATCAAAGCTCACAAGGAACTTACACCGAACAGCAAAGGTATGATGAATTAATTGCACGTCTTCATGAAAGACGTTTACAAAACCCAGAGGAATTTAAAAAACAGTTGCCAGTGTTGGATTGCTTTTTTCAAAATTATTTGTACCCTAGTGTATTGGCGCATGTTTATGGATATAGCAATGCTGAAAAATTCTTTAAGACCGAAATGGATCAGCCAAGTGTAAAAAACAATTTTTCTCAAATATATGCACAGGCACATGAACGCGTAACGGGACAAAGAGAATTTGATTTAAAAGTGGAAGATGTATTAATGCCGGTTAATAAATATGGCTATCGTCAATCAGATCCAAAGGCGAAAGAGACTCCTGCATACCATCAGGCATATCAGGAACAACAGGGTTATCAGCAGGAATCTCAAACAAAAATGCGACCACTTAGTGAAAACTTGATTTCTTTTATGGAAAATGTTAATTTACGATCCGAGGTACCCGAGAAATTGGATAAAAGGTGTTTAAGTTCGTACTTGCAAAAGTGCAGCGAACTTGGTTCTAAACCAAAATTAAAGGAAAGATGTGAACAACTGCAGGCTGAATATAAAGATTTGGATAGACCAGATCAAGTGAAGAAAGCATGGCGAAATATATCAAGATTGGTTGATTTTGTCCGTAAATAGTCCGATAATTTGCGGTTTTTAGCCAATTTCGAAAGTGCACTTATCGGACTCAAATTACACCAAAATTAAAAGAAAAATTGCTTAATCTTTGATACGTCCTGATACATGCCTAACTACATTTATATTCTGTTTTTTTTGGTGTCTTGCGATAACTTTTTTTCTAGGAAACAGCTCTTCTTGCAGTCTACTTTGATAAAAGGACATATCCTCTTTTGAAATTTCTAAAGATAGCAGTAATTCATGGACATCCAAAGCTTTCTGAATAAATGGTGCATAATTCTCAAAAAAACCGTCAACTCTTTTTAAACTATATTTTCTTTTTTCTTGGGGATCTACATTAGAGGTCAATTTAAGAATTGTTTTATGTTCTAAATGATTTGGAGTCAAAAATTGAATTTCTCGTAAGTCTGGTAGCACATTGTTTGTCGGACGGAATGTGATCTCCCCCACGACTTTCCTTTCTTTTTCATCATTTAATTTCTTAGGTAGAGAAAAATGTGCGATAAATTCTTGTCCAGATTCTAATCCAAAGGTGTAGAACCATCCGTCCTTTTTGTCAGGAAATAGAGCTTTTTCTTTTTGTGTCGCCTGTTGAACATAGGAAAGATGGCTCCATAAGATAGTTTGAATTTCTTTTTTTTGAGTTGACATAATATCTCCATTTTCTAATCAAAACATGTTTGTATCATACTATAAAAATCTTTAATTGTCAATGTTTTTGATGTGTCTGAGTCCGATAATTGAGGCATTTTGGCCAATTTTGAAAGTCCAACAATCGGACTTCTCAAAAGGCTTGGTAAATATGAAAAAAGCCCTCATTTCGTTGAGGGCTTTATAACCTGGTGCGCGCTGCTTTGGGCTTATCGGACTCAAATTACATAAAAATTAAAAGAAAAATTACAAAAAATAACCTTGTAATCGTCACAATTTTTTGCTATTCTCAAAAGGAAAAGGAGTTAAGATGCCACTTTTAACAGATGAAAAAAGAATTGCTGAATTAAGAACACAATTTCCAACGCTAACACATACTTCGTGGAAGGAATTACCAGAAATTATTCCTCATCCTAATGTTGATAAGCATCATCAACAGATGGGTGATATCGTTTGTGCAACCAACTCAGACAGTGATTTTTATGCTTTGCGTTGTAATGAACGACAAGGAATGATAAATTATTCCATTCCTTATCGTGATTCTGATGGGAAAATGAACCGGATTTTCATTTTTGAGAAAATGAAGGATACATATTATGAACACGTTGTATCATCGGAAAATTTTATTCCTATTGTTTCAGAGAAGGGTGTTTTTAGTGGTGAGTGGATATCTCATGATACGATAAAGCCTATTTCCGTCAAGGTAGGTAATAAAAAGGATGTTTTAAAACGAACACCAGCAAAAGTGTTCACAATTTCGAATTTAAAACAATTTGAAGCAAAATTAAATGATAATAGCTTTGTTAAAATGGTTAAAAATGCAGATACATCTTTGAAAACAATTCAAGAATTAGTAAGGATGGGGATTTTGAAAGAAGCTAATAACCCAGACGGATTAATGAAGCGACTTTCAAAATATGCAGAAGATGGTAAAAATATGGTGCAGGAAGATAATTCAAAAACCACCCTTTCACTTGCTCAACAAGCAGTATTAAATGCCAGAAAACCACAACATTAAATAAGAAATAGTCCGATAATTTATGGATTTTAGCCAATTTTGAAAGGTCAATTATCGGACTTGCCATAAGGCTTGCGGTTAAAAGAAAAAGCCCTCGTTTGAAAGAGGACTTTACAACATGGTGCCGCAGGTGAGAATGTAAATTCCCATTGTTCCAATGGGCCCCTTTCGCCTGACGGCTCGGACTTCACGTTGCCCCCGTGAGTCCTCTCCCACTTGTGATACGCATTAAAAAAAAAGCCCCAAAAATGGGACTTTTTTTAAATGGTGCCGCAGGTGAGAATCGGACTCACGACCCCGTCCTTACCAAGGACGTGCGCTACCACTACGCTACTGCGGCTTTGGTTGGTTTCATTTTTAACCGATTTTTTGAAAAAAGTCAAGTATAAAATGTGAAAAAAAGAAAAAATGTCCATTATTTTAAAAAAATAAAACTTTCACTTGACAGGACTTTTAAAATTTGCCATAGTGTTATCAAACTTGGAAAGGATATTTAAATGAAATCTAATTTAGTTTTGCGTGTTTTGTCTTCTGTTGTGATGGTGCCTTTGATTTGGTTTGTGATATGGTACGGTAAATCGGTTTACGAAGATTATTCAATTCCGTTGTTTAAGATTTTCTTGGCTTTGTTGGGGGCGGGGTTGGCCTGGGAATGGGATACAATGTTCCATAAAAAACAGACGATTTCCGGTTTTTGGATGACATTGTCGGCTGTTTTTGTGGCGTTTTTGGCTGAAGATAATCCGGCTTTTTCGTTTTGGATTATTTTGTTGGGAACGACTTTGGCTTATTGGAAAAGTTCGGCTAATTTAGCTTTTTCCTTGGGTGCTTTTTATGTTTGTTTGCCTGTTTTGGCACTCAGTTGGCTTTATTTTGCCAATGGTGACAGTGCTAAAGAAATGTTGTTGTGGTTGTTCTTTGTTGTTTGGGCAACAGATGTGGGTGGCTTTATTGTCGGAAAAACCGTTGGTGGGCCTAAATTATGCCCGAAGGTGAGCCCCAAAAAAACATGGTCAGGCTGTTTGGGTGGTATTGTTTTTGCAATGTTGGTGGCTTGGATTTTTGCTATGTTCTTAAAAACCTATGGCTATATGGATGGATCTTTTCAATTGACCAAAAAGGTGTTGATTTTATCGGCTGGTGGTCTGGCGATTGTATCTCAGATTGGTGATTTATTTGAATCCTATATTAAACGCAAGTTGGATTTAAAAGATTCCAGCAATTTAATTCCCGGGCATGGTGGGCTTTTTGACCGTATGGACGGATTGATTTTTGCGGCCACCATAACGGCTTTGGTCGTTTGTTTGACGGGTAATGGAGGAATGTCTTCATGATCAGTTTGACATACCTTTTTGCTTTTGTTTTAGTGTTGTCAATTGTTGTGATTGTACATGAAGGAGGGCACTTTTTTATGGCCCGCCTTTGTGGTGTTCATGTGGAAGAATTTTCACTTGGTTTCGGTAAGGAGTTGTGGGGACGAAATGATAAAAAAGGTACCCGTTGGAAGGTCTGTTTAATTCCTTTGGGTGGTTATGTTAAAATGTTGGGCGATGAAGATGCGGCCAGTGCCAAAAAAAGCACAAAAAAACTTTCCGAAGAAGAATTAAAAAAGAGCTTTTTTATGAAGCCATTGTGGCAACGTGCTTTAATTATTTTTGCGGGCCCTTTTACAAATTATCTGTTGGCTTTTGTTTTATTGACAGGCTTGTTTTTTTGTGTGGGGCGTTTGGTTATTCTGCCGGTTGTTGGGGAAGTTATGTCAGATTCGGCTGCCCAAAAGGCTGGTATTATGGCTGGGGACAAGATTTTATCTATAAACAATAGAGAGATTGTTTCTTTTTCGGATATTGCCCGTATCGTACGTTTGCAAGAATATGGTCAACCTTTGGAAATTACGATTTTGCGGGGCGAAGAAGAAAAAATAATACAGGTTCAACCCATTTGGGAAAGTGAAAAGAAACCACCTTTGTTGGGCATTCAATCGGCCGTGGATGAATATCAGGTTGAAAATAAACTAAACTTTTTTGAATCTGTCAAAGAATCCGCTTACACTTTATACCAGGTGACGGGCGATACATTGCGTTATTTGGGGCAAATTATTACAGGAACTCGTGCGCCGACGGATTTGCGTGGACCTTTGGGAATTGCTGAAGCCTCGGGTGATGCTTTGTTGGGTGGATGGATTGCATTGATTGGATTTATTGCAAATGTGTCAATTGCAATTGGCTTGATGAACTTATTGCCGGTTCCTGTTTTAGATGGGGGACACTTGACGTTTTATGCGATTGAGGCCGTTCGTCGTAAACCATTATCCGAAAAAACACAAAACAGATTTGTTTATGCCGGTCTTTCTCTGTTATTGTTAATTTTTGTCTATTCAATGTTTTTAGATGTTCCACGTATTATCAAAAGGATTTTTGAATGAAAAAATTAAAATATTCTTTGGCTTTATTTGCTTTAATGTCTTTTTCTGTTCAGGCAGAAGAATTGGAAAAGATCAATATTTCGGGAACACGCCGAATTGAAAATTCAACGGTGATGAGCTATTTGGGTTTAAAAAAAGGTGATAATGTCACTCAGGCCGATTGGAATCGTGCATCTCAAACCCTGTTTGCTACAGGATTATTTTCGGATGTGAAGATTGATTTTAAAGACGGTATTGCCCAAATTGATGTGGTTGAAAATCCGATTGTTCATGAAATCTTTTTTGAAGATAATAAGGCATTGGATGATGACATTTTAAAGGTGGAAGTTTTATTAAAATCCGGTGATACTTTTACCAAAAGAAAATTACAAAAAGATGCTGATCGTTTGTTGGAAATTTATAAAAGACATGGACGTTATGCGGCCTCTATTAAGCCGACCTATCGTGAATTGGAACAAAATCGTGTGGATGTGATTTTTGAAATTACCGAAGGCGAAAAAGCCATGGTCAAGCAAATCAATTTTGACGGTAATCAATCTTATTCCGATTCTACGTTAAAGGATAAAATGATGACTCAGGAAAAGGCTTGGTATCGTTTCTTGTCATCCACGGATACCTATGATCCCGATCGTTTTAACTATGATCAGGAATTGATACGCCGTTTTTATTTGCAAAACGGTTATTTGGATTTTGAAATTCTTCGTTCTATGGCTGAATTAATGCCCGATAAAGAAGGCTTTGTTTTGACCGTTCAATTAAATGAAGGTAAAAAATATCATGTTTCGGATGTTGATATTCAAATCCAATTACCCGAATACAATAATGAAACAGATTTAAAGGATTTGGTGCGTTTGGTCAAAGGGGATGTGGTCAATGTGGATGAGGTAAATGCTTCGGCCGATGATATTACGGATGCTTTGATAAATGACGGTTATGCTTTTGTGAATGTTACACCGGATATCATTCGTGATGATGATAATCAAACGGCCAAATTGGTATTCCGTGTGGCCGAAGGAGATAAGGTTTTTGTTCGCCGTATCAATATCAAAGGTAATACACGTACAAAGGATAAGGTGATTCGTCGTGAATTCAGAATAAAAGAGGGGGATGCCTTTAACGCGTCTAAATTACGTCGTTCCAAACAACGTGTCAGCGATTTGGATTATTTTTCCAATGTAGACATGCAAACAATTCCTGTGCCACAAAATCCGTCTATGGTAGATGTTGAAATGTCTATGGCCGAAAAATCAACGGGTGCCTTTAATATAGGCTTGGGTTGGTCATCCTATGACGGTATGATGTTTGAAACGGGAATTCAGGAAAGAAATATTTTGGGGACCGGTAATATCGCCCGTTTGAATTTGATGCTCAGCCAAAAAGAAACACAATACACTTTAGGTTTGACTGATCCGTATTTTATGGATTATAATTTATCGGCTGGTATCGATTTGTTCCGTACCACCCGTGATAATTCTGATTCCTCATCTTATGAATATGAAACAACCGGCGGTACAGTCCGTTTGGGATGGGATTATACAGATTATTTACGCAACAGTGTTTATTATACTTTACGCCAAGATGATATTAGAGATATTGATTCTGATGCGGCTTTGGCCATTAAAGAACAAAAAGGAAAAACAAATGTTTCTCTGTTCGGTCAGGATTTAATTTACGATAAGAGAGACAGTCGTATTGATCCGACAACGGGGTATTATTTATCTTTGGGGACAGAAATAGCCGGTTTAGGTGGTGACAGCAAATACTATCGTGTTAATGCAACTGCTGTTCGTTATTTCTCGGTTGCTGAAGATGTGGTCTTTTCTATGCGAACAGATGCCGGTCGTATTTGGGGATGGGGTGATCAAAAGGTTCGTATCAACGATCGTTATTTCTTGGGTGATTCTTCTTTGCGTGGGTTTGAATATGGTGGTGTCAGTGCCCGAGATATTGTATCTGATGACGCTTTGGGTGGAAATTGGTATACAACGGCCAGTGTTGAATTGACTTTCCCGACAGGTTTGCCCAAAGAAATGGGTATTAAAGGTAAGGTGTTTACGGATGCTGGTTATATTTCCAAACCCGATAGTTATAATCCCGAAACAACATATTATTCCAACAAAATTCGTGTGGGTGTTGGTACGGGTATTTTATGGGCTTCACCAATGGGGATAATCAATCTGGACTTCACGTACCCATTGGTTAAAGAAAAATTTGATAAAACACGTGTGTTCAGATTAAACTTTGGAAAAGGATTTTAACATGAAGAAAGTGAAATTAGTTGTTGAAAAAGCAAAAGAAAATAAAAAAATTGCCATGATTTGCGGTGGCGTTTTGGTGGCTGGTTTGTTGGGCTATTGTTCATGGATGGCCATGCGTCCAGAAATTGGAGTAATTGATTTTAATTCAGTTCAGGAAAAATCAAAAGTATATCAGCATATTTTGACTGAACAAAACAAATATGCAGAACAGGTTCGTATTCGTATTATGGCCGATTCAAAAGACATTGAAGCCGATGCCAAAAAATTGGAAGCCAAAAAAGACAAAATGAAACCAGAAGAACTGAAAAAGAAATTGATGGATTTAGAAAAGCGTGCTTTAAAAGTTCAGGAAAAATATCGTCCGACAATGGAACGTATTATGTTTGCTTCACAATTGGCATCAAATTCTATTTCTAAAGAAGTTTTTCAGGTGATTGAACAAACAGCCAAATCAGAGGGTATAAAAATTGTATTTCCTAAAAATAGTGCATCCTACGTTTCTGAAAAAATTGATTTAACAGATAAATTCGTGAAGAACTTGGATAAAGTAATTCAAACGGTTGCTTATCCGGATCCGGCAAAACTCGGTCAATAAGGAGATAAAAATGGCAGATGCACGTTTTTTCCATAAAATTGAAGGTGGATTGACATTGGCACAGTTGGCCGAATTGGGTGAAATCGTTTTGCCCGAAGGTATTGATGTCAATAAAACATTTTATGATGTGGCCGATTTGGAAAATGCCACAGAAAATGATGTTTCTTGGGCTTTTATTCCGGCCGTTCGGGACGCTTTGAAAAACACAAAAGCCGGTGCTGTGATTGTGCCCGAAAAGTTCAAAGAATTTGTGCCAAGCGGTACGGTTGCTTTGATATCCCAAGATGCCCATCGTTCATATGGATTGGTGGCCTCTGCCTTTTATCCCAGAAATTTTGAAACAACTATTTCACCATCTGCCCATGTGGATCCGACCGCTCAAATTGGGGCGGGATGCCGTATTGCGGCCGGTGCCGTTATTGAAAAAAATGTGATTTTAGGTGATGGTTGTGATATTCACGCCAATGCCGTGATAGAAGAGGGTGTTCAAATGGGGGCTTTGTGTACTGTTGGTGCCAATGCCACTGTTTCCCATTGTATTGCGGGACATAAAGTTTATATTTATCCTGGTGCTCAGGTTGGGCAAGACGGTTTCGGTTTTGCTATGAGCCCGACAAAAGGACCGCAGAAATGTCCGCAATTGGGTCGTGTGATTATCGGTGATGATGTTGAAATTGGTTCATGTACCACAGTGGACAGAGGGGCTATGGGCGATACCGTTATCGGTTCGGGTACCCGTATTGATAATCTTTGTCAAATCGCACATAATGTTAAATTGGGGCGTTGTTGTGTTATCGTGGCCCAAAACGGCATTGCGGGCAGTTGTGAATTCGGTGATGGCGTTGTGTCCGCCGGTCAAGTGGGTTATGCTGGTCATTTAAAAATCGGATCAGGGGCTCAAATTGGTGCCAAATCCGGTGTGATGAGCAATGTTGAACCCATGAAAAAAATGATGGGTGCACCGGCACAAGAAGGCCATGAATTTATGCGTCAAATGGTGGCTTTGCGTGGTTTGACCAAAAAGAAAACAACCCAAGTAAAAGCCGATGCCAAGATTTGGTTTTGGAAAAAGTTTATTAAGAAAGGCTAAGAAATGACAAAAATTCATCCCTCCAGTATTGTGGATTCAAAAGCCGAGTTGGCTGATGATGTTGAAATCGGCCCATTTTGTACGGTGGGACCTGAGGTTAAAATTGGTGCTGGTACACGTTTGATCTCGCATAATGTGATTGACGGTGATACAGTTGTAGGAAAAGGTAATACGCTTTATCCGTTTGCCAGTTTGGGACTTCCTTGTCAACATAAACGTAATAAAGCATCTGATTTAAAATTGCGTATCGGTGATGATAACGTATTTCGTGAACATTTTACCGCCCATACAGGATCAGATGTGGATCAAAAAATTACAAAAATCGGTTCCCGCAATTGGTTTTTGGTGGGGTCTCATGTGGCCCATGATTGTATTGTGGGTGATGATATTGTGATGAGCAATAATGCCAGTCTTGCCGGTCATGTTGTTGTGGGAAATCGTGCTATTATTGGTGGTATGGCGGGCGTTTTGCAATTTACGCACATTGGTGAAGGGGCTATGATTGGCGGTATGGTTGGTGCCATGCGTGACGTTATTCCTTTTGGGATTGTGATGCGTGATGGTTTGGCTGGCCTAAACTTGGTTGGTTTGCAACGTGCCGGTGTCGATAAAAAGTTGATTTTGGAATTGCAATCAGCCTATAAGGAACTGTTTTTTGGTGAAGGAATTTTAACCGATAGAATTGCCGCCTTGGCCGAACGGTATTCAGATCATCCGTTGGTTGGTAAGGTTGTGAGTTTTTGTCAAAATCCGTCCAAGAACGGTATTATGCAACCGGAGAAAAAGAAATGAAAAAACTGGGGATAATTGCCGGTGCCGGTGCTTTGCCGCATTGTTTGATTGAAGCGTGTGAAAGAATGCATCGCGACTTTTATGTTTTAGGCTTAAAAGGTCAGGCAAATCCCAAAGAATACGATAAAGCACTTCCGATGTCTTGGATTCGTCTGGGGGCTGTCGGTAAAGCTTTTCGTATATTTAAAAAACAAAAGGTGCAAGAGGTTGTCTTTATCGGGGCTGTGAAGCGTCCATCGTTGGTTGGCTTATGGCCTGATTTTCGGGGGATTAAAACACTTGCTAAGTTGAGCTTAAAGGCATTAGGCGATGACGGATTATTAAAATTTATTGTCAAAGAGGTTGAATCCGAAGGCATGAAGGTTGTCGGTATTGATGATATTTTACCGCAACTGTTGGCAAAAAAAGGTGTCTATACACGCTTGCTTCCCAATCCTCAGGACTCTGTGGATATTAAAAGAGGAATTGAGGTGGCTCATTTATTGGGTAAAGCAGATGTTGGTCAAAGCGTTATTGTGCAACAAGGATTGGTTTTATCACTAGAAGGTATTGAAGGAACAGATGCTTTAATACGTCGTTCGGCTGATTTAAAACGTCGTGGTGGTGGCGGTGTTTTGGTGAAAATGTGTAAACCGCAACAAGACAGACGTATGGATTTACCAACAATTGGTCCTCAAACGGTTCAATCTGTTAAAAATGCCGGTTTTTCGGGGATTGCAATCCAGGCAGGTGCAGTTTTAATTTCTCAATCAGAACAAACGGTTAAACTGGCAAATCAATTGGGAATCTTTATTATCGGGGTGGAATCTAAATGACTTTGCGTGTTTATTTAATTGCGGGTGAACCTTCGGGGGATTTATTGGGATCCCGCTTGATGCGTGCCTTAAAACATAAAACAAAAGGACAGATAACCTTTATGGGTGTGGGGGGAGAAACCATGCATGATGAAGGTTTGAAGTCTTTGTTTGATATTCGGGATTTGGCCGTTATGGGATTGTTTGAGGTAATCCCAAGTATTCCGAAAATCTTAGGTCATTTAAATGAGATTATGGCGGATATTCAAAAGAAAAAACCCGATATCATCATGACAATAGACAGCTATTCTTTTTCCATTCGGGTGCATAAAAAATTAAAAAAGCTGAATTTGGGTATTCCCCATGTGCATTGCGTGGCACCTCAGGTGTGGGCATGGAAAAAAGGACGTGCCAAAACATTGCATAAATATATTGATCATCTGTTTTGTTTGTTGCCCAATGAAGAAAAATATTTTAAACCTTATGGTTTGAAAACAACTTTTATCGGTCATCCTGTGATTGAAGGCGGTGCCGATAAAGGTTCGGCCACAGCCTTTCGCCAAAAGTACCATTTGAAAAACAAAACGAAAGTTTTAACATTATTGCCTGGCAGCCGTAAAAATGAAGTATCCCGTTTAATGCCTGTATTTAAGGAAGTTTGTGAAAAATTATCCCAAACATACCCTGATTTATTTGTGGTTATTCCATCGGTTAAAACGGTGGCACCGACCGTTTGTGATATGGTTAAACGTTGGCATATTCCTCATACAGTTATAATGGGTGAAAAAAAACGTTATGATGCCTTTGCGGCATCTGATGTGGCAATTGCGGCCAGTGGAACAGTCAGCTTGGAATTATCCTTGGCGGGAGTGTCTCATTTAATTGCTTATCGTGTGCATCCGATAACGGGCTGGATGGCTAAGAAATTATTAAAGATTCGTTTTGTCAACCTAATCAACCTGTTGCAAAATAAAGAAGTTATCCCTGAACTATTACAGGATAATTGTACAGTTGAAAAAATTTATCAACAAACACAAAAATTGTTGCAAAATCCCAAACAAAATGTTAAAAAGAGTTTAGATAAATTAAAAACGGATGTTTTGCCATCTGACAAAATGGCGGATGTTTTGCTTTCTTTTATGAAAAGGAATAAAAATGATAAATAAGGGATTGTTTTTATATCATTTTCCATTGGATCCTTTTTGTCGTAAAGTGCGTTTGACTTTATTGGAAAAGGGGATGCCGGTTCAATTAGTTTTGACAAAACCATGGGAAAGAGATCCGAATTTTTTACAGGTCAACCCATTGGGGACTGTTCCTGTTTTATATGAAACAGATGGTCATACTTTATCGGGACATCAGGCCGTTGTTGAATATTTAAATGAAATTCAATTGATGCCAAATCTGTTGGGAGAAACCCCACGGGGCAGGGCTGAAATACGTCGATTAACTCAATGGTTTGATGGTCCTTTTTATCAAGATGTTGTCTATCCGATTTTAATGGAAAGATTGTTAAAAGTTGTTTGGACGCATGAACCGCCTGATCCAGCATTGATACGAGCCGGACGTGAAAATTTACAAAAATATTTAAAATATGTTGATTGGTTGGCTGGTCGCCGTTCTTTTTTGGGTGGGCGAAATTTGTCATTTGCGGATTTAGCAGGGGCTTCTCATTTATCTGTTTTGGATTATTTGGGCGAATTGAACTGGCAAGGCTTTCCTGATGCGGCTTTGTGGTATGCCAAAATAAAATCACGCCCGACATTTGCACGATTATTGGACGATCAGGTGGCCGGTATTTTGCCTTCACCGCATTATACTGATTTGGATTTTTAAAAGGGGGATTATATGAAGAAAGCATTATGTCTTTTGTTTTTGTTGTCAGGTTGTGTCATGATGGAAGAAGGACAAAAAACTTTTTATTGGCAACGTCCGAACACAGGGATCGCATGGTTTGCTAAAGATCATAATGAATGCATGCATGAATCCGATTGGTTTCCGTTTGAATGGCCTTGGGCGGATGAAAGTCCAAAAAAGCTGAATTTACGTTTTGATAATGAATCATCCAGTGGGATATGGGCACAATTTATCCCTTATCCCGGGGCTCAACCTGTGTATGTCAATTACGTCTCGGATGATTGGTCGGTGGATTATGATGATTATCAAAGATGTATGGAAGCCCGAAATTATTCCCAACGTAAAGCACCCCGTGTCAATTATCAGGTTTTTCCCGAATAAGGAGTGTTGATGAAAAAAACAATTATGCAGGTTTTACCTTCCTTAAAACAAGGCGGTGTTGAAACGGGAACAATTGAAATTGCTTCGGCTTTACAGGCGAAAAAAATACCAAATATTGTGGTTTCAAATGGTGGTCCGATGGTGGCACAATTGAAAAAATTGGGTGTTCCTCATTTTCAATTGCCGGTTCACTCTAAAAATCCATTTCGTATGTGGTTGAATTCATATAAAATTGCAAAAATAGTTCGTGAAAATGATGTCGCTTTAATGCATGTGCGTTCTCGGGCACCGGCATGGTCGGTAAAATGGGCCAGCCGAAAAACAGGTATTCCTTTTATATCCTCCTATCATGGTATGTATGGAATAAAACCTGCAATTAAAAAGTTGTATAATCGTGTGATGTTACAGGGTAAATGTACAATAGCTGTTTCCGAATGTGTCAAAAAACACCTGATGGATGTTTATAATTATCCCGAAGAAAAGATTCATGTAATTCACCGTGGGGCGGATTTAAAACGCTTTAATCCGGAACGCATTCAAACGGATGAATTGATTCAATTTGCCAAAGAAAACCATATACCGATGGATAAGCCGATTATTGCTTTGGTGGGGCGTTTATCAAAAGTAAAAGGGCAAAATTTATTATTGCAGGCTTTGGGAAAAATGAAGCATCAGGAATTGACCTGTTTATTAGTGGGTGGAAAAGCCAAGCCTGAATACGAAAAATTATTACAGGATGAAATTCAAAAATTATCCGATACGATAACGGTTCGTACATTATCTGTATCCGCCACACAAATACCAATGATTTATGCCTTGTCTGATGTGGTTGTTTCAACTTCAATTATACCTGAAACTTTCGGCCGTACCATCAGTGAAGCAAACGCCATGAAACGCATTGTTATAGCCTTTAATCATGGCGGTCCATCTGAAATTATTTTGGATGGTCAGACAGGTTTTTTAATACCTGTTGCAGATATCTTGACATTGTCAAAAAAGTTGGATAAAGTATTGAATATGAAAACAGATGAAAAGAAAAAGATGGAACAGTTAGCCAGAGAACGAACTGAACAATTGTTTTCAATTGAAAAAATGTGTGAAGCAACTTTAAAATTATATAAGGAGATACTTAAATGATTTCATTTTTACATAAGAAAATCCAAAAAGAAGATGTTGATAATGTCCAAATGGTTTATAAAAAAAATACACAAATAAAAAGTCATGTCCCAACACCACATGTAAGTGTGTCGGAACGTCATAAATTAACACAATTGGAAAAACTGGCTGATCGTTTGGAAAAAATGCGTTTAGGGGATTATATAACAAATTTAAACAAAACATCCCGTGTTATATGGTTGAATTTTGTCAGCGGTATTGCCCGTGGTGTTGGTTTAACGATTGGTGCAACGTTGGTAATTGCTATTATTTTCAAAATTATATCGGCTTTGGTCAGTATGAATGTGCCTTATTTAAGTGATATAATGAAAGATGTGCAACAAACATTGGAAAGTCGTTATTCAGCCCCGGCTGTTGAACCTATTCGTCATAACGAAGAACGTGTGTATCATCGCAGAAGAAATTAAAAATAAGGGATTTAAAATGAAACAATCAGACATTAAAGTTGGAATTATCGGTTATGGTGTAATCGGTTCTACATTCAGTCAATGGTTAAAAGAACATACCCAATGCCATCAGGCAATCTCTGATCCGCCCAAAGGCATTAATGAAGATTTAACAGATTGTAAAGTCTTTTTTGTTGGAATTCATATTCCGACAGAAGCAGATGGAACTCAGGATTTGACATTATTAAAGCAGATTATTTCAAATTTACCCAAAGCACCTGTCTTTATCCGTACGACGCTTTTACCTGGAACGGCCGATATGTTGACGAAAGAATTAAATCGTCCTGTTTATTTTATGCCTGAATTTTTAACCGAACGTACGGCTTATGCTGATTTTTGTTCCCAAGATGTTGTAATTACAGGTGAATGCGAATTAATGGATGCAATATTTGTAAATAAAAAACGCTTATATATGTCAAATATAGAAGCTGAATTGACAAAATATGCCCATAATGTTTTTGGGGCAGTGGCTGTTACATATTTTAATGGTATCTATGATTTATGCCAAAAAGCCGGTGCTGAATATGAAAAGGTACGTCAGGGACTTTTGTTGAGCGGTTATATTGCTCCCACACATTCCCATGTGCCTGGGCCTGATGGTAAGTTCGGTTATGGTGGTAAATGTTTTCCAAAAGACGTGAACGCTTTTACGCAATACAGTAAAAACAGTCCACTATTTAATCTGTTGGAATCTGTCATCAATGCCAATAAAGTGTTCAGAAATTAATCATTTCTGAACATTGGCAATCCTTTTTTCATTAAAGTTTCTTGTTGTTCCATAAACGTGGCCAAGTTGATATTTCCGCCACGAATTGTCATACGCATTTGATCTGCTGCGGATGAATTGGGATTCGCAAAGGCGGTTTTATAGTACAGTTTTAATTTTTCCACACCGTCCAAGCGTTGATAAATAACCCCTAAAATACCACGGGCCAACAAATCGGCCACCAATCCGCTATCCAATCCAGTGGATGAAGCATATTTTATCATAGAGTTTAGAGCATCTTCCACGCCATTTGCGTGAATGGTTGAAAACACCAAGTGTCCTGATGTGGCCGCCACCAAACATTGGGCGGCCGTTTCAGGGGTACGAATTTCCCCCACCAAAATATAACGTGGTTTTGAACGCAAAGCAGAACGTAATCCTGCTCCCCATTGATCATTTTCAACGGTTGTTTGTTTGCATAATCCCAACCCACCGTTTTTGGCATGATAGAGGCCTGATAAAGGCATTTCGGGCGGGTCTTCAATGGTAAATAAAAATCCGCCTTCTGTTTCCAAATAACGTTTCATGATGGCAGAAGCGGATGTTGTTTTACCTTGACCGGTTGGACCGGCAAATAACAACAATCCGGAAGATTTTCCCAAACCAGATAAGTGTTTGATGATTTCAGGAGCAAAACCCAATTGTTCAATTTCGGGGGCTTTGTTGGGCATTTTACGACAGTTAAATTGAGGTCCTTCATTGGTCACAATTCTTTCAACACGATAATAATCTCCGCTAAATTTAACAGAATAGCTGGAAGTTCCTGTATAACCCTGTTCTAACGCTTTTTTAAATTCAGGTAAATCTGGTGTTTCAATCGGAATCAAAGCAAAGCGTGTACGCGGATCACGAACATAAGCAATATCTTCGGGTGTATACCAAATATCCGAAAATCCCGTAGTATGCAAACTTGAGCCAGTTATGACCTTTGTATCGGCACTGATTACATCGGCTTCATTTGAAAAGGTGTGTTCTTCTTTTTTTTCGGTTGTACTCGAAGCGCTGGGATTGGTATTGGATGTAGTGCCACCACGTAATGCAGCCAAAGGATCTTCCGTTGATGTTGTTTGTGTAACGGTTTGCGGTTGTGGTTGTTGAACAGTTTGTTGTATCGGTTGAACATTTTGAGATTGTTCAGGTTGCTTATGGGATAAAAAATTTGGTAAAATTGGTTTGTCAAACATAATAAACTCCTTTTTCTTTTTAAAATTACATAATTTTATAAAAATGTCCAGTAAAATTATTTTATTTTTCTTTTTAATGCCATTGCAACAAATGGACAGAATTGTTTTTTCTTGTCAAAAATTGTTGTTTTTGAAATTTTGGCCGTATCATCTATGGTTGCATATTCTATAGTGCTTACTGGCAAGTTTTTTTCACCAGTATATTTTAAAGCCATGCCTTCTTTTTGAAGACTTTGTTGCATAAAATGATTATAATCTTGTTTAAAATCAGGATTATTTTTACATAAAAAATCGGTTAAAGTTTGAAAAAAGACCGCGTCGGTATAACCTTGACAGGGATTGCCATTTTCTTTTCGTATAAAGTTTTGTTGCATTGTTGGGGCAAAATGGCTGGCACCTTTAAAGGTTAAATTGATATCATCATTTTCTTTTTTACATTGAACGGATTGAATGCTGGTTAAAAGGCTTTCATTAGGTGGTAATTGAATATTCAGATTTTGCATTTCCTTGTTGATAAAATCTTGGTGTTTGGCGTATAAACCACATAAACCTGGGGCACATTCCACATCCGCTTGCCATAACGGATAAGTGATTTTTTCTTTTTCTGTATCAACACCCACTATGACAGCTTCTTTTAACATCTGCTGAAAATTTAAAAATTGAATATGGCTGTCGGCCAGATTTTCATTCGTCCATACATAAAAACCATTTCCTTGTCCTCCAACGCCTTGACCGATGGGTTTTGCACCTTCTTTGAAAAAGGATTTAAAATCATCCGGATTTGTGCCAACGTGATAAAAACGGACGGTTTGTTTTTGTTCTAATGTTTTTTGAAGGCTCATTTTTTTCTCCTTTTGATAAAAAAACTAGCATAAAACACACTTTTAGGCAACTTAAAACTTGCTCTTTTTTTAAAAAAGATTAAACTAAAACCAATAAAGGAGGAAAAATGCGAATTTTAATTGCAGGTGCTGGCGAAACAGGAATTGCTTTGGCCCGATATTTGAGGGCTGAAAATCACGAAATTGTTTTGATTGATAAAAATCCAGACGTTTTGGATGGTATTAGTGAACAGTTGGATATACAAACTTTGACCGGTTCTTGTGATTCGCCTTTGGTTTTGGAACGGGCAGGGGCTGACAGTGTGGATATTTTATTGGCTATGACAGGGGATGATCAAAGTAATATTATTGCTTGTTCATTGGCAAAGGAATTGTTTCGTGTTTCCAAAAGAATTGCACGTGTTTCCTCAAATGATTATTTAATGCCTAAATATTCTGCTTTTTTAAAGGCCTTATCTGTGGACGTTGTCGTATCACCCGAAGTTGAAACAGCAAATCAGATTTTGACCAGTTTGGCCATCAATGGTGCCACCGATATGACTATTTTGGGTCGTGGCTTGGTTCGCTTTTTGGGATTAAAATGTCGTTCGGATATTCCTTTGTTGGGTAAGACTTTGACACAACTTCATCGTCAGTTGGATGAATTAAATATATCGGTTGTGGCTGTGGTACGTCGTCATCAATTAATGGATTTAAAAAAAGTCAGTCTGCAAGTGGGGGATGAAGTTTATTTCTTTGTGGATACGGCACATTTGCCGTATGCGTTGGATATTTTCGGTTGTACAGAAATACCATTGGATTATGTGTTGATGTTTGGGGGCGGTTCTGTTGGTTTTCAAACAGCCAAAGCGTTGGAGGCGGATTCAGATGATACTCAAATCACTTTGTTGGAACGTGATAAAAACAGAGCCGGCTTTTTGGCTGAACATTTAAAGCGTTCATTGGTAATTCATGGGGATGGCTTTGATGATACTGTTTTGGATGATTTAGATTTAAGGGCAAATCAGGTTTGTATTGCGACCACTCAATCGGATGAAAACAATGTTCTATTATCTTTGATGGCCAAACGTGCCGGTGTTCGTCGTACATGTGCTTTGGTCAGAAATACCCTTTATAAACAATATCTGCGTGGTTTGGGTGTAGATATCTTAATCAATCCGAATGCGGTGATGGTTTCGGCTGTTTTGCAGTGTTTAAGAAAAGGGCGTTTGAATAACGATTACTTTTTACAATCAGGTATGGGTGAGGTTTTGGAAATGGATGCATTGAAAACATCCCGTATTACCAGTTTGCCGTTTGAACGATTGAATATTCCAAAAGGCGTTCAAATCGGTGGTGTTTTGCGAAAGGGAAAATTTATCCGTCCGCATAAAGGATTCCGTGTGATGGAAGGGGATAAGGTTTTTGTGTTTGTGCAACGTGGTCAGGTGGCCCGTGCTGAAAAATTGTTTACAGTGAGGCTTTCGTTTTTCGCATGATAAATCAGGTTTTCAGTGGTGTTCCTTCGGGCTATGAAGCTTTTGTATTGGCAAAAAAAGTGCAAAGAGGGCATGTTTTATACATTGCATCGGATGAAAAAAAGGCGATACGTACTTATGAAACATTGATGCGGATTTTTCCGAAAATTCCAGTTTTGTTCTATCCTGCATGGGATACGGTTCCTTATGACAGAACATCACCTTCATCCGATATTGTCGGCAATCAGTTGGATACATTGATTCAAATGCAACGGTTGAAAAAAAATACAATTGTTGTGGCATCTGTTTCGGCGGTCTCTCAATTGGTTCCGCCCGTTGAAGCTTTTTCAAAATCTGTTATGAAATTATCGGTTGGCGATAAAATTGATTTTGAATATTTAAGGTCATTTTTAATCCGTTTAGGATATCAATCCACGGATGTGGTGATGCAGGCGGGTGATTTTGCCATTCGTGGTGAAATTGTGGATATTTTTACCCCGGGGCTTTCTTTGCCTGTACGGTTAGATTTTTTTGATGATGAATTGGAAAGTATTCGCTTTTTTAATCCTACTACACAACGGACCAATGATATTTTAAACAGCTTTGAAATTAAACCGGTTCGTTTATTTGATTTGACCGAAGATAATTGTCATTTGTTTCGTTCACGTTATCGGGAATTGTTTGATAATCCTGTCCAAGATATCATTTACCAGGCCGTATCGGATAAACGTTATATGGACGGTATGGAACATTATTTGCCATTGTTTTATCCAAAAATGGTTTCATTGTTTGATTATTTGCCTGATGCTGATATTTTCGTTGGTTCAACCTTTGAAGAATCATTAAAAGCTCGTGAAGCTCAGGTCAACGATTACTATCAGGCCAGAGTGCAATTTCAATCAGCTAATGCACCGGCCTATCATCCGTTACCACCCAATTTATTCTTTATCTCATCGGATGAAATGCAAAAAAAATTAAAAAAACACAAAGTTATTCGTTTGACGCCTTTTCAAAGCGAAAAAAGCCAAGATCAGGCTGCAAAACCTGCACGGGATTTTATTGATGTGCGTGTTCAAAAAGATAAAGATTTGTTTTTGGAAATTGCCGATTATGTGCGTTCTGTGGGGCAAAAGGTTATTATGACAACCTTGACCGAAGGGGCGGCGGATCGTTTGGTGGCTTTGTTTAAGGAAAAGCAATTGCATTTAACTTTGGCGGATGATTTTAATCAAGCCATAAAAAAAGCCCCGTCTGTAATGGTGGCTCCGTTTGAAACAGGCTTTAAAACGGATGATTTATTGGTTTTAACCGAAACGGATATGTTTGGCCAACGTTTACAATCTTTACCCAAACGCCGTAAAGCCCAAGATTTTATTGCCGATATTTCCACTTTGTCCAAGGGCGATTTGGTGGTTCACAGTGTTCATGGTATCGGTCGTTTTATGGGATTGGAAACATTACAAGTGGCGGGTGCATCCCACGATTGTTTGTTGTTGGAATATGCCGAAAATGCCCGCTTGTTTGTGCCTGTTGAAAATACGGATGTCCTTTCTCGTTATGGTTCGGGTGAGGTGGCTCTGGACCGTTTAGGCAATCCTTCTTTTGCCAATCGTAAAGCCAAAGTTCAAAAAGATTTAATGCAAATGGCGGGAAAATTGATGAAAATTGCGGGTAAGCGTGCCCTGCATCAGATGCCGAAAATTTTAGCACCCCATGGTTTGTATCAGGAATTTTGCGCCCGTTTCCCCTATACTGAAACGGAAGATCAATTACGAACAGTTTCGGAAATTGAATCGGATTTATCAATGGGTAAGCCTATGGATCGTTTGGTGTGTGGTGATGTCGGTTTTGGTAAGACGGAAGTGGCTATGCGGGCGGCATTTTTAGCTGTTATGGCCGGTTATCAGGTGGCCGTGATTGCCCCTACAACATTATTGGCACGCCAACATGCCCAAAACTTTACACAACGTTTTGACAGTTTCCCTATTCGCATTGCATCGCTTTCACGATTGGTATCACCACGTCAAGCCAAACAAGTGAAAGATGAATTACAAAAAGGTTCTTTGGATATTGTTGTGGGAACGCATGCATTGTTATCCAAGACAATGTCGTTTAAAAATTTAGGCTTAGTGATTGTGGATGAAGAACAACACTTTGGTGTTAAACATAAAGAACGATTAAAAGAATTGCAAACAGGGGTACATGTTTTGACTTTAACGGCTACGCCAATTCCTCGTACTTTACAATTGTCTTTATCGGGTGTTCGTGATTTATCGGTTATTGCCACACCACCCGTGGACAGATTGGCCGTTAAAACCTATGTTATGCCCTTTGATCCCGTTGTGATGAAAGAGGCGATCTTGCGTGAACATTTCCGTGGTGGTCAGGCTTTTGTTGTTGTCCCACGCATTTCGGATATGGATGATGTTTATGATGATTTACATGCGTTGTTGCCTGATTTAAAAATGGTCAAAGCCCATGGCCAGATGGCCCCCACTCAGTTGGAAAAAATAATGTCTGACTTTACACAGGGTGATTATGATGTTTTAATTGCCACCAGCATTATTGAATCAGGGCTTGATTTGCCCCGTGTCAATACAATGATAGTATATCGGGCCGATATGTTTGGTTTGGCCGGCCTTTATCAGTTGCGTGGACGGGTAGGGCGTGGCAAACAAAAGGCTTATGCCTATTTAACAACCACAGGTAAACTATCCGAAAATGCCCGAAAACGTTTGGAGGTTATGCAAAAACTGGATTCTTTGGGGGCGGGCTTTATGTTGGCCAGCCATGATTTAGATATTCGTGGGGCGGGTAATTTGTTGGGATCAGAGCAATCTGGACATATTCGTGAAATCGGTGTGGCATTATATCAAAAAATGTTGGCTGAAGCCGTACAAAGTTTAAAGCATGATAAATCGGCCCCTGTTGATGTTGATTTTTCACCCCAAATTTCGGTGGGGTTGCCTGTGATGTTGCCGGCCACTTATATCCCTGAATTGGATGTGCGTATGCAATTATATCATCGGATGGGGGAAATTCGTACACTATCTGAAATTGAAGCTATGCGTGCTGAGTTAAAGGACAGATTTGGGATGTATCCAATTGAAACGGAAAATTTATTTTTAACTTTGGAATTAAAACTTTTGGCCCGTCGGGCGCATATTGAACGATTGGATGCGGGGGAAAAGGGTGCAACGATTTCATTCTTTAACAATACATTCCCGAATCCTGCCGGTTTAGTGGATTATATAAAAACTCAGGTTGGGACAATGAAAATCCGACCTGATCAAAAAGTGGTGGCCATTCGTTCATGGCAAAACACGGACACCCGATTAAAAGGCATCCGTGATATGATTCAAAAAATTGCCGAATTGGCCGAATGATTATATAGCATTATTTTGGGGCGGGGTGTAGGTATCAGTCCCATTCCATCTGTTTCCCCATTGTGATGTGGCCCGTTGTTCGACGGTTTGGCAATCATCAGTTGTTTCAAATTTAATCGTTACCACGCCGTTTGATTCAACACTTAAACTTGAAACACACTTGTAATCCTCTTTATTTTTTCCGATGGCGTTCCATATATTATTTTTGTCATAACCCTTCATTTTTGTTTTGCCGGTCATGGATGCGATAGAAACTAATTCAGAGATTTGATTGGCTTTGTTTGTGGCAATCGCAGATTGATATCCCATCACGCCGATCATACTAATAACTCCGATCAAAGCCAAAACAGCAAGCATTTCAACCAAAGATTTTCCTGATTCATATTTTTTCATTTTGTATCCTTTCTGTTTTTTATCAGTATAAATTCAAAAAATCAGAAGGTCAAGATAAAAATTAAAAATCTTTTTGATAACTAGGCTTTAATAAAGGATTTGTTCTGGATGTAATATGCTTGATAAAACTGTTATAATCGTATATGGGCTGTGGATGTTTTTGTTCATCCATCCAATTTTTAAGCCGTGGTAAATTCTCTGGGGTACTGATTAAACCGTAAAGATGGGCTGGGTTTTGTTTGAAATTGACATTTTTCATATAGCTGTCATCTTTTGCCATTTGGTATTCTGAATCATTTTGGGCTTTTAATACAAAAATAACACCAGCGGGTAAAAAACCGACATAAGAATTTAATCCGGCATAACCCAAGACGCAAGTTTCAAGCTGATCCTTTGTTGTGGCGGAAAATTTGCCTTTTGGATCTCCACTGGTGGAAATTGTCCACAAATCTTTGCCCGAAATAATACGACCGCTTTTGATTATTTTTTCGGCATTATAGATGGGGCTCGCATGAAAAATCAATCTTTCTGAATCAGGCAGAATTTTTCCCAACTTTTTTGTAAAAGTATGTATTTGTTCATCCCGATAATCTATATCAGATTGAGTATTCCTTCTTAAAAACTTCAATTTTCCACGAACATTTATCAGGCAAAACTGTGTTTCCAACATTTCACGCCGTAATTCAGGTGAATAATTTTTCAAAATTTGCTGAATTTTTTCTCTTAAATGTTCAGCTTTGCTTTCTAAACAAAGGCGTTTTTCTTGATATTGATTCATTTTGTTTTTGATTTCTTTTTTAATAGGCTTAATTTTTGTGTTGAAATTTTATCTTTTTTTTCTGAATAAATTTCTTCAATTACGGCGGCCATCTTATTGGAATGCTTTAAATAATCATTTGGTTCACGCCATTTTCTTCTTGAATCCGTTATAATCTTATAGTAACGTGGCAGAAGTAGGCTTCCTTGGCAAAAAGTAATTGTATGTATATCAGGGGCTATATATCCGAACATAACTATGAAATCACCAGCAGTATGTATTGGCTCTTGGGAGTAAGTTCTTTTCCCATTTTTTATGGTGAATTCTTGTGCAATTCGGTGTTTTGGTTCTAAATCTACATATCTTTCAGCCTGTGGATCCCAAATACGTTTTCCTTTGGGGGCGTTTTGTATATGGGTAAATTTTGATAAAACACCTTTGTCAAAATATAAATGGACAAGATTGTTATAAGGATCTATTTTTGAAGGAAATCCTTTGACAACAATATGATCAGGATAAGGCGCTTTTTTTGATTTTTTAAAGATTGTGACTTGAAATTTAGCGGTCATTTGATTTTTATTTATTGATTCATTGAAGTAAAGAAATCGTCGTTGTTTTTCGTCAGTTTTAATTTGTCCATCAAAAATTCCATAGATTCGGTTACGCCCATTGGGATTAAAATACGACGCAACATCCACATTTTGGGCAATTTATTTTTATCCACCAACAATTCTTCCTTGCGTGTACCAGATTTGGTCACGTCAATGGCAGGGAAAATACGTTTGTCGGATACTTTTCTGTCCAAAACGATTTCGCTGTTACCTGTTCCTTTAAATTCTTCAAAGATAACTTCATCCATTCGTGAACCCGTATCCACCAAAGCTGTTCCGAAAATGGTCAAAGAACCACCTTCTTCAATATTACGGGCAGCACCAAAAAAGCGTTTTGGTTTTTGCAGGGCATTGGCATCCACACCACCGGTTAAAACTTTACCTGAGCTGGGCACAACTGTATTATAGGCACGGGCTAAGCGTGTGATGGAATCCAACAAGATAACCACATCTTTTTTATGTTCCACCAAACGTTTTGCCTTTTCAATCACCATTTCGGCCACCTGAACATGGCGTGAGGCCGGTTCGTCAAATGTGGAAGAAATCACTTCGCCTTTGACCGAACGAATCATGTCTGTTACTTCTTCAGGGCGTTCGTCAATCAACAGCATAATCAAGTGAGCATTAGGATAGTTGGCGCTGATAGCATGGGCAATGTTTTGCAACATAACGGTTTTACCTGTTCTGGGCGGGGCCACAATCAAGGACCGTTGGCCAAATCCTTGCGGACAGATTAAATCCACAATTCGGTCTGTTAAATCTTTTTTCTTGGTATCGCTTGTTTCGTGTTCCATTTTGATGGGCGTTTCGGGGTATAAAGGCGTTAAATCATCAAAGTTGACACGATAGCGTAATTTTTCCGGTTCATCAAAATTGACCTGATTGATTTTTGATAAAGAAAAGTATTTTTCATTGTTTTTTGGGGCCAAAATTTCACCACTGACTGTATCTCCTGTGCGTAATCCATAACGTTTAATGTGCTGTGGTGCGACATAGATATCATCGGAACCGGCTAAATAATTAGCTTCGGGTGAACGCAAAAAGCCAAATCCGTCTTGCATGACCTGTAAAACTCCTTCACCGAATAAAGTTGTTTCGGTTTCGGCCAAGCGTTTTAAAATGGCATACATCATATCTTGTGTACGCAAACTGGCTGCGTTTTCAATGCCCAATTCTTCGGCATATTGTAATAATTCAGTGGGTGATTTTTTCTTTAAATCCTGCAATTGCATGACAAGGCCTTTCTGGTAAAAATGGTGAGGAAATCAAATCAAACGGATGTTTGATAAGAATAATTATAAATTAAAAAGCCTTTTTTGTCAAGGAAAATATGTTTTTTAATCCTGTTTGTTTTTTATTATTTCTTTTAAATTGGCAAAGGGTTTTTGGGTTTCATCACCTGTATCTTCAAAAAGATTTTTAACCCCTGGCTTTTTGGGAAACGGATTTAAAGCCAAACCATATTGTTCAGCCACAACATCACCCAAATGAATTCGACCTTTATCAATGATGTCAATAATTTCATCCGTATCTGATGGTAAATTATCGCCTTCAGCATACAAAACCTCAAAATCTTCTGTCATTTTTTCATCAAAACTTTCCAAAGATAAGACGCATTGCCGTTCGGTTAAGGCTTTAATTTTTCCCGCAATACGCACAATATCATTGGGATAAACGGTAAGATTTGCTTTTAAATAATGGATTTTTTCCACATCAAAACGTTTGGCCAAGATTTCCAATTCTTTTTCGGATGCCTGTAAGTCATAAGATTGGGGCTGTTTTAAACCTGCTACAACAATATCCAAGGTAATTTTTTTTTCACAAATTTCACTTTTTTTCATTGACGAACGCCTTTCTTTTCTATATGATAATAGATATTATAACAAAAAGGATTCAAATGTTCAAGAAACTTATTTTTATATTTTGTTTTGCTTTAACAGCCTGTGGATTGGAAACATATCAAAGTGGTGATTTACCCGCCATTAAACGCTTGGAAAGTATCAAAAAAGGTGATTCAAAGGAAAAAGTTGAGCGTGTTTTGGGTGTCCCGAACTTCGCATCCACCCCCGCCGAAGGAACAGAAGATTTATACATCTATGCCCAAACAAAAAAATCCAGCCGTATTTTCTTTAATCCCGATATTGTGGAACAAGATGTCTATGTCTTTATTTTTGATAAAAATCAAAACGTTAAACGTACTGCCCACTTGGATATGCAGGATATACAAGATGTGGCCTATGAATCCGAAATTACGGATATCGGCGGTGAAAAATTATCCGTCTGGGAACAACTGGCCGATAACTTTGGTAAATACAACGCCGGCGGTCAGGACAGCACGGTCAGGAGGTAAAGTATGAGTGATTTATTCCAAGCAACCGAAAGTAAAAACACTTACTCGGCCAAAGATATTGAAGTTTTGGAAGGACTTGAACCCGTTCGTAAACGACCAGGTATGTATATTGGGGGTATTGATGAACGAGCTTATCACCATTTGGTGGCCGAAATTATTGATAATGCGATGGATGAAGCGGTTGCTGGCTATGCGACAAATATTCAGGTTAATTTGGATAAAGACGGCTATGTTTGTATTACCGATAACGGCCGTGGCATTCCCGTTGATCCTCATCCAAAGTTTCCGGATAAATCTGCTTTGGAGGTGATTACAACCACCTTGCATTCGGGCGGTAAATTTGGTGGAGATGCCTATAACGTATCGGGAGGTTTGCATGGTGTCGGTTTATCGGCCGTTAATGCTTTATCCAGCCATATGATTATTGAGGTTGCCAAAGACAAAAAACTTTATCGTCAAGAATATCGTCAAGGAAAACCCATCACACCTGTTCAATGTTTGGGGGCTGTCAGCAATCGCCGTGGCACCAGTGTTCGTTTTTTGCCCGATACAGAAATTTTTGGCGAAAGTATTCATTTTAAACCCGCCACTTTGTTCAGAATGTCCCGACAAAAGGCTTTCTTGTTCCGCGGGGTTGAGGTCAGATGGTCTTGTGCGTCCGAGCTGATTCAGGGTGAAGATAAAACACCCACAGAACAAATTTTAAAATTCCCCAACGGCGTGGCCGATTATTTGGATTATTTAATGCGTGAACGCCATACAGTTGTGCCAAAACCTTTTACAGGACGTGTGGAATTTCCCGACAATCAAGGGGCTGTTGAATGGGCCATTTGTTGGCCAGATGATTTTGGCGAAGCGTTTGAATATTCCTATTGTAATACAGTGCCGACCCCATTGGGTGGAACACATACAACAGGTATGAAAACATGCCTGACCAAAGGATTAAAAGCATTTGCCGATTTGATTGGCAATAAACGTGCCGGTGATATTTCTTCGGACGATATTTTAAATACAGCCGGTGTGATGATTTCCGTCTTTATTCGTGATCCGCAATTTCAGGGACAAACAAAGGAACGCTTGGTCACCACTAGTGCTACAAAATTGGTGGAAAACGCCATGAAAGATCCTTTGGATCATTGGCTCAGCCGTGATACAAAATCGGCTTCCGCCTTGTTGGATTGGATTATCGAAAGGGCTGAAGAACGCAAACGCCACAAAAAGGCTGTTGAAACACAACGAGCCAGTGCCACAAAAAAATTAAGACTGCCCGGTAAATTGGCCGATTGTTCGCATAAATCCGTGGAAGGTACTGAATTGTTTTTGGTTGAGGGTGATTCGGCCGGTGGTTCAGCCAAACAGGCCCGTAACCGTACACATCAAGCTATCTTACCTTTGCGTGGTAAAATTTTGAACGTGATTTCGGCCAGCGGTGATAAAATCCGTGCCAATGAAGAAATCAATGATATGATTGAGGCTTTGGGCTGTGGTCATCGGGACAAATACGACGAAAGTAAGTTACGTTATGATAAAGTCATTGTGATGACAGATGCGGACGTGGATGGTGCCCATATTGCCAGTTTATTGATGAGTTTTTTCTATCAGGAAATGCCTAAACTGATTGAAAATGGACATTTGTATTTGGCAATGCCACCTCTATATCGCATTACTCAGGGGGGTAAATCCGTTTATGCCCAAGATGATGCCGAAAAAGACAGATTGTTGGCCACGACCTTTAAAGGTAAAAATGTGGAAGTTTCTCGCTTTAAAGGTTTGGGTGAAATGCCTCCACATCAATTAAAAGAAACAACCATGTCACCCGAAAAACGTACCCTGTTAAAGGTGATGATTCCGCATAAAGATTCCACCAACGAAGAAGAACAGGAAAATGTCCACTATACATCGGATTTGGTCAATCGTTTGATGGGTAATAAACCCGAATATCGTTTTCAATTTATACAGGAACACGCCAAATTTGTTGAAAATTTGGATGTTTAGAAGTTAATCTTTAAAAGTGTTTATTAACTAATTGAGATATTTAGCTTATTATCTGTTTAATTAGTGTGATGATTTGTTCGAAAAATTCACGACAGGCGGGGCTGATATATTGGTGCCACGTACTTAATCCCGCCCATCCTTTTAGGGCAAAACACCACAAATAACCGATAACAAAAAGATTTGCCCCCGGTATAAATAATGTGGTGAATAACCATCCGGCTTTTTTAAAGTCTGTCTGTTCGCTGTGGATTTGCGTGAAGTTGGCCGAAATGTGAAAACCGACCCAAAAACCATAAGTGATGATATACCATGGTTCAAACTGGCCATTTTGGGTGCCCAAAAACACTCCAACCAACATCCAAATAAAAGGGAAGGTTGGTAAAAAATATGGTGCAATGGTAATCAACCAATTGCCTTTGCCCAAGTATGAAAAAGAACCGCCTTTGTCTTGTTCTATCTTCATAGCAACGGGTTTATGGCCCGTCAATACCGCCGCCAACATATGTGTGGATTCATGGGCAAAGATAGTGAATGAGGCACCAGCCAATCCCGGAATTAAATTCCACAAAACAACGGTGCCGATAATGGGCAATAAAAAATAAACGCCTAAGTGCATGTTAAAGGTTTCACCGATCAGGCGTATTAGGGCTTGTAACAGCGGAAAAGTAAAAAAAGCACAAGCTAAAGCCACGGGATATTTTATAAATTTAAAAAACGAATTGATAAAACCTTGCATTTAATTCTCCTTTTGTGTTAGAATAAACCAGTTTTTTAAAAAAAGAAAGGATTTTTTTTATGTTGTTAGGGATTGTTTTGCTTTTACTGTTGTTTGTTTTAATCTTATGCGTGGTTGTTTTGGTAAAGTTGGCCCATATCAACAATCGTCCGTCTCAGACGAATTTAGTGGATTTGGCTCAATTGATGCACTCTGACGCCAAAGATTTAAGAACAGAGTTGGGCCAAAACCTGATGAACTTTAATGAAACGATTCGTAAAGTTTTGGAAGAACGATTGGAAAATATGCGTTCTACTGTGGATGAAAAATTACAGGGAACTTTAAACAAACGTATCAGTGAATCCTTTTCTATGGTATCGGAACGTTTGGAACAGGTGCATAAAGGTTTGGGTGAAATGCAAAATCTGGCCACGGATGTGGGGGGATTAAAGCGTGTTTTAACCAATGTTAAATCCCGTGGGACTTGGGGTGAAGTACAGTTGGGGGCTTTGTTGGAACAAATCCTGACCCCTGATCAATTCGTGAAAAACGTGCATATCAAAGATACTTCGGAAGTGGTGGAATTTGCTGTAAAACTGCCCGATGGGGATGTTTTGATTCCGATTGATTCTAAATTCCCAATAGAAGATTATGAACGATTGATGTCGGCATCTGAAAGCGGGCATCCCGAAGCCGTAGAGCAGGCCGCCAACGAATTGGAAAAAAGTATTAAAGTTCAGGCAAAACGAATTTCGGAAAAATATATCTTACCCCCGAAAACCACTGATTTTGCCATTATGTTTTTGCCAACGGAAGGTTTGTATGCCGAAGTGATGAAACGTCCGGGATTATCGGCTTATGTGCAAAATAAAAATCGTATCTGTATTGCTGGACCCAGCACTTTGGGGGCGTTTTTAAACAGTCTGCAAATGGGATTCAGAACTTTGGCCATTCAAAAACGTTCAGGTGAAGTGTGGCAGGTTTTAAATGAAGTGAAAACAGAATTTGAAAAATATGCCCTTTGGGTGGAAAAAGTGAAAAAACATTTGGAACAAACATCCAAAACTTTGGATGAGGCGGAAACACGCACCCGTGCGGTGAATCGCCGTTTGCGTGGTGTGGAAAATTATTTGGAAACTTCCAATGATTCCAAACTGGCCGAAACACCGCATCAAATGATTGAATAATCAGGTATAACTTTTTGACTTTTATAAAAAAAGATGCTATAATACATAATATGTTAGAAAAAATTTGTCCTTATTTTAATCGTTGTGGCGGATGCGTGTGGCAAGATTTGCCCCAGAAAGATTATATCACCAAAAAAGAAAACTTTGTTCGTTTTTGTTTTCGTGATGCCGGTATTGATGTTGATTTAAAACCTTTGGTGTTGATACCGACCGGTACACGTCGCAGGGCTTCTTTTTCCTTTATTCGTGGACATTTGGGCTTTAATGCTGTTAAAAGTCATCAAATTATTGAAATTGAATTATGCCCTTTATTGTTGGATAAAATCAATGTCTTTTTGCCGAATTTAAGAAAAATAATAAAACAATTAAATACCTCGGGTGATTTATTTATCGCTTCGACCGATATGGGGTTAGATATTCACATTCGTGATAAATCGGGTTTGCCTGATTTAAATAAGTTGGAGTTATTGACATCACTGAATCTGTATGATGAAGTGGCCCGTGTTGTTTATAATGATACGCCCATTTTTGAAAAAGGCATCTATGGGGGCAGTGCCGATAATTTTGCCCAGCCATCCAAAGAAGGGGAAAAGGCTTTAATTGATTTGGTTATGCAAAATACAAATAATGTTCTAAAAGCCGTTGATTTGTTTTGTGGTTCGGGAACATTTACACGACCTTTAATTGAAAAAGGTATCTCAACCATCGGATATGACAGTGTTCCTCAGGCCATTGCCCGTTTAGGTGAAAATGGAATGGTGCGTGATTTATTCCGTCGGCCATTATTGCCAGAGGAATTATCTGATGTTGATTTGATTGTTTTGGATCCACCCCGATCCGGTGCTTTGGCACAATGTCAACAATTGGCCGAACTGGAAAAAGGCAGGATTGTAATGGTGTCCTGTAATCCCAAAACTGCCGCCCGTGATATCAAAGTTTTATTGAACAGTGGTTGGAAATTGGGCTCAATTACGCCGGTTGATCAATTTACTTATACCAATCATGTGGAAATTGTGGCTGTTTTGACAAAATAAACTTTCATTGACAAAGGTTGCTTTTTTTGATATAATTTTACCCAAATTTTAAAAGGAGAAAACAAAATGATTTTAAGCCAGTTTTTAAAGGATAAAATTTCCGATTTAGCCCAAGATGTCTTTTCTTTGGATTCGGATGCACGTCAATTGTTGCAAAAACATATGACTTTGGAAAAGCCAGCCAATAAATCATTCGGTGATTTTGCCACCAATGTGGCGATGTTGCTTTCCAAACATTTGCGTCAAAATCCCCGTGCTTTGGCCACTCAATTGGTGGAAAAATTACAACAGGCCAATTGTTTTGAATCCGTTGAAATTGCTGGTCCGGGTTTTATCAATATGCGTTTAACATCCAAGGTTTGGGATGAAGCCTTTGCCGAAATTTTTGTTCAAAAGGATGCTTTTGGTTCTTCGGATATCGGTGGTGGGCAGAAGGTCAATGTCGAATTTTTATCGGCTAATCCGACCGGTCCTTTACATGTGGGACACAGTCGTGCTGCTATTTTTGGTGATGCCGTGGCTCGTTTATTGGAAAAAGTCGGCTATGATGTTTCAAAAGAATATTATGTCAATGATTTTGGTAAACAAGTGGATGTTTTGGCCGAATCCGTTTATTGGCGTTATGAAGAATTATTTGGTCGTCATCAGGGTGAAAAAATCCCCGAAGGTCGTTATCCTGGCGATTATGTAATCCCTGTGGCGCAAAGTATCAAAGATACCGACGGTGATAAATGGTTGGATGCAACCGATTGGTTGGGATATTTTAAAACAAAATCCATTGAACAAATGTTAAAACTGATTCAATCGGATGCCGCCAAGTTGGGCATTAAATTTGATGTCTTTTCATCCGAAAAAGCTTTAGTAGAACAAGGGGCAGTGGATAAAACGGTTCAAAAAATGTTTGATATGAACCTGTTGTATAAAGGCGTATTGCCAAAACCCAAAGGCGAAGAAGCCGAAGATTGGGCCCCTGTTGAGCAGACTTTGTTTAAATCATCCGAATTTGGTGATGATGGTGATCGTGTGATTTTGCGTGCTGACGGTTCCAAAACATATTTTACATCTGATATTGCTTATCACGTGGATAAATTTAACCGTGGATTTACCCAAATGGTGGATATCTTTGGTGCCGATCATGGCGGTTATGTGAAACGTTTAAAGGCTTCGGTCAAAGCCCTGACAGACGATAAAGCAACCTTGGATATTGCCTTATGTCAAGTGGTCAGTTTGCAAAAAGACGGTAAGCCTTTCCGTATGTCCAAACGGGCCGGTAATTTTGTGATGGTGGATGATATTTTGGATGAAATTGATGCCGATGCTTTACGTTTGTTTATGTTGACAAAATCGGCTGACAGTCAGATGAGCTTTGATTTGGCCAAAACAAAAGAACAATCCAAAGATAATCCTGTGTTTTATATTCAATATGCTTCGGCACGGACTTATTCAGTGTTAAATACCTATGAAAAAACTTTCGGTCGTAAAGTTGAAGAAGCTGACTTGGATAAAAATTTATATCAAGATGCCAATGAAACAGAACGTGAATTGATTCAAAAAATGTTGGGTTTAACACGCATTGTGGAAGTTTCTGCCCAAAATAAAGCGCCACATTTGTTGGCCGGTTATTTATACGATATTGCCGGTTTGTTCCACAGTGTATGGACTTTGGGTGCCAAAAGTGGTCATCGTTTTGTGGATGCAAATGATATGTCCAAAACACGCAAAAACTTGGCTTTGGTCTTGGCTGTACAGCAGGTTTTGAAAAACGGTTTAATGACTTTGGGAATTACACCCAAAACCGAAATGGCCCGCGAAGAAGCCGAATAGTTTGTCTGGAATATTTAATAAGTTTTTTCTTGACATCAAATAAAATATAATATAGATTGTTTTTTATGAAAGAAAAAACAATGACATTGTTATTCAAAAAAACGGCTAAAACAACAAATAAGTCCTTGAAAAATAAGGAAAATATCATGGGAGGTATCGCCAAGATAACCCTGTCCGACTGTCAGTTTTAATCACACGCGTTTGGGATAAAACTGGGTGCGTGTTTTTTATCACAAATTTACAATTTATAAAACAAGGGAGGTTTTAATGAAAAAAATATCTTTATTGACGGCTTTGATGCTTTCATCATCCATGGTTTATGCCGGATGGAACAGATATGAATTTGATTCAACCAAGGGTGGTTATAAAACCCCACCTGAATATTCATGTTTGGAAATGTTTTGCGAACATGATTGTGTTGAAAATACAGAAACAGGCGAAGGTGAATGTTGTCCAGCACCTGTTGAAGGGACAAGTTGTGTTTCGGATACAAAAAATGAAAAGGGGTGTATTTTGTCATTAAAGAAAACTTGCCCTTCAAATCAATACTGTAATAAAAACACTGAAAAATGTGAGCATGTTCCGAGTTGTCCTGATTGTCAGGATTTTGATAGAGACCTGGGAAAATGTGTTTCGGTAAATGGGACTTTTGATGCTTGTTATAACTGTGTGAATGGTGAAAAGCAGTTGAAAGATCCAACAAAAAGATTTGTTTATAATGACATCTGTGTTGAATGTTTAAAGGATACTGATTGCTACGATAATAAAATTTGTAATTTGCAAAGCAAAACCTGTTTGTCAGAATCTCAAAAGTGCTTGGGAAAAATAGAACGTTGTGGTGATGATGCTCTGGGTTTTATGTTTGAAGGTCAGTTATATTGTTATAACACTCATGAAGAGTTTACACGCCGATGCAGAGAAGCCATTCCAGGAAGAACCTCTTGTAGCAATAATCATGGCTGTTTTTATGCAAGTAATTATTATAATGAAGATTATTCCGGTAATTGTCATTGGGGATATTTTGATTATACCGATGCTCAAAATTGGTGCAAAGGGAAAGGGGGAAAAACGGTTTCTAAAGCGGAAATGGAAAAAATTTGGTCTGAATTTAAGAAATGTACGCCATCCTTTGGAAAACATAATGAATCATGTTATTGGACAAATACAACAGCTTGTAAAACGCGTAATGGCAATTATAATAATGCGCGTCCAGATGGTTATATAAATGCCGGTGGCGGTTTTTGTAAAATGGATTAATATAAAAATATCTAGTTATTGTACGAAAAAATCCCCTCAAACGAGGGGATTTTTTTGTTGTGAAATATTCGATTATTTTAACCCGTTAAAAGTATGACACATGGGACATAATCCATGCCATGAAGGGGATTTATAACCACATGTTTCACATACCCAAGCGGTTTCGTCTTCTTCCGTTTCAACGGCTTTATCTTCCCATTCACGGGCTTTATCTTCATGATTCCATGCATCTCGTTCTACGCGGGCCTGCATTAAAGCCACTTGCTTTGTTAAGGCATAGCTTTGTAAAAATTCATCCAAATATTTTTTTGCCAGAATCGGTTCTTGATTATTTAATGAGATATCGGCCAAAGCTAATAAAGAAAGTCTTTCGTAAGGATTTTCTGAAACTAAATTTTTGATGGCTGTAAATCGTTTTTTGCTATCCAAAGACTCTAATAATTCTTTATAGGTTTCGTAAATGGCCCAGCAAGGTTTTTTTTGCCATATTTTTTGGAATATTTTGCCTGCTTTTTGTGGATTTTGTTTGGCATAAGAAATGGCAATGGCAGGATTCAAAGGATCTGTTTTATAGGCATTTTTTAAATCATCGCATAAAAATAAACAAGTCGCTCTTCGTTTATTATAATCTTCGGACGTTAAAATAGGTTTCATTTTCTTTAAATATTCAAGAGCTTCTTCCCAATTGTTCTCCTGACATGCTAATTGAAAGTTTGCTTGCAATGCCCAAGGCGTTTTTTTCTTTTTATCGGGTAAACCATCCAGCAAAAGACGCATTTGTTGTAAATCGCCCTGAGTGTCTGCTTCTCTGAATAAACCTCGGATTCCCCCCAAAGTTGTTTGGGGAAATTGCATCAATTGATGATAGGAGTTTTCATCGGGCAATAATAAACAACGGATTGTCCAATAAATATAACTTTCTTGTCCAAAAAGTTTTTCGGATTTTTCCAATAATTCAGGAAAGGCTTCTATTTCTTGATTTGTGAGCGTTAATAATACGGTTAAAATTAAATCGTGTCTTTTTTGTTCTTTTATTTTATGGTGGCGTTTTTTTAAAAAGCCAAACAAACGGAATGGTAAAAATAACAAATACCAACACCATAAAACGGCACAAATCAAACCGGCAAAACTGAAAATTGATCCGTATATGCGGTAGTTTTCAAAATGAATCTCCATCATTGTATCGGAATTTGTAATTTGAAATCCCAAAAAGAATAAGATAGTTGATAAAAGAAATAGTTTAATCATTTTGTCCCCCTGTTTAGAAATTTTTGTCTAATTCATCTTTAATTTTGATAATTGTTTCTCCAAAATCTGATGTTTTTCTAAGACCTTTTTGCCAAATTTCAGGCAATTTTGAAATTAAATCCATGGCTTTTTGTGGTTGATGTTCAATGATTGCTTGTTGAATTTTGTTTAAAATATCCTTTGGTGTATTTCCCGTTGAATTCATATTTTGAATATCAAAGAAAAAGTAGGGTATAACCTTTATATATTTTACGGCTGATTTTTCTTGAACTATTTGTGAAATAATAAGTTCTTTTTTCTCTTGTCGGAAAGTATAAAGCCACTTATTCCAAGCCGACATTTTCTTTGTGTTACAATAGGGCTTTAAAATTTGAGACAAGTTTTCAAAGTTTGATTTTTTGTTTAATTGTGAAACAAAATCGCGACAATCTTTTTGTGAAACAAAATCGGACCAGGTATAATTAAAATCTGTTTCATCGGATGAGGAGGGGGTATCTTCGTTTTTTTGCAATTCGTTATTTTCTTCAACGGTTTCTGTGATAGCATTTTCCTCATTTGAATTTGTTTCAATTTCATTTGTTTGAGAATCCAAAACACCTTCTTCTTGGTTATTTTGAAGTGTCTCCGTTGCAATTGATTCGGGAAGTTCTGTTTGAATGTTTTCTTTGTTTTGCGAATCAGTTTCAGCCTTATCTAATATTGGTTCTGTTTCAACTTCTTCTTGGTTATTTTGGGTTATTTCAACCGTTGTTGATTCTGTAATGCCCGTTTCATTGATTAGAGTGTTTTCATCTGTCAAATCGCTTTCCTGTGATAAAGCAGGATTGACACAAGACAATATTCCACAAAAAACAGTCAAAGAAAATACTTTGGCAATATTTGTTTTTTTTAACATTTTCCCCCCTTTTTTTTATTTTATTCTTCTGTCGTATAGGCAGAGAAGAATTTATTTATTGTTTTTTCATTTACTTTTACATCAAAATTCTTGGCATAAGCTTGTTGTGTTATTTCAAATAAATCTTGCGTATAAAGAGCCAAAGCATTCATTTTTTCTGATTTTGAAATTTTTTCCGAATTTGGAATAATTTTATTTACAACAATAATCCATGTACCATTGTTTGTAGGATAAGATTTTGCATTTTTAACACCAACAGATTGATTAAAAATGGTAGATATTAAATCCATGGGGATGTTTTTTGATTTTGTTTGTTCTATCACTTCTTTTGTTGGATTTGATTTTGGCCAAATTCCCTTTTCGGTCAAAGCAACGAGAGTTTCTTGAACCATTTTTGGCAATCTTGTTTTTTGTTCTTCTGCTTTCCACAGAGCAACGACTTCATTTTTAACTTTTTCAAATGGTTTTAAAGATGGTGGGATAATCTTATTTACTTCGGCCACTAAAAAACCGTCGGAAAAATCGGTGATTGTTGTTGATTCACCAGAAGAAAGAGTAAATACTTCTTGTAACAATGGGTTTTTATCCAAAGTTTTATCAGCCAATTTTCCTGATTGATCTAATCCAGAAAAGTCTGTAACAACAAAAGTTGGTTTTGGCAAAGCTAACTTTTCCGCCGCTTTTTTTAAAGAGGTTCCGCTTCCCAATTCATCTTCCAAATCTTGAATTGCTTGGTACATTCTGTCATAAAGGGTTTCTTTTTCGCCCTTAAAATGTGATGGCGTTATATATAATAATTGAATTTGACGATATTCTGGGGTTGTAAATTCTTCCTGATATGCTTCATAATAATCTTTTAAAGTTGTATCGTCAGGTTGACCAACAGAAATGTCGCTTTCTTTTAATAATAGAGCAGATATTTCACGCTTTTCTTTTTGAATATTGGCGATATTTTCAATGATGGTTTTATTTTGGGTGGCTGCTTTTGATAGGGCAATAGATAAATGTTTGTTCGCTAATTCTTTTTTTAATTCATCGGCTAATTCCGCCTGATTCATTCTTAATTGTCCCAAATAGGTATAAAAGAGATTCGTGTCAAAGTTGCCTTGGACATCCTGAAAAGCCGGATGGCGTTCCACATATTTTCGAACGGCTTCATCAGATGCGGTCAAACCGATTTTTTCCGATATTTTTTGAGAAATCTGATCGGCAACCAACTGTTGAATTGTTTTATCTAAAAGGCCTATTTCAATGGCTTTCTTTACGGTTAGATTCTGTCCGGTTAATCCTGAAATTTTTGTGCGTTCTCTATCCAAAGCCTGATTCAGATGATTGACAGTAATGACTGTTGAATCAACTGTGATGGCTTTATTGTTTGTTGAAAATCCGTCTGATAATCCGCCTAAGCCCCAAAAGGCCATCATACTTAAAGCTAATGTTGCACAAATTATTTTTGCAATCCAACTGTTTCCGAGCTTGTTAAAAAAAGAAATCATTTTTATATCCTTTCATTTTTGAACTATCTTAAACAAAAATAACTTAAAAAGCAAGAACTTTTTATTTTGCTTGATTTTTTATAAAACATATGCTAAATCTGAATAAAAAATTGGGGGAAAAATGACCTGTTTATCTTCAAATGAAATTATAGTTTTAGAAAAAGGTTTGTTAAAGGGTGATCCTTTTTCTGTTTTAGGTATACATAAAGGTAGTTCAGGAAAGGGAATTGTTATTCGGACAGTCCAGCCTCAGGCAAAAGAAGTGTTTGTTTTGGATGTGAATGGAGAAAATCTGGGGCAAATGCACTGTATCGGACAAGGGGTTTTTCAAATAGATTTTGATCGGGATGATTTTTTTGAATATCGTTTTCAAATAAAATTGTATGATGATAAAGTTTATGAAACCGAAGATGCTTATCGTTTTTTGCCGATCTTATCCGATTTAGATTTGTATTTATATTCCGAAGGAACGCATTGGCAAATATATGATAAATTAGGGGCGCATTTGATAACACATCAAGGGGTTGAAGGTGTATGTTTTGCCGTTTGGGCACCCAATGCAAGTCGGGTCAGTGTGGTTGGTAATTTTAACAATTGGGATGGTCGGCGTCATTTAATGCGTCCTAGGGGCAGTAGCGGTATTTGGGAAATTTTTATTCCAGGCTTAAAAGAATGGGATATTTATAAATACGAATTGTTGGACAAGGATGGTTGCTTATTGCCTTTGAAGGCGGACCCTTTTGCTTTCGTTTCAGAAGTCCGCCCAAAGACAGGCAGCTTGGTTTATAATAACGCCACCTATCAATGGCATGATAATGTTTGGATGCAAAATCGTAAAAACGATTCTCAATCCCGTGATAAACCGATGAGTATTTATGAGGTTCATTTGGGATCCTGGAGACGTAAAGAAAACAATCGCTTTATGACATACTTGGAAATGGCCGAAGAATTGCCACGCTATCTTAAAGAAATGGGGTATACGCACGTTGAATTTTTGCCCGTTTCGGAATTTCCCTTTGATGGCAGTTGGGGATATCAGGTTGTTGGTATGTATGCGCCCAGCTCACGCTATGGAACACCGGGGGATTTTAAATATCTGATTGATTGTCTGCATCAAGCGGGAATCGGTGTGATTATTGATTGGGTGCCGGGGCATTTCCCAAAAGATGCTTTCGGTTTAATCAATTTTGACGGAACGGCCCTGTATGAACATGAAGACCCCCGTAAAGGTGAACATAAAGATTGGGGAACAAAAATTTATAATTACGGTCGTAACGAAGTTGCTAACTTTTTGTTGGCAAACGCTTTGTTCTGGTTGCGTGTTTATCATGTGGATGGATTGCGGGTAGATGCTGTGGCCAGTATGCTTTATTTGGATTATTCCCGAAAACCTGGGGAGTGGTTGCCCAATCAATATGGTGGTCATGAAAATTTGGAATCCATTGCATTTTTACGCCGTCTAAATGAATTAGTTTATGGTGAAAATTCAGGTGCCATTACAATTGCCGAAGAATCAACCGCTTGGCCAATGGTGTCCAGACCTGTTTATATGGGCGGTCTTGGGTTTGGATATAAATGGAATATGGGCTGGATGCATGATACATTAAATTATATGTCCCAAAATCCACTATATCGTAAATTTCATCAAAACGAATTGACTTTCAGCTTTTTATACGCATTTACAGAAAATTTTGTTTTGCCATTATCCCATGATGAAGTTGTTCATGGTAAAGGGACGATTTTGGGGCGTATGCCCGGTGATGAATGGCAAAGATTTGCTAATTTAAGGGCATATTACGGTTATATGTATATGCATCCGGGGAAAAAGTTATTGTTTATGGGCCAAGAGTGGGGATCAACCAAAGAATGGAATTATGCCACACAATTACAATGGGATTTATTACAATATCCGGTTCACAGCGGTGTTCAAAAATTGGTTAAAGATTTAAATCGATTTTATGCCACTCATCCGGAACTTTATCAAATGGATGAAGAAGAGGGTGGTTTTGAATGGATTAATGGATCCGATAGCGAAAATTCATGTTTAACCTTTATGCGTAAAGATAAAAAAGGAAACGCTTTAATTGTGGCGATGAATTTGACCCCAATACCCCGATATGATTATAAAATCGGTGTGAATCAGTCGGGTGTTTACTCCGAGGTTTTTAATACTGATTCTGAAATATACGGTGGCAGTGGGGTGCATAATTTGGATAAAATCTATACTTTGGAACCCGGTTGGGATTTTAAACCCTATCAAATAAAGGTTGTTTTACCTCCGCTTTCAATGGTGTGTTTTCAAATAAAGGAAAAGTGACAAAAGAATAATCACTCAAATGTATAGCCATCAAAGCTTAGTTTTGTAATCAATAATTGTCGACAAAGTCCGGATTTTTGACCACCATAAAGTTGCTTAGAAACCTGACCAAGTGTGACGGCAGATTCAAAACGTTGGTACTCTAAATTTCCTGTTCCGTTCCAATAAACCAAATAACCTTCAATATATGCAATATCACCAACTTTTAAAATATCAATGCCTCGTTGTATTTTTTTATTGGCAGCAATAGAGTGGTTGTTATTTATATCTAAGTCTGCTGTTTTGAATATTTCTGGGGAACAAGATTTTATGTGATATTTTGAGAGCAAACATCTGTATTCATGATCAAAAGTAAAACAATGGGGATTCTTCCCGCTTAAACCAGTTGCGGTGGATATATCCTGAGGGACGATGGTATCGTATAAAGAGGCACCTTCATGAGAACGGTACCAAGTTCCTAAAGCAGAATAACGATCCATATAAACAATTCGTGTTGTTGTCTTGAAGTGTTTGATAGGTTGAATTTCAATCTCATATCCATTAATGTTTAAAGGTATGATTTTTTGTTCAGTGATATCAATAAAGGAATCATGTTCTGCGATTTGTAAAACTTGATTATCTGGTTTTCCATAAAGTTTTTGATAAATAGGCCTTTTTAAAAAATGATTAGTTAAACAAAAAATAATAATACCACCACAAATGGCCTTAAACATAAAGCCAGGAGAGATTAAGCATAATGTCCAAATTTGTCTTAAATATCTTCTTAACATAAGATTATATTATCAAAAAAAATATAAAAAAATCAATATTTCCTTTGCATTTTATTTTAATTTTAATTATATTTTTTAAAAGGGAGAAAAAATGAATTTAGAAGTTTTACCGGGCTTACCGTATCCACTGGGGGCAAATTATGATGGAAATGGTGTGAATTTCGCATTGTTTTCCAAAAATGCTACTCGGGTTCAATTGTGTTTATTTGATGCAGACGGCAAAAACGAAAAACGAATCGATTTGCCCCGTTATACTGATGAAGTTTGGCACGGTTATATAAAAGGCTTGCGCTGGGGACAAAGGTACGCTTATCGTGTTCATGGTCCTTATGAACCGGAAAAGGGGTTTCGTTTTAATCCGAATAAGTTGTTGTTAGACCCTTATGCAAAAAAATTAACAGGTCCTATCAAAGCACACAATTCTCAATTAGGGTATAATCTCAGATCTTCAAAATTAGATTTGTCTTTTTCGAAAAAGGATGATGCGGATTATGTTCCCAAGTGCGTTGTTTTGGATGATACTTATTTTCAATGGGGTAATTCGCAAAAACCACGACATAATTGGGACGAAGAGGTTATCTATGAAACGCATTTAAAGGGATTTACAGCATTGAATCCCGAAATTGATAAAGCATTTCGTGGTACATTTAAAGGATTGACACATCCCAAGATTATACAGTATTTAAAATCTTTGCAAATTTCGGCTGTGGAATTATTACCAATTGCTACTTTTATGACTCCGGGGCATTTGGCCCAAAAGGGGTTGACCAACTATTGGGGATATGATCCCGTTTTGTTTATGTGTCCTTATGCACCTTATATGTATAATGGCAGTACTTCGGAATTAAAAAACGCTATTCGTACTTTGCATGAAGCAGGGATTGAGGTTATTTTGGATGTTGTTTTTAATCATACGGCCGAAGGCAATCAATTAGGTCCGACTTTGTGCTATCGTGGGATTGATAATACGGTTTACTATCGTACAAACCCACAAAATCCACGTTATTATGAAGATACAACCGGTTGTGGGGCCAGCTTTAATTTAGGACATCCAAGGGTTTTGCAGTTGGTTATGGATTCGTTGCGTTATTGGGCGGAAAATATGCAGATTGATGGTTTTCGCTTTGATTTAGCGACCACTTTAGCCCGTGACGATGATAACACTTTTACTCGTAATGGCGATTTTTTGGGTGTTGTCCAACAAGATCCCGTATTACAACGCTTAAAATTGATTGCCGAGCCTTGGGATTTGGGTAATGGCGGATATCAAGTTGGTAAATTCAGACCCGGTTGGGCTGAATGGAATGATAAGTTTCGTGATACCGTTCGTCGTTTTTGGCGTGGAGATGAGGGAATGGCTGGTGATTTTGCCCAACGGATGACCGGTTCGGCTGATTTATATCAACAAAACGGTCGCAAACCATGGGAATCAATCAATTTTATCACAGCACACGATGGGTTTTCTTTGGCGGATTTGGTCAGTTATAATAATAAGCATAACGAAAAAAATCAAGAAGATAATCGTGATGGTTCAAATGCGAATTTTTCATGGAACAGCGGTCAGGAAGGGGATACAGACAATCCTGATGTTTTGTTAAATCGTGATAGACGGGCTCGTTCTATGATGGCGTCTTTGTTGCTATCCTTTGGGACGCCCATGCTTTGTGCTGGTGATGAAATAATGCAATCACATCAGGGAAATAACAATTTATATGCTCAGGATAATAAAACCTCTTGGATTGATTGGTCAGATGTTTCTGAATCGGGCCAAAAGATGTTGGCTTTCGTGCGTCAGCTGATGGCATTTCGTCGTAATCATCCGATAATGTCATACTATGACTTTTTCAAAAAGGAAAAACTGATATGGTATAAACCGGATGGCAAATTGATGTCAGATATGGATTGGGCCTATTATGTACGCAGCTTGTCGTATTGTATTCGCCAAAAACAGGGAGATTTGTTCTTTGTTTTTAATGCGTATCAGGCGGATATTGAATGGCAATTACCTAAAAACAAAAAAGGCTTTCATTGGGAATTGGTGTTAAACAGCACATTAGAACCGATTGAAATGGACGATAAAAAAGCCAAAATTCCGGCTTGGAGTGTACTTGTTTTTGAAGAAATTAAAGAAAAATAAAAAAAATATAAAAAAATGATTGACATTCTAAAATACATATCGTATAATACTCCCTATTGAGTGCGTAGCTCAGCTGGTAGAGCACCTGACTTTTAATCAGGTGGCCGAGGGTTCGAATCCCTCCGCGCTCACCATTTTATAAAAAGCGCCCTGTTTGGGGCGTTTTTTTGTAAATAGCGGGTGCCGAGGTGGACGAACCCATGTTCGATACAAGGCCTTGCCGAGTAGACGCCTTTTCAGGCGGCCCCGAGGAATAAGGGATAAATTGAAAAGACTAATCTTATTTCATAAAAACTTTACAAGTATCCATAAATATGATATATTTTGCGCTATAAAAAGGAGAAAAGTTATGGATATAAAAGAACATTTGACACCAGAACAAATTAAAGAGGTTATGAAAATGGCCGATTCTAAAGATGCTAAAACCGATACTTGGGAAACATTGATGGGAATTATGATTTTAGGAATCTGTATATCTGCCGTTGCAGGTGGGTGTGTATATGCATCTAATCATTTAAAAAATCATAAAAAGCAAATTGCCAAACAAGAACAGATTTCTCCCGCATTAATGAAGAACAAACAAATGGAACTTCAGAAATAGCAATATTAGCCCTCGTTTTGCAAAATACCCCTCACCATTTTTTTAAGTCGTCTGAAAAGGCGACTTTTTCTTTTATTTACAAGCATTTAAGCTGGTTTGATTGGACTCAACACAAAAAGCACCTATTTTCGCGGGCAATCGAACTCATTATCTCAAAAGCGCTTGATTTTATTGCATTTCATATTTTTAACGCTTTTTGACAGCCTCTGAAACATTCGAACTTTTGGAGATATTAAAACAAAAAAATCATTGCGTTTTACAAAACAATTCTGTACAATAGCAAAATACAAAAAGGGAGGTCATAACGATGGACATAAGATTATGCGATCATGGAAAATTCGAACCAGCTTTTGAGATTGTAAAACGTCAAAAGATTGGGATAGAGTTGCAGTTATTTGCCGATCCACTTTTGAAAAATGTAAAAAAGCAAATTGCATATCAAAAAGAGCAAACAAAAAACATTAAGCACAAATCACTTCATGCACCTTTTTGGGATTTAAATTTGGGTTCAGCGATGCCAAGTATTCGCAAAGAGACAATGAAATGGTTTAATTACGCTTATAAAATCGCAAAAGAATTAGGTTGTGATAGTATTGTTGTTCATGACGGATATGTTCCCTTTACTTCACATATTCCTAACTGGGTTAAAAGAGCTAAAACTTTTTGGGAAGAATTTTTTGCCGATAAAGATGATTCCATTACAATAATGATTGAGAATATGTTGGAATTGGACAGCTCTGTTATGATACAAGAAATTGATGCTGTTAATGATAAGCGTTTAAAGGTTTGTCTTGATGTTGGGCATGCCCATGGTAATTCCGATATGTCTGTTTATGATTGGATTAAAACGTTAAATAAACGTATTGGTTATATGCATTTGCATAACAATCATGGAAAATTGAATCGCACGAATAATGATGAGCATAATGGTTTTGATGATGGGACAATTGATTTTAAAAAAGTGATAAAATTGGTCAAACAACATTGTCCAAAAGCAATTTTAGCTGTTGAGTCAGCAACAGTTGCTGCAGAGGATGCCATAGAATTTTTAAAAAAGAACGCAAAATAATCTTTGGTTGGCTCGCGTTGGGCAAGATACCCCTCACCATTTTTTTAAGCCGTCCGTAAGGGCGGTTTTTTGCTATAAGGTTTTAGATTTAATTTTTTTAATTGCCTTTTGAAAATTTTTTCTTTATAATACATTTGCTTGGGTGAAATGCCCCTCAAGCTAGGATTTAGTAGTCTGATAGGTTGTTAGGGCAGAAGAAAATTCTGTCGGCATCCGCCTTGGATATGCCGAAGATGCGTATAGTTCATGGGTGGATGCCTGCCGAATAAGGTATCCACCCCAATAAGGCAGGACTATTCTTCTAACGACCTATAGTTACTAACATCCACCCACCTGAATAAGGTGGGCGAATTGTTAAATAGAACAAAAAAAAGGGGTGGATGATGGGCAAAAAATGCGCTTTTTTCGGTCATGCCAATTTGTTTGGAAAATCTGAACAGATTGCCAAAATTTTACGTTCTGTTATCATTGATTTAATTCATCAGGGGGTGGATGTTTTTTATGTTGGAAATCATGGGGAATTTGATATTCTGTGTTCAAAAATTGCCTGTGATTTAAAAAGAATTTATCCAAAAATTCAAGTTGTTGCGGTTCTTTGTTATCCGAATGAATTGCAATATATGAAATGTGATTTTACGGATTTTATTATGCCTGTTGAAATTGAAAAAGCCCCAAAGCGTGCCAGTATTGTCAAACGCAATCAATGGGTGGTGGATAACACAGATTGTATCGTTTGTTATATTTGCGATAAAATCGGTGGCGCTTATCGGGCTGTTCAATACGCCCAAAAACACAAAAAGAAAATTTTGGATATTATTTGAAAACTATTTCCCCAAATTACCTATTTGGGCTTTAATAAATGAGGAAACAGCTTTTGAGGAGAGGTCTTTTGCGATTTTTCCGCCTGTTTTTCCAATAATGCCATTACCCAAAACTTTTTCCGTGCCTTTTTGGGCAACGGTTCCGACAACTTCACCCGAGGCGTTTGCAACAGTTGTTGAAAGCTTTTGTCCTTCTTTTATGGCATCAAGTGTTAATTTTGCACCATTTTTAGACGCTTCCATCAAAATATTTGTTATATTGTTTTGTTTATTTTGACTTTTATTATCTTGGGTATTATTTTGATCTTCTTGAGGGGATGTATTTTCATTTTCTGATTGATTATTTTGATCTTCTTGTGGGGATGTATTTTCATTTTCTGATTGATTATTTTGATCCTGTGGGAGAATAGGTGGAGGCAAAAGATCATCAGAATTATTCTCTTGATTAGAAAATTCTTGTTCTGATTTTTCAATATTTTGTGAATTTTCCTCTTTTTGTTCTGAATTTGCTTCGCCGTGGATATCCATTTCTTGGGCCACTTTATCAATACGATTTTCTAATTTTTCGGCAGTTATGTTCAATTGTTCGGATCCGAGTCCTGCTTTTACCAAATCGTCTGCAAGTGTTGGATTTTTATCAATTTTTTCTTGAAACTCTTTGACCGTTTTTAAATCAGTATCTTGTTTTTCCTTATTTATTTCATTTGAATTTTGAGATTCCAATGCATCATAAACTTCCAAAATTTCACGCGTTTCTTGGGAAGCTTGATTCGCTGTTTTACCTGTAATTTCTTCAATCCCTTTTTGGGCAACCTCTTTTTGCGCTTCTTCCTTACTGATATCTTTTTTGGCCATTACTTGGTCTATTTGTTCTTCTTTTGTTGTGTTTTTTTCCATTTAAAACTCCTTATCAATAACCTTTAATGATAAAATAAAAGCATATGAAAAATGAAAAGTCAAGTTTTTTTAATGGGCATCCAACCAATTATCTGCCACGCCAATTTCGGCCACCAAAGGTATGGATAGTTTGATGACTTTTTCCATATTTTCTTTAATGATTTGTTTGGCGGATTCTATATCTTTTTCGGCAACTTCAAAGATAAGTTCATCATGCACTTGCAAAAGCGGTGTGATATCTAATTTAGACTCTTTCAAAACCTTGAAAACACGAATCATGGCCATTTTGATGATATCGGCTGCACCGCCTTGGATGGGGGCATTGATGGCGGAACGGTTGGCAAATTGACGCATGGCGGGGATATTAAATCCGTCAATGTAAATGCGTCGACCAATGGGTGTTTTGACAAAGCCGTTTTTTTGGGCAAATTGGATTGTTTTATCCATATATGTTTTAATTTCGGGATACTGGGTGAAATATGCATCAATATATTGTTTGGCCTGAGATCTTGAAATGCCTAAATTGCGGGCCAAACCAAAGCTGGAAATGCCATAAATAATACCAAAGTTCACGGCTTTTGCCTGACGGCGTTGATCGGGCGTGACTTGGTTTAATGGGATGGATAAAATCTGGCTGGCTGTTTGGGCATGAATGTCGTCGCCATTGATAAAGGCATCTTTTAATTTTTGGACATTGGCAAAATCCGCCATCAAACGTAATTCAATTTGTGAATAGTCGGCTGAAATCAAAGAATAACCAGGTTTTGCCACAAAAGCCTGACGGATATTTTTTCCTTCCTGAGTGCGAACGGGAATATTTTGCAAGTTTGGATTTGATGAAGATAAACGTCCTGTATTCGTACTGGTCAAAGAATAGCTTGTGTGAATGCGTTTATCCTTTTTGTTGCGTTCAATCAAATCGTCAATATAGGTGGATTTTAATTTGTTTAAACTGCGGTATTCCAAAATCAAACGGATCAGTTCATCATCTGTTTCTTCTAACAGTGTTTCCAGAACTTTAACATCTGTTATCCAATGACCGGACGGGCCTTTTTTGCCACCGGCCAATCCCCGCTGTTCAAATAAAATTACCCCTAATTGAGCCGGTGAGTTGATGTTAAAATCTTCGCCGGTTATAGCATGGATTTGTTTGGATAAATCGTTTAATTTTTCCGTAAAAGACTGATTTAATATCTGTAATTGTTTTTCGTCGGTTAAAATACCCGCTTTTTCCATTTGAAACAACCATGGAATCAATGGCAAATCAACATCCCGATAAATTCCCCAAAGATTTTGATTTTCTAATTTTTCTTTGATAATTTCAAATAATGGGTGTAAAAAGACAGCAAAATGATTTTCATCAATATCGGTTAAATTTAGATGATGTTTAATCATATCGGTGATTTTATTGAACTTTGTGCCTTTATAATCGTACTGCATTAAAAGTATATCTTGGAAATTTTGGCCAAAGCGAATACCTGTATTATTCAATAAGTGCATGCTTTTTTTGATGTCGTAGCCCAAAAAAGTAATATCCAAATCAAATAAATCGTTTAAATTTTGAATTGTTTTTGCATCCACAGAGCAGGGGGCAAAAGAAAATAAATCCAATGATTCTTGTTTTTTTAAGTTTAGATGAAAAATTTCATTTATATCAGGTGCGAAAAATATATCCGTTATAAAGGATTCTTTATCATCCGTTTTGATATTAAAAGCTAACTTCTTTTCCTTCTTTGTTTTGGCTATAAGTGTTTCAAAATCAGCCTGTTCTTTTAATTCTTTAAGTGAAATGTCAGCAACATCTGGCATTTGTTGTTTTTTTTCAATGTCAAAAGAATCAATGTTTAATTTTTTTATCAGGCTTGGGAAATTGTTTTCCTTTAAAAATTTCAACGCTTTTTCACAATCAAGTGTTTTTTGAGTAAATTTTGATAAATCGGTATCCACGGGGGCATAAGCGTCCAAAGAGACTAATTGTTTGGAAATAAAAACTTTTTCCTTGTCTTGTTTTAGTTTTTCACGTTGTTTTTCGGATTTAATTTGCTCTAAATGTTCATACAGATTCTCAATGCTGCCGAATTGTTGGACCAAACTGGCGGCCGTTTTAGGCCCGATACCTGATGCACCCGGAATGTTATCCGTTGAATCACCCATTAAAGATTGGACCTCAACCACTTTGTTGGGCAAAACGCCAAATTTATGTATAACATCTTGAGAGGTTAAATCCTTTTTTTTCATTGGGTCATGCAAAACAACATCTTTTTGCATCAGTTGCATTAAATCTTTATCGGCTGAAATAATGCGTACTTTTTTGCCTTGTGCTGTGGCAATTCGGGCATAGGTGGCAATTAAATCATCGGCTTCATAGCCTTCCATTTCAATCCTGTCAATATTCAATGCGTCACAAGCCTGACGAATCAGCGGGAATTGAGGAATCAGTTCTGGGGGTGTTTCTAATCGATTGGCTTTATATTCAGGATAAATGTCATTTCTGAAATTTTTGCGTTTTGCATCAAAGACAACCAAAATCTGATTACAGGCATTTTCCTGTAACAAATTTATCATCATGGATGTAAAACCATAAACGGCATTGGTGGGTGTGCCATCTGGTCTGTGCATAGGGGGTAGTGCATAAAATGCCCGAAAAATATATCCGGAACCGTCAATCAGACAAAGGCTTTGACCGGATATGGGCATCTTATTTTTTCTCTTTATTTTGTTCAGGGGCCATATTTAAATAGGCTTCCTGACAATGTTGTTGACAATATGGTTTCCCCATTAATGTTTGTTTTCCACAAAAACAAAAATCCTCGTCTTTTGGATCTCCGATCGGCCAACGGCATGTGTTCAATTTCAAATCCATCAATTGAACTTTTTCAACGATTTTTTTGGGAAGAGAAGTTGTTTTTTTTACGTCTTTTTTTATCGGAGAAGGGCGTTCTTTTAAATTCAAACGATGTACTTTTCCGATAATGGAATTTTTTGACATTCCTAAATTTTTGGCTATTTCGGCTGTTGGCTTACCTGCCTGCCACATCTTTTTCAATTTTTTAATTTTATCTTCTGTCCAAACCATAAAAAATCTCCTTATTTTATTTCATAATTATAACCAAAAAAAATACTTTTGTCAATCTGAATGAAGGTTTGTGTCCAATAAAGATTCAAAACCGACTTCTTTAAAAACAAACGGAATTAAAGACATATAATTTTTTACCAAAATCTGCTCATCTGAAGGAATGGGATTCTGTCCTCTTTTATATTGGCGATATACAAAGGCTATTTTATCGGCTTTTTGGGTAAAGTCGTGAACGGATGGATAGCCAAGTTCTTTAATTTCCCTTTCCATTTGAGGCGTATTAAATAAAACCAGTTGATTTAAACTGATGTTTCGATTGTTTTTTAATTGTTCTTTTTGATCTTTTCTTAAATGATTATTGATAATTTTTAATCCATTTTTTAATTCTATTAATTCGGTTGGTTTTGCTGAATCTGTTTCATTTAAATTGTTTTGTATTAAATTCATAAAAAGCTGGTTCATATTTGCTTCTTCTGATGATATCTGTTCGTTTGGCCACATCTCTGGGGCCAAAAAATGATAAAATTGAGCCGGTAAAAACTCCAATAATTCTGGATCATTTTGGAATCTTTTTGCAATCCTTGTCGGTCGTTTGTTTTTCCAAACCAAAATATCCGGATGAGTTTTTATTTTTTTGGGTATATTTTTTTGTTCTGAAAGCATTGGGAAAATATATTGACGTTTTTCAAAAGGAATTTTTAACAAAAAATCCAACAATTCGTCTTGACGGTTGATTATATGTTGCCGATGTATCTGAATTTTGTTGATTGGTATATTTTCTGATGCATGTAAAGCAGAACAGGTGCATAAAAATAAAATTAAGATAATCCATTTTTTCATACTGTTTCCTTACTGTTGTTTTTTATGAATTTTAAAAATTTCCTTTTGTTTTGGATGGAAAATAAATATGTCTAATAAAATAATACCCAAAACAGATATAGTCAATAATAAAATCCAAAGCAAAGACAGGTTGATTTTTAAAAATAAGGAGATGAGAAGAGTTAAAATCAATAAAATAAAAATACCAATAATAATTTCTCCCATTCTGTAAATCCAATTGATAAAAATATTATTGTTGTGTCTTTTAAAACGTTTTAATTGAAACAACAAAGATTGGCTGAATATTTCATATCCAGATAGAATTAGATAAAGAAGAATAACAATAAAGGAGATTAAAAATAAAGCAAATGGTGATAGCTTCCCCAATGCATTGTCTTCTCTTTGTTGCTTTGTATGTTTTGCATTTAATTGGATTTGGGCAAAAGCCGGTATGAGATGATTGTTTTTAAAAAAAGTGTTGCCTTTATTGTCTTTTTGAATGGTAAAATTGGAAGGTATTTCCAATTTATTTTGACCAAATAAGAATTTTGTATTTTCTAATTGGCTTTGATCTGTTAAAATAATACCAGACATGTTGTCCACTTCCAGCGGCCAATTTGAAGCAGTTAAAGGTAATGATATTTCATTTGCGTTCGTTTGGTTAGATAAAACATATTCTAACATTATTTTATGTGTTCCCTTTGGAATTGAAGGGAGCTTTAACGAAGTTAAATCACTTCTTTTTTCCAAAAATTGTTTAATGTTTTGGCCGTTAATTTTTGCACTGATTAAAAAGAAATGATCAGAATTAATCGGCCATGAACGAATAATGGGGGCATCTTGTGTTGTTAAAAACTGCAAATGTTCCTTAATATATATATTTTGCCCCCCCATTAATTGAATAATAAAGTCCCAATCACTGGTATGGGGGGTATATTTAAGTTCTTTGTTTTTTCCAAAAAAAGTATTGACAGGTATGCCAATTTCATTTTGTGAGTTATCAAAGGAAGGGGAATCACTTAAATGGGGAGCATCAGGTTCTTTTGGAATTTCCATAGAGCCGAATAAATATATTTTTGCATTGTCTATCCATGTTTTAGGTTGTGGCTTGTCCGAGATTCCTTGAATATAAACAAACGATCCGCCGGAATATTTTTTGGCTACATTATCATAAATCAGATTTGGGTTATTTTCATTAAAAGTATTGTTGTTGACTTCTTGTGCTAAAAGCGGAAAGATCAAAAAGCATAAAAGGAAAATCAGTTTTTTCATCTTTTCTCCTTTTCATCGGATAAGCAAACATCATACAACGGACATTCATAACATTTTGGTTTTCGGGCTGTACAAATGTAACGCCCCAACAAAACGGTTCCAAGGGCAAAAGTTGGTTTGTATTTTTCAGGAACTATTTTTTCCAGTTTTGTTTGAACTTCCTGTGGATTTTTTCCTGTACATATTTTTAATCTGTGTGCTAAACGAAAAACATGGGTATCAACACCGATATAAGGTTTATTATAGGCCACGTTTAAAAAGACGCTGGCAGTTTTTTTGCCAATACCCGGTAAAGTTATCAGCGTTTCAAAGTCGGTTGGAATTTCTCCGTTATAATTATTGACAATTTCATTTGCTAAATTAACAATGGCTTTTGTTTTATTGTTAAAATAATTGATACTTTTTACCAAAGGTGTAATACCGTTAATGCCTAATTTTAATGCTTTTTCAGGTGTGTTTGCCACTTTGAAAAGTTCGGGTGTTGTCTTGTTGACGTTTTTATCGGTTGATTGTGCGGACAAAATAATAGCCATCATCAATTCCCAAGGATTTGACCAATTTAATTCACATTTTGGGTTGGGATATTGCTGATGTAATGCCTCAAAAAAAATCAGACGTTCTTGTTCGTTCATCAGGCGCATTTTATCCCCCTTTTTTGTTTTTATTCGTCCAAAGGCTCAGTGGATACAGGTTTGTCCTGTTTATCCAAGAGCAGCTTTTCAACTTTCATTTGTGCATTTTTTAATTTTTCTTCACAAATCTTTTTTAATTGGTTGCCTTCTTCGTATACTTTGACCGCATCTTCTAATTTTATTTGACCGGATTCCAGTTGTGAAACAATGTTTTCCAATTTTTCTAAGGCCTGTTCAAAAGAAAGTTCGCTTATTTTTTCTGACATTTTTTCTTTCCTTTGCAACATTTTTTAGCTTTCGGTTCTTCGTGGCAACAACAATGATGATGTTCTTCGCTATCTTCATGATGACAACAACATTTATGGTGCGAATGTTGACAGGCTGTCGGATGTGGTAAAGTTTTTAATTGTAATTCACGTTCAGCCAATAAAGTCATTAAATCCCACATCATTTCACGCGTTTCAGCCAACATTTGAACGGCTGTAATTTCGGTGGCGGTTTCTTCCAACTCAGTTAATAATTTTTCTATTTTTTCCTGTAATTTAAAGGCTTTTGGGGCCAAAATCTGCATTTCTTCCCATAAAAGCTTTGGCTCTTGTGCGGTTTTTACAATTACCTTTAAATTGTGGATATGTTTTGCTAAATCTGTTTCTTTTGTCATTTTTATTCTCCGTTTTTTATCAGTATAATCTAATTTTATTTATTTTTCAATAAATAATTTCGTCCATCAGGCAAAGATCCGTTTAGGGCGTTTTTTTGTAAAAAGAATCCGGTTAAAAAAAGTCCGTCTTTTAAGTCGGTTGTTTTGATGGGTTCTGTGTTTTTTTGCCATAAAAATCGGGGCAGGTGTATTAATTTATCACGATAAGGCAATCCTTTTTCATAGCTGACGGCTCGTCCGGTTTTAGGGGATACAAAAGCCAAGTTGTTTTTGTCGCCACCACCGGCGCAATCCGAAAAATCCAATCCAAAGCCCAACTCCTGTAACAAATTTAATTCAAAAATGATATAATGTTTTACATAATCTTCGTTATTTAAATTGTTGATTAAAATAAAAACTTCATCATATAAATTAGAATAAGATTGACGTTCTGGTAAAGTTTTATTTAATAATTCACAAATAGATCTGATACAACAAAGGCGTGGCCAATCATCCATGTAAAAACCAGAGGTTGATTTTAAATTTTCCAAATAAAATCTACCTAATTGTTCACTTAGTCTGGCTTGCCATCGGGCATTAACGACATCAGCAGGTTGGGGGGCGGATTTTCCTTTATAAACCCCCAAATAACGTCCGTTTTCTTTCGTTAGTAAAGAAACGATAAAAGATTTTTCTCCCAGCTTTTTAGCCCCCAAAACAATCGCATTATGGTACTTTTGTTCAGGCATTAAAATTTAATCCCCATTGTTGATATTGGTTGACATCATCCACCCAATCTTGGCGAACCTTTACAAATAAGAATAAATTAACTTTTTTGCCCAATTGACGTGTCATTTCCATACGGGCTGCTTCGCCGATTTTTTTTATCATTTTCCCTCCAGCTCCTAAAATAATGGATTTGTGGGCAGTACGGGATACAATAATATTTTGTTCAATCCGGATGGATTGTTTTTGTTCTTTAAAGGAAACAGGTTCTACTGTTAGTTGATAGGGTAGTTCTTCTCTTAAATATAAAAACAGCTTTTCTCGTGTAATTTCGGCACAAAAAAGTTTATCGGGCAAATCGGTTAACTCTTCATCGGAAAACATCCAAGGCCCATTGGGTGCATTTTCTAATAAATAATCTTTTAAATCCTTAACCCCTTCGCCTGTTTGGGCGGATACACAAAAAACAGTTTTGATGTTTTTTATATTATTTAAATCGGTCAATTTTTTGATTAGTTCGTCTTTTTGAACTAAGTCAATTTTATTAAAGACTAAAATAACAGATCCCTTTATTTTTTGTAAGATGGAAATATCCGTTTCTGTCAGGCCTTTTTTGGCATCCATAACCATCATTTGTAAATCGGAATCGGCGGATTCTGTCCAAGCACAATCCAACATAGCTCTGTCCAATCTGCGTTGGGGTTTGAAAATACCCGGTGTATCCACCAACACCAATTGAGTTTTATTTTCGGTTAAAATACCGCGTACGCGGGAACGTGTTGTTTGAACCTTTGGTGAAACAATGCTTATCTTTTCCCCAATCAAGCGATTGATAAGGGTTGATTTACCGACGTTTGTCTTTCCTATTATGGCCACAAAGGCGAATTTAGTTGTCATGTTCTATTTCCTGTAAAGTTAAATAGGCGGCTTCCTGTTCTGCTTTTTTGATAGAGCTTCCTTTGGCCATTTTTATATAAGGACCAGCCTGTAATTTTACAAGAAATTCTGGTGCGTGGGCCTGGCCATGTTGTTCTATCAAGGTATAAGTGGGTAGGACACCGAAATTTTTTTGACAATATTCTTGTAAGTGGGATTTTGAATCCTGCGGGGCATGTTCATAGGAAAGCATCAAAGGTTCCCAAATTGGAACGATGAAGTCTTTGACGACCTGTAAGCCTTGATCCAAATAAAGTGCCCCAATAACGGATTCGCAGACATCTGATAAAATAGATTTATTATGTCGAATACAATGGGCTGATTTTTCACTAAAACTTTCTAAATCCCATGTTTTTGTTACTTTTGCCAGTGTTTTTCCGCATGTTAAAGCAACAAATCGTTTTGCCAGTAATCCTTCGGCTTCATTTGGATAGGCGTTATAAAGCATTTCGGCCACAACTATTCCCAAAACACGGTCACCCAAAAATTCCAATCTTTCATAACCTGATTTTTGACCGTTTAAAGCTAATTTTGTAGCTTGATAATATAAATCTTTATTTTTGAAAAGAGAAATAATTTTATCCATTCTTATTTCCTATTTGATATCCGTAAAGAAACGTTCTAAACGCAAGAATTCTTTCCAACGCCAAAATTGGAAGAACCAGCCGTTCCCATCGGTAGAATAGAAAATTAAACGGGATTTTCCTTCTAGGTTTGTAGCGGAAACAGGTCCAAATTCTCGACTGTCCAAAGAATTATCGCGATTGTCACCCATCATAAAAAATGAATCTGGCGGAACTTCAATTTTAGGGGTGTCATCATATTTATTTTCATCGGTTAATTCATAAATATCGTGGACTACACCATTAGGTAATGTTTCTGTGTAACGTGTGTAAAGTTGTTCGCCCAATTCTGTATTCCATAATTCTTGGCCTTTAAATTCACGCGGAACCATTTGATCGTTGATATACAACCGTCCTGCACGCATTTGAATTGTATCACCCGGCATACCTATGATACGTTTGACATAATCCGTTTTATTTTCTGGTGGTTTCTTGAAAACGGCAACGTCACCTTGTTTTGGTTCGTTATAAAATATCCGACCGAAAGGAATTAAAGGAATTGAAAAAGGAAAAGAGTGTCGTGAATACCCATAATCAAACTTTGTGATAAACAAATAATCCCCAACCAACAAGGTCGGAACCATTGAACTGGATGGAATATTATATGGTTCAAAAACCAAAGAACGAATAGCTAATGCAACAATAACAGTCCAAAAAATTCCCTTCCATCCGCTTTTGCGTTCTTTTTCTTCGCGTAACAGTCGGCGATTTAATGCATCAATTTTTTCTTGGCGAATGCGTTTTTCGTCTGAGGATAAGATGTTTTCTTGTATGTTTGAGTTTATATCATTCATTTGGTTTTCCTTTCTGATGAAAGATAATCTAGCATAAAATAAAAACGTTGTCCAGTAAAATAAAAAGATTTTTATCTAATAATATTTGACATTTAGTTTGAAAATATGTATTCTATACCATTATAATAACAGAAAGGATATAAAATGGCAATGGAAGAAAATTTGGGACATGAACAACGTCAGGTTCGTTTGAATAAACTGCGTGCTTTGGAAAATAAAGGAATAAATCCGTATCCACATACTTTTAAACCAACAGCAACCAGTGCTTCTTTGGCAAAGAAATACGCTGATTTAGCGCCAGATACACAAACAGAAGATGTTGTTCAGGTGGCTGGTCGTGTGCGTGCCATTCGTAACTCCGGTATGTTTATGGATGTTTACGATGTAACCGGAAAAGTCCAAATTTATACTTCCAAAGAACATTCAGATTCGGCTGTTTTGGAAATGTTGGATATGATTGATATCGGGGATATGATTGGTATCCAAGGAACAGTTCGCAGAACAAAACGTGGTGAGTTGTCCGTCAATACCCAACAAATTACCATGTTAGCAAAGGCTTTGTTGCCACTTCCCGAAAAATTCCACGGTTTGACGGATACGGATACAAAGTATCGCCACCGTGAATTGGATATGATTATGAATCCTGAAACAATTCAGACCTTGATTAAGCGCAGTCAGATTATTGAATCTATCCGTCAATTGTTGCGTGAAAAAGGTTTGTTTGAGGTTGAAACACCTGTTTTACAAACAATTAAAGGCGGTGCAACAGCTAAGCCCTTTATTACACATCACAACAGCTTGGATATGGAATTGTTCTTGCGTGTGGCCCCGGAATTATTCTTAAAACGTTTGATTGTCGGTGGTATGCCCGGTGTTTTTGAATTTGCCAGAAACTTCCGTAATGAAGGTATGGATACAACGCACAATCCTGAATTTACGGGATTAGAATTGTATATTCCTTACATGGATTATAATGATATGGCCGACTTATTTGAAGAAATTGTTCGTAAGGCATGTTTGGATGTCAATGGTTCTTTGCAATTGGAATATGATGGTAAACAATTTGATTTATCTCAACCTTTTGCCCGTGTTACCATGAATGATATGATTAAAAAATATGCTGGCGTTGATTTTATGGCCATTGAAACAGATGAGCAAGCCAGAATTGAAGCCGAAAAATTGGGCGTTCATGTGGATGAAACAGATGATTGGGGGCATTGTATGGCGGCTGTTTTTGAAGAAAAATGTGAAGAATATTTGATTCAGCCGACTATTGTGATGGATCATCCCAAATCATTGAATCCTTTGTGCAAAACTCACCGTACTGAGCCACGCTTGGTGGAACAGTTTGAACCTTATATCAATGGTAAAGAAATGGGAAATGCTTATTCCGAATTGACAAACCCATTGGATCAACGTGAACGTTTTGAAGAACAGGTTGCCGCCCGTGAAGCCGGTGATGAAGAAGCTGATATGATGGATGATGATTTTGTTCAAGCTTTGGAACATGGTTTGCCTCCAACCGGTGGTATGGGTATCGGTATTGACCGTTTGGTGATGTTCTTGACGGGAAATACATCCATCCGTGATGTGTTGGCTTTCCCGACGATGCGGAAAAAATAATTTATCATCTGATAAGATTTTGAAAAAAAGATATTCATTACTATTTAAATAAAGGAGGGAAATATTATGAAAGAACTTTTTAAAAATCTGATGAATTTGGACGAACCGATTTTGACAAAGAAATTGGCTCCCAGTTTAACGCCTTTTGCTCGATTGATTTATATTATTGGTTTGGTGATTTTGATATTGGCTACATTGGGTGCTTTGTATTTGTTGTATGAATTGGAAATATCTGAATTTGTGCTCGCCCTGATAGGTATTTTTGCTGAATTTGCTCTGCTTCGGATGTTTTGCGAATATCTGGTGGCCAGTGGGCGTAAATAAAAATTGTTCTCGTAGCTCAGATGGATAGAGCAACAGTTTCCTAAACTGTGGGCCGTGGGTTCGAATCCCGCCGAGAACAGCATCTTTTATGGAGTTAAGGATTTGGATTTTCAATCAACAGCTGTTTCATATAAAAATCAGGCTGTTTTAATTACAGGTCCTGCTGGTATTGGTAAAACAACATTGGCTTTGCGTTTGATTGAAAACGGGGCAAGATTGATAGGTGACGATGTTGTTGAAATTTTTATAAAAAACAATCAATTATATTGTAAAGCTAAAGAAAGACTTAAAGGTGTTGTTGAGGTGAGAGGTTTGGGTTTGGTTGCCGGTTTAAAGGTAAAAGGTGCCACAAAAATTGCTTGTCAAATTCGCCTGCATCCCCAAAAAACAGAGCGTCTGCCTGAATTTCAAACAACAGATTTAATGGGGAAAAAAATACCTGTTTTTGATTTTTATGCTTGCGAAACAAATTTTATTCAAGTATTATATGCATTGAAAGTATTAAATAAAGATTTAACCCTGTTAAAGGAGTAAGTTATGCTAGGTGTCGTATTGGTGGGACATAACCAATTAGCCGAATCAATGAAATCGGTTGCTGAACATGTTGTCGGTCCTTTGCCCGATGTTGCCTGCGTTTCGGTTAATCCGATGGATGATATTGAAGAAAAACGTCAGGAAATTGCCCGAAAAATAAATCAGGTTGATAAAGGTAAAGGCGTTGTTTTGTTGACGGATATGTTTGGTGGAACACCTTCAAATTTAGCTATATCCTTGATGCAAGAAGGTCGGGTGGAAGTGATTTCAGGAATGAATATACCAATGATTGTAAAGTTGGTTCGTATGCGCAAGAAAAAACTAATGGATGCTGTACAACAATCATCTGAATCTGGACAACATTATATAATGGTTGCTTCTCAATTTTTAGGAAAGAAAAATGACAACAAAGCAAAAAACAGTTAAAATTCAAAATGTGCGAGGCTTACATGCTCGGGCAACGGCTGAGTTTGTAAAATTGGCTGATAATTTTTCGGGTGAAGTGTATGTGACCAATGAACAAGGTTTGCGTGTCAACGGAAAATCAATTATGGGATTATTGATGTTGGGGGCTTCTATGGGGACAACTTTAACCATTGAAGCCGAAGGTGAATCTTCGGATGAAATTTTGGAAAAATTGATAGATTTGGTCAATAATAAATTTGGGGAAGATGCATGACGGATAAATGGCAAAAAATATTGGTAGGTTTCCTTTTGATATGCCTGTTGGGTGTGTGGTTGGTTTGGGCTCATAACAGCTCTATCAAGCAACAAAAAAAACAAGATTTTATTTTATATGCTTATTTTTCAAAAACGGATGGTTTAAATCTAGGAGCACCTGTGCGTTTATCTGGCTTGCCGATTGGTCGTGTTTTTGCTATGGATTTTGGTGAAGAATATTTGGTTCGTGCTACATTGGCATTTGATAAAAAATTTGATTTTCCGATTGATACGTCGGTATCCATTGAAACAGACGGCATTTTTGGTTCCAAACATATTGAATTAATACCAGGTGGAGATGAAGAATTGCTGTTGACAGGTGATACAATTGCGTATGCCCAAGACGCATTGTTATTGGATGAATTGTTAGAAAAGCTGAATGCCTTTATGGCGAACAAAAAAAATAAAAATGAAGAAAAAGGAGAATTAAATGAAGAAGAATCCTATTGAAACAATTTTAGGTTTTTGTGTGTTGGCATTTGCTGTTGTGTTTATGTTTTATGCAGCGGGCAGGGTGGATACCCGTCAAGTACAAGGATATCATGTATTGGCTAATTTTTCAAAAATTGGAGGGTTACAGGTTGGATCTGACGTGATGATTTCGGGCATAAAGGTTGGCACTGTTATGAAAACCCAATTAAATCAGGATGATTATACGGCCGATGTTTTGTTAAGCATTGATTCCAGTATTTCGTTGCCTATTGATACGGTGGCGGCCATTGCCGATGCTGGCTTAATGGGGGATAAATATGTGCGTTTGGAACCGGGCAAAAGCCGTGCTTTATTAAAAGACGGTGATAAAATGTTGAATACCAAAAACTATAAATCTTTGGAAGACAATGTTTCTGAATTTATCTTTTTATCCACAAAGTAGGACGATATGAAAAAACTGTTTTTTCTTTTGATTTTATGGGTGTTTCCTGTGTTGGGAGCAACAATTCCGACTGATGCTGTTATTTTACAAGGGATGGATAAGGTAACTGGTCGGGTAAAAGAACTTTCATTACCCGTTGGTTCCAGCATTGATTTTGGTGAATTGACCATTACGGTGGATAAATGTTTGACAAAAACACCCGAAGAAACACCTGAAAATGCCGCTTTTTTAAGAATTGTACAAGAAGATAAAGAACTTTTTTCGGGTTGGATGTTTTCTTCTAATCCGGCGATATCGGCCATGGAAGATGCGGTCTATGATGTTTGGGTGGTTTCATGTGTTCATGAAACGCCAGCAATATCCGAAGAGGTATTACCATCACCGGAGCCGGATAACGAAGAAGTTGAAACAACCGATATGGAAATTGAAGATTAAAAAAATCCGAATAAATCTCTTGACAAAGGGTGAAAAGTTGGCTAGTATGGGGATAAGGCATAAGAAAGGAGATCAGATTACAATGTGTTTAAATTGCGTTAAAGGTCAAAATAAAAGGATTTTGTACACACACACACACACACACAAGTAGTTTTGCAAATTAAGTTATGCCTTGGCATAATAAACCCACTGTATGATTACAGTGGGTTTAATTGCGTTTAAATAATGTCAAACAATTAACAAAGGAGTAAAAAATGGCATTAGCATTCATAACAACAAAACAAACCGCAGAATTTCGAAAGAGGCATGGCATAGACCCCAAAGCAAAGCTTACAGAGGAACAATGGCAACAATTGCATACCGAAGTTGTAGATAGACAAAAAGGGCTTGCTAAAATATCAACACTGGCGCAACGTTTAAGGGCTGCTTCCTTGGATGGAAAAAATAATGATAGTATGCAAATTAATCAAAATTTAAGAGAATCTGAACCGAAAAACTCTGAAAACACAGCACTCATGAATAAAATGAAAAGAGAAGGTCGTTAGAAAAAGATTATAAAATCAGCCCCTTATTTCAAGGGGCTTTTTTTACACCAAATTGATTGGGTTTTTATTTAAAAATGCACGGATATTTTCGCATGTGGTAGCGTTGATTCGGCAAATGGCATCATGTGTGTTAAAGGCGATATGTGGTGTGGCAATCACATTGGGACATTGTAACAATTTTAAATTAATGGCTGATGTCAATAAAAAATCCGAATTTTTCAGGTTAGGGGAAGTTTCCGCTTCATCATGCAACAAAAAATCTTCATTTTCCAACACATCCAAGCCGGCACCGGCCACTATTTTTTTGCGTATGGCTTGATATAAAGCCTCGGCATCAATTAAATCGCCACGTGCCGTGTTGATGATATAAACACCTTTTTTCATTTTTGAAAAGGCTTCTTTATTTAAAAAATGCCTATTTTCTGGCGTGGATGGTATATTTAACGAAATTATATCGCTTTTTTGATAAAGCTGATTTAATGAATTCGTGTATAATTCTTTTAAAGATGGATTTTGGTATAAATCATAGGCAATGACCTTCATGCCAAAACCTTTTGCCAATTGAATAATATGTCGCCCGATGGAGCCTGTTCCGATAACCCCGATGGTTTTGCCATTTAAATCTATACCTGTATAATTGGGTAAAAAGACATTGCCTTGACGCATGTCAAAGCTGGCTTTGGGAATCTTTCGTGTCAATGATAACAACAAACCAAAGGCAAATTCGGCAACAGTAATCGCACCATAGTTGGGAACGTTACAAACGGAAATTTTTCTTTTTTTACAATAATCTAAATCAATGTGATTAACGCCGGTGGATCGAGTTGTTATCAGTTTTAACTTTTTAAACAAATCCAGTTTTTCATTGGGAATGTGTGAAGAATGTGTGAAAACTGAAATGATTTCAGAATCTGAAAATTTTTCCAATTTCTTGGGTTTGATACTGTAAAACGGCTCATCAAAAAAGATGTATTGAATGCCGTCAATTTTGCAATTTTGGGCAAATTTTTTTAAATCTTCATCCGCATCAAAAAATAATATTCGTTTCATTTGTTCCCCCTTCATGAATATATGGGGAATAAAACGAAAATTACAAGTCAAAGAAGCTTAAAATTTGAATCAGTTTATCACGCAGATTCTTTCGGCTGACAACCTGATCAATCATACCATGTTCTAACAGATATTCGGATTTTTGGAAGTTTGGCGGTAAAGTTTCATGAATTGTTTGTTCAATTACACGAGACCCAGCAAAACCAATGACCGCACCAGGTTCGGCTAATGTAATGTCGGCCAACATAGCAAAAGAAGCCGTTACACCACCTGTTGTCGGGTTTGTCAAAACAGCAATGTATGGAATTTTCTTTTTGTTGAGTTCTTTTACAGCAACGGTTGTACGTGCCATTTGCATCAAAGACAGAATGCCTTCTTGCATTCTGGCACCGCCACTGGCAGGGATTAAAATCAATGCAGCCTGTTGTATTTCGGCTAATTTTGATGCGGTAATAATGGCTTGTCCTACGGCTGTTCCCATGGAACCTCCCATAAAATCAAAATTGAATATACCGACGACAGCACGTTTGCCACCAATCAAACCATGAGCCACAGTGATTGCATCGTCCTGATTTGTCTTCTTTTGGGCATCTTTTAATCGGTCGGTATATTTTTTGATGTCATGAAAATGCAATGGATCTTCTGTTGTTTTGGGCAAATGGATGATATTGTATTCGGCTTTATCAAATAAAAGATTTAATCTTTCTTTAATGGGTAAGCGAAAATGGTAATCACAATGTGGGCACACAAAATACGACTTCGTCATTTCGCTGTGAAATAACATAGCCCCACATTTAGGGCATCTGTCCCAAAAATTATCAGGGATATCCTTGCTGATACCTATTTTTTTAACAGTTGGTCTGGTTAAATTGGAAATCCAACTCATTTTTTTCCATTCAATGCGTTTAAGACAGCTTTTCCAGGCTTAAAATAGGGTATACGTTTTTCCCCCACAAATACCTGTTCACCGGTTTTTGGATTGCGGCCCATCCGTGCTTTTCGTGTTTTTAATGATAAAATGCCAAAATTACGTAATTCTACTCGTCCGCCATTGGCTAATGTTTGAACGATTGTATCAAAAATTGTGTCAACAACAACTTTTGCATCTGCGTTATTTAAACGGCTTTCTTGTGCCAAACGTTCAATTAATTCTGATTTTATCATTTTAACTCCTTTTTTGGGGTAGTTTATGTATTTTTTCTATATTTGTCAAGCGTTTTTTTAACTTTTATTGATGGCTTCTGCACCTGAAACAATGTCAATCAGTTCGTTTGTAATTTGATTTTGGCGTTCTTGTTGATAGATCAATTCCAATTCAGCCAACTTTTCATCGATGTTTTTTTCGGCTTGCTGCATATGGATCATACGAGTATAATGTTCGGTTGCTAAAGAGGCCGTCAATGCATGGGACAGCGATACGATAAAGTGTTCACGAATCAAGGCGGAAAATAGTTCATCATGTTCTGCCGTGATTAAAGGTAAAGTTCGTCCATCCCATTTTTTGGATTTAATCGTATCCAATAAATTTTGTTGGAAAGGGATAAGTTGTTCGCCGATAATGGATGTTTTGGTATCTTGACGTGTAGTATAAAACAACCAAACGCAATCAAATTGTTCTTTGCTGACCAATTGGTGTATTTTTGTTAAAAGGGCACCAGCCAAAGCTGAAACCTCTTTGGTCGTGTTTGAATTGTTATAATGGGCCAATAAGTGAAATCCGTTTGTTTGGATGATGGCGGATAATCTTTTGCCGATACTGATAATCTTAATTTGATTTTTATCTGTCATCGGTATTAATGTTTTTTTCATATTATCCAAAATATCACGATTAAAACGCCCAACCAATCCATTGTCAGAACCAATTAGAACGGCTAAAATCTTTTTGTTTTTGGCACGTATAGCAGGGGGGGTATATTGAAAAGATTCTTGTGCAAAAAGTCCACGAAAGGCATTTTGAATGTTTTCCGTATATTGATTTAATGATTTTAAAGCACGTTCAAATTGTCCCACAGAAACAGACGACAACATTTTCATGGTGCTGACGATACCACGCAAATCTGTTGTTGTTTTAATTCGTTTATTCAGTGTTTCTTGTGTCATTTTGTGCTAATAATTCCTTTTTTAATCAAAGCCTGTTGGAATGTTTTAATCAAAGTGTCTTTATCTTTTTCGGACAATTTTTCCCTTTTTTCTGTCCATTGTTTTAAAAGATGAGTAAAGTTATTTCTTAACACTTGTTGAATAACATCTTGGGCTTGGGAAATTTTGCTTTCTTCAACATTATCCAATAAACCGTTGTTTAAGGCTAAAAAGACACCGATTTGAGAAGGTGCATCCATTAATTGATATTGGCGTTGTTGTAAAACGTTTCGGATGGTCCGACCTCGTTTTAATCGTGCTAAGGTATCGCCTTCCATTTGAACACCGAATTTTGAAAAAGATTCCAACTCCTCAAATTGGGAATAAAACAGTTTCAATGGTGCTACCAAAGAACGATAAGCCGGTAATTGGGCAGCACTGCCCACACGGGAAACAGAACGCCCCGTGTCAATGGCCGGCATATGACCTTTTTGATACAAACTGTTGGACAGATAGATTTGTCCATCAGTAATTGAAATCACATTTGTGGGAATATAGGCGGATATGTTGCCGGCCTCTGTGGATACAATTGGTAAAGCTGTTAAAGAACCGCCACCGAATTTGGGGCGCAAATGTGTGGCACGTTCCAATAAACGTGAATGCAAATAAAAAATATCACCCGGATAAGCTTCACGTCCTGGTGGAGTACGCAACAATAATGACATTTGACGATAGGCTCGGGCGTGGGCTGTTAAATCATCATAAACAACCAAAACATCTTTACCTTTACTCATGAAATATTCACCGATAGATGTGGCAGAATAGGGCGCAATATATTGTAATCCTGCTTCGTCTTCACCGCTGGCAATTACAACCACGCAATTTTTCATCATATCATATTTGTTTAAGGTATTGATGACGCGGGCAGTATCGGAAAGTCGTTGTCCGATGGCACAGTAAATACAAATAACACCTGAATCTTTTTGATTCAAAATTGTATCAACGGCAATGGCTGTTTTACCTGTTTGACGATCGCCCAAAATCAATTCACGCTGACCACGACCAATGGGGGTAAAGCAATCAATGGCCTTGATACCGGTTTGTAAAGGTGTATCAACGGGCAATCGTGCCATAATGGATGGAGCGTCCCGTTCAATAGGCAGGCTTTGTTTCGCACTGATTATACCTTTATCATCCAATGGTTGCCCCAAAGGATTGATAACACGTCCCAATAATTCATTACCCACAGGAACATCCAAAACTTGATTTGTTTGAGAGGCTCTGTCGCCAGCCTTTAAGCTATCAGCATTGGTTAAAAAGATAACCCCGGCACCTTTATCGGACAAACTGTGAACCATACCGATAACGCCGTTTTTAAAACTTAAAAGCTCGTTGATTTTGGCGTGAGTCAAACCTGAAACAATGGCTGTTCCTGCCGACATTGATTCAATGGTGTTTATTTCTTTGACACGTAACTGAAAATCAGATTTTTTCAAAACCTTTTCGGCATTTTTCCGTGCTTTTGTGGCAACTGAGTTTGACATCTTTTCTCCTATTTTTTATGTTTTAGAACCTGTTCCAAACCTTGTTCCAGTTCGTCCAGATAATTTTTAATCGTCCAATCAATACTATTGTCGGCAAAGCGGATTTCTATCCCCAATACCAAAGTTGATTCAGTGTGATATCTGATTTGTGTTTTTGGGGAAATTTCAAAATAATCACGTAAAAAACGGTTCATGTCCTGTTTGTGGTTTTCTGATAAAGCTTCAGATGAATTAACAAAAATAACTTTTTGATTTTTAATTATTTTATCTATTTTTGTTTTTTCTGATTTTGTCAGAGTTATCAATCTTTTATAAAACAGATTTAATACTCGTTCAATGGGGGTTGCATCTGTTAAATCTGTGATGATTTTGCCGGCAACATTCAAAAAATCATGACTGATAAAGTTTTCCAATTCCGATTTTAAGTTTTCGTTTTGGGTTTTAATTTGCTCATGCAATTGCAACTTTAATTGGCTTGCCTCTTGTTTGATGTTTTCCAAACCTTCTTTGCGTTGTTGGGTTAATTCTTTTGCTAAATCATTGCGTTGTTTTTGTAATGATTTTTCAAAAGTTGCTTTTTCGGATTTTAAAGCTTGAAATTCCGATTCAGCCTGACGTTGCAAAGCGGTTGCTGAATCAATTTTTTCGTTGATTTCGTTGCGGCGTTTTTCAACAACATCCAAAACCGGTTTGTATAAAAAACGTTTTAACAACCAAACCAATACGAACAGATTGACAATCTGGGCAACAAAGGTAATCCAATCAATTTGCATGATTTTTTATCCTTTTATTTGGTGGCGGCCTGTTCAACGACATAATTCCAAAACGGATTGGCGTATAAAATTAAAATGGTAATCACGAACGCATAAATGGCGGTGGATTCAATCATGGCCATTGAAACGAACAAGGTACGTGTAATGGTGGAAGATTCATCCGGTTGTTGTGCCATGGAACGCAGGGCATTTGCTGCCGCATTTGCTTCACCAATGGCCGGTCCAACACCGCCGATGGCGATACATAAAGCAGCCGAAATAATTGACATTGCACCGATTAAAGTAATTGCTTCCATTTTTTATTCTCCTTTTGTATCGGTTGATTGAACAAATGACTCTTTTGGGGCGACCGCCGATACATATACAATCGCCAAGAGTGCAAATATGTAAGCCTGAATCGTTCCGGTTAATAATCCCAATAATTGCATGGGCAGGGGAACAATAAAAGGAACCAACATGATTAAAACGGATCCGATAACGGCACCGCTGAGCATATTTCCGTATAAACGAAAAGCCAAAGAAAATGTGGATGAAAAATCGCTGATAATATTCATGGGTAACATCACCGGTGTCGGTTCAATAAATTTTTTAAAATATCCTTTCCAACCGGCATTTTTAACTCCATAATAAGGAATGGCAAAAAAGACGCATGAGGCAAATGCAACCGTTGTGGTCAAGCTGGTCGTTGGAACTTTGAACCAAGGGATAATGCTGAGAAGATTAGCCATGGCGATAAACAAGAAAAATGTTCCGATAATAGACAGATATTTTTTTGGATTATCGCCGGATACGTCTTTAATTTGTCCTTGAATAGCCTGAACCAGCATTTCCATGATAATCTGAACCTTTCCGATTTGGCCGTGTACTTTTAAATTTCGTGTCATAAAAACGGAAAGTCCAACCAAAATCCCCATCACAATCCACGTATAAAAAATGGTGGCATTTATGGAAATTGGACCCAATCTAAAAACAATTATTTGGTCTAAATTTTCAAGCATGTTGCCCCCTGTTTTTTAAAAATTTGACCAAGCATAAACGTGTAACGATAAAGGCTAAAAACATCCATATCAGCTTCATGTGTCCGTCCTTTGCCAATAAAATGGCAACCACCAAAAAAATAACCAGTCGAATAAGGGATGTAACGAATAAAAATAGCCCTTTGCGTTTCATGTTGGGTAATACTTTTAATGAATACCACAGCAAAGAAAAATAAACCAAGCTGAGCAGAACACCGCACAACAAAGATTCCAAAACCATATCTATCGGAAGTTTAAAATTTTCCATTTTTACTTCCTTTCTTAACTTGATAAGATTTTTTTAACCAAATGTTGGCGTTGATAAAGCCCAAAATAAAACCGATGATAATCAGGTTTAAAGTCCATGATATTTGCTCTGTCGGATATAAACGATCCAATAAACGCCCCAAAAGCAAACACAAGATGACGGGAACGGCTACTTGCCATCCGTAAATGCTGATAATTCCAGCATTATAGGTTATTTTGATTTGACCTCTTTTTTGACGGTTATCGGCCTTTTTAATCAATTGTTTGGCGGTCTTGTTCAGTTGTTTTTCAAATTCCGACATGGTTCGCCTCCCGCATTGAGGTTAAATTCATCAAACCTTTTGTCAGGCCGACCTCTAATCGTGACATAGAAACTAAAACTTCTTTTCGTTCCTGTTCCATTTGTTTAAAGTCAACCTCAATGGTCTTTTTTAATTTTTCCAAATTATCATCTGTAATGGCCAATGATGTTGAAATAATAACTTCGTCTGATTTTTTAACAACCACGCCACGATCGCAGGCCACATAATGGGTTTTGTTATTGGCCTGATATTGAACAATTGTTTGTTTTAAAGAAGTGATAAAATCAATGTGTTTGGGCAAAAGTGTGAAAAATCCGTCCACAGCTTCAAAATCCACCTTTTCAATAAAGGTGTCAACAAAGATTTGAGCCGGTGTCAGGATTTTTAATTTCATTTACTTCCTTTTCTTTTCTTGGCTTTTTGAATGGCTTCATCAATGTTTCCGACCATGAAAAAGTCATCTTCGGTAAAATCTTTAAATTCACCTGATAAAATACGTTCACAGCCGGTAATTGTTTCCTCTAAATCCACAGAACGGCCCTGCATACCCGTGAATTGATTTGTGGTAAAGAACGGTTGCGTTAAAAAACGTTCTAATTTTCGGGCGGTTTGAACTGTTTGTTGATCTTTTTCGGGTAATTCATCAAAGCCCAACATGGCAATAATGTCTTTTAATTCTTCGTATTGAGCCAAAGTTTTTCGGACTTCAATAGCTACCTTATAATGCCGATCGCCCACAATCAAAGGTGTCAGCATGTTTGAACCCGATTCCAACGGATCAACGGCCGGATAAAGCCCCTGAGCTGCTCGATTTCGTGATAAAACGATTGTAGATGACAGATGCGAGAATGTATGCGTGGCCGAAGGATCGGTAAAATCATCGGCCGGCACATAAACCGCCTGAATAGATGTGATGGCTGCATCTTTTGTGGATGAAATACGTTCTTCTAAATCGGCTAAATCCGTTCCCAAATTAGGCTGATATCCCACACGTGAAGGAATTTGCCCCAAAGAGACAGATACTTCTGAACCGGCCTGAATAAAACGGAAGATGTTATCTATCAATAACAAAACATCTGTCTTTTTTTCGTCACGGAAGTATTCTGCCATTGTCAGGGCAGATAAGGGAACGCGAAAACGTACACCCGGTGTTTCGTTCATCTGACCAAAAACCATAACGGTCTTACTTAAAACACCAGCTTGTTGCATTTCACGATATAAATCTTCGCCTTCTCGGGAACGTTCGCCGACACCGGCAAAAATACTGACGCCTTCATAACGGCCAACCATGTTGTTTATCATTTCGGTAATTAAAACCGTTTTACCCACACCGGCACCACCGAACAGGCCGGCTTTTCCGCCGCGTTCCATGGGGGCGAGCAGGTCAATAGCTTTAATTCCTGTTACAAAGATTTTATTGCTGACATTTAATTTACTGATAGGTTGTGATTGTGCATGAATAGAGCGGGTAGGGGCAGAAGTTAATGCTGGTTTTTCGTCCAAAGGTTGCCCCAAAACATTAAACATACGGCCCAAAACTTTTTGACCTACTGGTACTTCAATGGGATGTCCCAAATCCTGAACGCTCATACCGCGTGCCAAGCCTTGGGTAGAACCCATTGCCAATGCACGAACGGTGTTTTCATCGGCATAGCTTTGTACTTCCAAAATCAAATCATTCACCTGTAACGCGTTGAAAATGCTGGGTGGATTATTTTGGAATCTGACCAAAACGACACTACCTGAAATAGCGGTAATTTTCCCTGTATGAAGTGACATTTTTTCTCTCCCTTTTGGCTGTGAGTCTATTCTTTTTTTTCTTGGGTGTCAAGCAAAAAAATACGAAATTTGACAAAAAAGACTTTCGGGTGTATAATTATATCAGCCAAGGAGTCATGCTTGAAAATACATTTTATTTGTCAAAAAGAAAATGCTAAAAATGATTTTGAATCCTGTATATCCAAATATGGTCAGGCTGATTGGTTTAATTCGGATGTTCACGTTGTTCTGGGTGGTGACGGTTCTGTTTTGGATGATTTGCATGATCAGGTTAAAAAAGATACGTCTATTCCTATTTTTGCATTAAATTACGGCAAGGTTGGTTATTTAACTAATGATAAAGATTGGCGGCATTTACCCGAAAGAATTTCACGTGCTGAAAAAATAATGGTTCCGCCGTTACAGGTGGAAACGACTTTGGCGAGCTCTGGTCAAAGGGTAAAAGCTTATGCCTTTAATGAGGTTTCGTTCTTTCGTGGTCCGTCCATGCAAGCGTTGGATTTAGATCTTTTAATCAATGATTCACGATATAATATATTTGGCGATGGTGCTATGATTGCCACGCCGATGGGGGCTAATGCTTATTTAAAATCAGCGGGTGGTCCTCAAATGCCAAAAGGTCAAAATATGTTGGCAATTCACAGCAATAACTCGGCCGAGCCTTTTTCTGCAGTTGTTCCGGCGGATACGGTTGTAGCGGTTGCTTCACGTCAAAATCAAAAAAGACCGGCACGTATTGAATGCGATTCAAAATTGGCTATAGATCATATTTCAAGAGCTGTTGTTCGTCAGGCGACCCATAAAACACAAACGCTTTTATTTGATGGTGTCAAAAAAAATATTTTGGTCAATCGTTTAAGAATGCGATAAAAAAAGTTAAGAAAACAAAAAAAGTGCTTGCAATTCATTTTTTTATTGTTTAAACTGATGCTATTAAAAGGGGAAATGCCCATACGAAAGGGGATTAGGATGAAGAAAAGTCTTTTGTTTTCAACTGTTTTTTGTTTGACGGCTGTTTTTGGCGTGTCAACGGCTGAGGCGGGGTATTGTGCCTGTGCCGGTCGTTGTGTAACTGGGGCAGTTTGTAATTGTTCAACAGGATCGTGTACGATACCCGCACAATCATCCAGATATGCTTATGGTTATGTGGATACTGCGGCACCCGTTGTTTATTCGCAACCTGTTATTGCACCCAGTTATCAAACGCCGACACCGTATCGTTCTCATCATGAATACACAGGTGCCCGCCCTGTGCCGTATATTGCCGCCCGTGTGGGTGTGAATATGATGGAAGGAGAAGGTGAATATAAGGATCATATTCGTGGTATCGGCCATCGAACATGGAACAAAGATTTTGAAGGTGAGGCTTTTTCAGGAGCTTTGGCCTTCGGTGTGAAATTAAATTCATGGCGTGGTGAATTGGAAGGATCTTTATATACTGATGCTGAATCGGATTTGGATTTTACGCCAACAAATAATGATTTTAATTCAACAAAAGGTTATGTAACAGCCAGAACGCTCTTATTCAATCTTTATTATGATATCCCAACCGGAACACAATTGACGCCTTTTATTGGTGCTGGTGTAGGTCTGGCACATGTGAAGGGTGAAATTAAAAATGTGGATATAGACGATTGTGATCCGTATACAGAAAACCATAACAATATCAATTTTGCATGGCAAATTGGGGCTGGTATTTCCTATGCCTTAAATCGTAATACAAACGTGGACTTTGGTTATCGTTATACCCATTATGGCAAGGTAAAACTACAATACTTTGATGGTTGGGATCCGACTATCAAACCTGCTGGTGCTCATAGAACAGACAAAACCGAAGTTAAAGATTTAACATCTCATTCAATATCAGCGGGTTTAAGATTTAGTTTTTAAAGGATATCAAATGGATAAAAAAGATTTTAAAAATGCCTGTATGGTGGCCGGGGGAACTGCAATTGCAGCGGCCGGTGGTGTTGCGATGCATGCCGCTTCTGCCCCGGCAGCAACTGAATTTTTGGCTGATGCGGCTCAGATTGGGGCTATTGTAGCTCCTCTTGCCGGTGTTGGCGGTTTGGGGTTGGTTGCATTGGGTTTAACGCCTTTGGCGATTAAATATGGCAAAAAACTGTATGATAAAATGAGGGGAAAATCAATTGAGCATAGCCAAACAAAAACACAACAAAAAAACAATGTTCATGGTCACTTAAAGGCGGATTTAGCAAAAGGTTTTAATCGTGGTGCGGATATAAATTTGGCCCAACAATCAAGACCAGTGCAAAAAACGGTATCAAATGCAAAAGTTGTTCAACAACAATCTCAAAGATAAATAAAAAGCCCCGAAAATCGGGGCTTTTAGTTTACTTAAAAAAGTTCTTGACATTCCCCGTAAAATATGCAAAAGTCGTGGTATAAAAGGATAAAAATGAAACATTATACCACTTCAACTCATAAAAATAAGTCTTTGAAAAACAAGGACTTTTTACGAATGTGGGGGGGGGTATTGCCTAGAAAAAATAATCCATAACTTAACAAAATTTTTAACGACCATCACCAATGGGTTCATCCCATCGGTGTTTTTTTATAACTGAAAGGAAAATAAAATGGCAATTTTTGATTTTTTAAGAAAAAAGGAAGAATTGGCTGAAAAGTCCAAGGTGTCTACTGTGTATCATGTGCCAATGTCTGATGGAACATCTCTTTTAACAAATGATCATCGCTACGCAGAAAGGGCCAATTGTTCTTTTGAGAATTCTTTAACAGGAAAATATATGGTAGATGGGAAGGGGAGAGCTCAAGGGAAATATCAGGAGTTTGGGTATGCTGCAACAAATCATAAATTACAAAAGCACCAAGTAAAAATAGGAACAACCCCTGATGGAAAGACTGTATTTAGATACCTGACAGAAGAGGGGAATTATAAAAACGGTTATAAAGATGGGGTTATACGTTTTTATGAAAAAGATGGTTATATTTCTGATCGTTACACAGTTTTTAAAAAAGGCCGTTTTGTTGGTATAAGCGATGAAACTGGCGGTAAAACGGAAGGATTAAAATATCAAAAAGAAGTTGATAAAGAAGCTCGTCAATCCACATTAAAAGCGATTTTAAAAGCAAATTCAAGAGAAGAAAAACTAGATATATTAGATAAGTTTCATTCTGAAAAAGCGCTTGTCCCGCGTCGTAGCTCATCTCCTATTGATCGTGCTATGATTTTAAATAAATTAAAAGGTGGACCAGATATGGACGTATAATATTACTTCCTCTCTATCGGCTTGTATTTAATGCGATGTGGTGTATCGGCATCAATACCCAAACGGCGTTTGCGATCGGCTTCATATTCGGCATAGTTGCCTTCAAACCAAACGACTTTACTGTCGCCTTCAAAGGCCAAAATATGTGTTGCCAATCTGTCCAAAAACCAACGGTCGTGTGATGTAATAACCGCACATCCTGGGAAGTCCATCAGGGCTTCTTCCAATGCACGCAAGGTATCAACATCCAAATCGTTTGTCGGTTCGTCCAATAATAAGACATTGGCACCTGATTTTAACATTTTGGCCATGTGGACACGGTTGCGTTCACCACCGGACAACATGCCGATTTTCTTTTGTTGATCTCCGCCTTTAAAGTTAAATTGAGCCACATAGGCACGACTGGAAACTTCACGCTTGCCCAAAGTCAGCATGTCGTTACCATCGGAAATTTCCTGCCATACGGTATTGTTGTCGTTTAAGGAATCACGGCTTTGATCCACATAGCCGAGTTTTACCGTTTCACCCACACGGAAAGTGCCTGAATCAGGTGTTTCTTGACCTGTAATGATACGCATCAAAGTTGTTTTACCGGCACCATTGGGACCAATAACGCCCACGATACCACCGGCGGGCAGGTTGAAACTTAAATCTTCAAATAACAATTTGTCGCCAAAGGCTTTGCTCAGGCCTTCTGCCTTCAAAACCAAATCACCCAAGCGTGGACCGGCCGGAATGACAATCTGGGCAATATCGGGGACTTTTTCATTTGATTTTTTCAATAATTCTTCATATGCCGTGATACGAGCCTTTGATTTTGCTTGGCGTGCTTTGGGACTGGAACGCACCCATTCCAATTCTTCTTTCAATGTTTTTTGGCGTTTATCTTCGGCATTCTTTTCAATTTGCAAACGTTTTTCTTTGGCTTCCAACCATTTGGTATAGTTGCCTTCGTATGGAATACCTTCGCCACGATCCATTTCCAAAATCCACCCTGTCACATTATCCAAGAAATAACGGTCGTGTGTAATCATCACAACGGTATTTGGGAAGTTCTTTAAAAAGACCTGCAACCAAGCAACGGATTCGGCATCCAAATGGTTGGTCGGTTCATCCAATAATAACATATCAGGTTTGGATAACAACAAACGACATAAGGCCACACGGCGTTTTTCACCACCGGATAACTTTGTGACATCGGCATCGGCCGGCGGACAACGCAAAGCATCCATGGCGATTTCTACGTTTCGTTCAAAATCCCAACCACCCACGGCATCAATTTTTTCCTGTAATTCAGCCTGTTCGGCCAACAGTTTATCCATATCGGCATCGGGATCGGCAAAGGCATTGTTGACTTCTTCCCAACGTTTCATCAAATCCCTGACTTCGCCAACGCCGTCCATGATGTTTTCAATCACGTTTTTGGAAGCATCCAGTTGCGGTTCTTGGGGTAAATAGCCAACTTTGACACCTTCGGCCGGCCAAGCTTCACCTGTAAAGTTGTCATCCAAGCCCGCCATAATCTTCATCAATGTGGATTTACCGGCACCGTTTGGACCGATAACGCCGATTTTAGCTCCGGGGAAAAAGCTCAGCCAAATATGCTTTAAAACTTCTTTTCCGCCGGGGAAAGTTTTACATAAATCTTTCATTACATAAATATATTGATATGATGCCATATTGAAATCCTTTCTTTAAATTAAAAATTGGGGTTATTCTAACCGAACAACCCCAAAAAGTCAAGAGCTTTTATCTCATTTGGAACCCTTTATAGGTGAAGAATCCATGGGATACTTCGGGGCTACACCCACTCAGGATGACAAAAAAATAAAAAATTACTTGACATACCCTCAAAAATATGCAAAAGTGGGTACGTGAAAGGATAAAAATGCAATACTATACAACTTCAATATCACAAAATAAGCCTTTGAAAAATAAGGATTTTTTGTGCGTGAGGGGGGGGTATTGCCAAGAAAGCTAATCTGTAATTTTACAAAATTTTTGATAACCACCACCAATGGGATAACCCCATCGGTGTTTTTTTATAACTGAAAGGAAAATAAAATGGCTCTTAATAAAATATTTAAAAATGGTATGACAGCGGTTAAACACGATGATTTATACATTCAATTGGGTGGACGTGCTATTCGCCACAGAGGACAGGCAACCACAAGAAACACATTGGGAACGGTCATTGTAAATGCATCAGAAGGGATGATGACACAAACTATCATGCTTCCTTTGGGGGTTACCTCTGTTAATAAAGACTATGTTTTGGATTATATAAAAAACAGGCATACAGGTAGAAGTGTTTGTGAACATCAAACCGGTGATAATTCAGTTACGATTGGGCCACGAGCAACTCCATATTCTATTGCACCAGGGGTTGTTTTGGTTGAACATAGTGAAAAGGGTTTGAAATTTGAAGGTAAACCAATGCCGAAGAAGGAATTTTCTATTCCTCGTAACTCAGGTGTTCATATAACAGATGCTGAGGAAATTATTATGGAAACAGCCTCTCCTGTAAGAGGAAGAGGAGCCCGTTCCTAAAAATAAAAGCCCCAACTTTGGGGCTTTTATTTATTTTTAAAACGGATAGTTATTCCTATCTTTTCTTTAAAATAAAAATAGGGGGTGTTCTAACCGAACAACCCCAAAAAGTCAAGGTTTTAATGCTTTTTGCGTTTAAATCTGCTCAGAAAAAAGTGTTTCAAAATCAGTTTTATATCCCGAACCTTTAAATTCCGATAATCAAAATCCTGATAGGGTTTGAAATAAAAGCGCCTTTTGGCTTTGTTTAAAGGTTGAGAAAATATGCGATCGAAAAATTCAGCCACTTTTTTATCTGAATACTTTTCCAAGGTGTTTGGTAAAAATGGTGATTCTTGTAAAATTTGCCAATATAATTCATCATTTGAATCAATTTCTTTAACCCGTTCCAACAGGCTGGCCATATCTGGAAAATCGTGGGCATTGATAAAAGCTTTTGGATTAAAGTCTTGAACCGCCAGTGGGTCGCCGTAATAAATGGGGATACAATTACTGGCAAAAGCTTCCAGTATTTTTTCGGTGGTATAACCTGGTGCGTATGTATTTTCGGCACATAAGCAGAATTTATAATTTTTTTGAAATTCAATTTTATCGGGTACAGGCCCACCGACTGAGTTTTTCCATTTACCGCCCGAGGCAACCGACTTATAAGATGACAAATTTTCAAACATTTTTTCACGAACACCGTCGGTTTGTTTGGAATTGGAAATAACGGTTGCACAAAAAGAACGATTTAAGGCTTGTTCTTTTGTGATTATATTTTGCCGATTGATTGTTTTTTCCAATGCTGTCTTATAGGTTGCCCATAACGGCAAACGCATATATCTGTCATCAAATGAAAGAGTTGAAAAACCAATGGCATAATCGCAATAGTTAAAGTTAGGAATAATGTTTTCGCCTGTCCAGAAAATACGAATGCAATCAAAATTATGATGTGTATTATCGGCAGGTGTATAAAACAGATAATCAGGATTGTCTGAAAGTTGAAAATCATATTTATCTGATAAGAGTTTTATTGGCAAAAATTCTTTATAATTAAAATCTTTTCCAAAAGCACAAAAGCCAACTTTAACAGTTTTTGTCATTATTTTACCCCTGTTGAACCAAAACCGCCGGCACTGCGTGTTGTAATGTCGTCCACAATACCTTCTTCAATCGTTGGACGAATAATTGGACAAATAACAGCTTGGGAAATTCTGTCACCTGGGTTGATGACAAAATCTTCTGTTCCCAGGTTGATTAAAATTGTCATAACTTCACCACGATAACCGTAATCAATGGTGCCTGGGGTATTGACCACGGAAATGCCGAATTTGGCGGCCAATCCCGAACGGGGACGTGCCTGAATTTCAAAGGCGTTATCTTGGGATTCAATTTTTAATTTGATACCATTTGGAATAACCGCATGTTGGCCTGGTTTCAATGTCATGGTTTCTTTGATGGCTGCACGCATATCAAACCCTGAATCATCGGCGTGTTTATAGGATAACAACCCCCAGTTTTTATCATAATTTTCTAAATATTCTACAATCAATTTCATTTTATATCCTTTTGTTTTAATATGGGGGTAATTTAGCAAAAAGAATCGCCTTTTGCAAGTAAAATTTTCGCTTGACAAAATCTTTGAAAAAGAGTATCAAAATAACGTTTTACAAAAGGAGAAAAAATGTTTAAAACACTTGATGATTTTGATTTTAACGGAAAAACCGTTTTTATTCGTGCTGATTTAAATGTGCCGGCCAAAGATGGACAAATTTCCGATACAACCCGTATTGACCGTTTCGTTCCAACATTAAAGTATGTTGTGGAACATGGTGGCAAAGCCGTTGTGGCCAGCCACTTTGGTCGTCCCAAAGGACAAAAGAATCCCGAATTTTCATTGGCCTTTTTGGCACCCGCTTTGGAAAAAGCCTCGGGCTTGAAAGTTAAATTTGTGGACGATTGCATTGGCGAAGGTCGTGATGAAGCCGTTCGTGCCATGCAAAACGGTGATGTTTTGTTGTTGGAAAACCTGCGTTTTTATGCGGGTGAAGAAAAAAATGACCGTGAATTTGCCGAAAATTTGGCCCATGGCATTGATATCTATATCAATGATGCTTTTTCAACGGCTCACCGTGCTCATGCTTCCACAGAAGGTATGGCCCATTTATTGCCCCGTGGAGCCGGTCGCTTGATGCAGGAAGAATTGGAAGCTTTGGATAAAGCTTTGGGAAATCCTGTTCATCCGGCTGTTGCTTTGGTGGGTGGCAGTAAAGTTTCCACAAAATTGGATTTATTAGGCAACTTAGTGAAAAAAGTTGACTATTTGTTGATTGGTGGGGGTATGGCCCATACATTCTTGGCTGCCCAAGGTATCCCGATGGGTGAAGGTTCTTTGGTTGAACCCGATATGATTGATACAGCCAAAAACATTTTGGCCAATGCCGGTAATTGCAAAATTGTTGTGCCGACCGATTTGGTTTGGGCTGATGCTTTTGGTGAAGGTCAAGAAGCCCACACATCCGATGCCGATAAAGTGCCGGCTGGTAAAGTGTTGATGGATATTGGTGAAAAATCCGTTCAGGCTTTCTGTGATGTGATTAAAAATGCCAAAACCTTGATTTGGAATGGTCCTGTGGGTTGTTTTGAAATCAAACCTTTTGATAAAGGAACAAATGAAATCGCCAAAGTGGTTGCCGAACAAACCAAGGCTGGTTTGTTGACATCCGTTGCTGGTGGTGGCGATACTGTTTCTGCATTAAAGAAAGCAGGTGTTAAGGCTGATATGACCTATGTGTCAGCGGCCGGTGGTGCTTTCTTGGAATGGATGGAAGGCAAAACATTGCCGGGTGTCGCCATTTTGGAAAAATAAGCATCTAAAAGTAAACTGAAACACCGCCCGAAAAAGGCGGTGTTTTTTATTGTTTTATAAAAACAACCCTTAAATATCCACAATATACAGAATATTTGTATTGCCTTGGTTGCCAAAAGGATAGCCGGCTGTAATAATCATTTGCTCACCACGTTTGGCTAAGTGATGTTTTTGGGCGTTTTCAATTGCTAAAGGAGCTACCTCACCAATATGTTTAACCGTTTTAATCCAAACGGGAACGACCCCCCAAACCAATCCCATTTGATTGGCTGTTTTTTCAGAAGTTGTCATACCCAAAATGGGAACGATAGCACGTTCACGGGCAACGCGTAAGGTTGTACGTCCTGAAACAGAATAAGTAGCAATACATCCAGGATGGGATAAAGATTGAATCATTCGTCGCATGGAAGAGGTTATAGCGCAGGCAATTGTGCCATCCAAAGGCAAACGTAAAGCCGATAAACGTATTTGATAATCTGGATCCGCTTGTGTTTTTAAAATAACATCGTGCATCGTTTGAACTGCCTGAATCGGATATTTTCCTGCGGCAGTTTCAGCCGATAACATAACCGCATCGGCTCCTTCATAAACGGCTGTTGCAATATCGGAAACTTCTGCTCGTGTTGGAACAGGTGCTTCTATCATGCTTTCTAACATTTGGGTTGCAACAACAACAGGTTTCCCTGCTAAACGGCAAGCTGCCATAATTTTTCGTTGTAATCCGGGAACAGAAGCAATTGGGCATTCTACCCCTAAATCACCACGCGCAACCATTATGGCATCAGCTTTTGAAACGATTTCTGAAATGTTTTGAATAGCGGCTGGCTTTTCTATTTTTGCCAAAACAGGAGTTTTGTCTCCTATTAATCGTTTGGCAGATATAATATCTTGGGCTGTTTGTACAAAAGACAAGCAAATCCAATCAACACCGGCATTCATAGCAAATTTTAAATCTTTTTTATCTTTCGTCGTTAAAGATGAAATCGGTAAAATAACATCAGGAACATTGACACCTTTATGATCGGACAATTCTCCTCCAACCAAAACTTTTGTAAGAATTTGTTTTGGGGAAACTTTTTGAACGCTTAAAACGATTTTACCATCATTTAACAGCAGATTCATTTTCTTTTTAATTACTTTAAAAATTTCAGGATGGGGTAATTGAACACGTTTTTCGTTACCTAAGGTTTTATTTGTGTCCAGTATAAAAGTTTGACCGTTTTTTAATATAATAGATTTATTTTCAAAACTTCCAACACGCAATTTAGGACCCTGCATATCTGCCAAAATAGTATAATGTGTTTTATTTTTGTTTGCCAAATTACGTATAATTTGGATGCGTTCCAAATGTTCTGAATAAGTGCCATGGCTGAAATTTAAACGAAAAACGTTGGCACCGGCTTTGGCTAGATTTTCAATCATTTTTGGTGATGAAGTGGCTGGTCCCAATGTGGCAATAATCTTTGTTAAAGGTATCATTGTTTTCCTTTCAGTATAAAAGTAATTGTATTTGATGTGCTTTCATTTGGCCCAAGTGTTTGAATTCCTGTTCCGACAATACCTTGTGCTGCCAAATTAAATGCATCCGGAGTATGGGAAACAGGTTCTAAACAGAAAAAATCTTTTCCCCGTGGTGCGTAAAGCGTTAAATGACCAAACGAATTATCGGCCTGAATGGTGACAGAATAATTATCTTGAATGATTTTGGCAATGCCATCCCAATTATCAACACTAATATTCAATCCTGTTCGGGGTAAAGGTTTTGGGTCGTTAAAGTTTAAATCTTTTGAAATGGGATAGGGATGTCCCATAATTGGATCATCGTCTTGATACCATATATTTTTTGAATTATATTGAATTTTTGTTTTTGGGGTGTTTTTAAAAAAAGGATGAATGCCTAAACCATATGGCATTGGTAAAGGTGTATCGTTTTTTAATTTTAAGGTTATTAAGAGTTTTTCATCTTGCAATTCATAAATAATTCCTGCTGTATAATTATAGGGAAAACCTTCTTCTTTTTTGTGCACTAACGTTAATTCAACTAAGTTATCGCTTTGTTGAATAAGTTGCAATTTTTTTTGCCAAACATCTCCATGAATTGGATATGAAGAAATATTTGAATTGGCAACAAGAGAACGCGTAATGCCAAAATAGGGAAATTTGCCGTTTGAAATAAAACTGGCATAAGGAATCATAACAAACAAGGATGATTGATTTGGATCGGATTGTTTTTCGTTTGTTGTGCGTAATATATCCAGATTCATATATTTTAAGAACGAAAGGGAACCACCACATTCAGGTAAAATTCCCACAGAAATTTTATTGTTTTTTAAAATTATCTGAGTCATTTTTTTCCTTTTTTATTTGATTTTTGTAAAGCACGTATAATGATACAGTCTAATGAATCATCTGTTTCTAAATAGCCAGAAATGCCAAAGAAAATGGTTATTTTATTTGGATTATTTTTATTAAAAAGCTCAACTTTTTGTTCTATGCGTTTTTGTAAATAAATGACTTGATCTTCCGGTGTTTCAGGCAAAAGCATGCAAAATTCGGTTTCACCAATTCGTCCCAAATAGTCAACATCACGAATAGTATGACGACATAAAGAAACGATATCTTTTAATATAAAATCACTGAGTTTTCTGTCCAAAATAGAATCGTTTTTTAAAAATAATTTTAATGTTAAAACAGAAAAAGGATGTTTGTAACGGATACTTCTTTTTAATTCGCGAGTGCCGATTTCCAGCAGTGATTTTTTGTTTAAGACTCCCGTTTGAGGATCTGTTGAAGCTAAAAATTGTAATTCAGCTTCCAGATCTTTCCTTTTTGTAACATCAAAGCCAACAGATCTTAATTCAATGGGTTTTTTATTTTTGTCAAAAACAATTTTGTTTGTCCAGGTTATCCAAACTTTTTTTCCTGTTTTTGTCTTTAATTCAGTTTCGTGTTCCGTATACAGTTTTGGATTTTTAAAAATCTTTTTGACAATGTTATTTTCTAAAGGCTCTTTATTTGAAATTTTATTTTTTAATGTTCCGTAAATGTTTTTACCAATTAACTCTTTTTTGTTGTATCCCATTAATTGTAAAAAATTTTCATCAACGTTTGTAATGATGCCGTTTTTGTTTAAATAAAGCGTATAGCTTTTTCCACAAGAAGATAACCATGGCCCCAAAGGGGTTTCGTTTTTTTTGTTAAAACTTTCCAATTTTTTTGAGTTTTTTATATTTTGATTTTTTAAAAAAACAATTTTTTTATTTAAAGTCTGTAAACGAACTAAATAAATAAAAGATAAAGTAATCGTAACGATAAATAAAGACAGACTTAACATAGATAAAAAAGAAACTATATTCATTTTATTTTCTCCCGTTTTTAAAACACTACATTTTTTTTGAAAAGTATGCAAGTAAAAAAATGCTTTTTCTTGACTTTTTTTGAAAAATAGTGCATATTTATGTTATGGAAAAACAGTCGCAAATTTTGGATGTTGTAAATACCCCGTACAAAGAGGGGTTTGAAACAAATGTAGATAGCGAATATTCACCCAAAGGGTTGAATGAGGAAGTTATTCGTTTTATTTCAAAAAAGAAAAATGAACCTGTATGGCTTTTAGATTTTCGTTTAAAGGCTTATCGGCATTTTCTGACAATGTCGGAACCACATTGGATAAAGGCCGAATATCCGGCAATTGATTATCAGGATTTGTATTATTATTCTGCACCACATAAAGAAGCTCCAAAATCATTGGATGAAGTTGATCCGGAAATTTTAAAGACCTATGAAAAATTGGGGATTCCGTTAAAGGAACAAGAACAATTGGCTGGCGTTGCCGTAGATGCGATTTTTGACAGTACCTCAATTACAACAACTTATTCGGCTGAGTTGAAAAAACGGGGCATTTTATTTTGTTCGTTTGGGGAAGCTGTTCGTGAATATCCTGAATTGGTAAAGGAATACTTGGGAACAGTTGTGCCATATACGGACAATTTTTTTGCCTGTTTAAACAGTGCTGTTTTTTCCGATGGTTCTTTTGTTTATATTCCAAAAGGTGTTCAATGCCCAATGGAATTGTCCAGTTATTTCAGAATCAATGCCAAAAATGCCGGTCAGTTTGAAAGAACTTTGATTATTGCAGATGATGAATCATCGCTCAGCTATTTGGAAGGTTGTACGGCTCCTCAACGTGATGAAAATCAATTGCATGCGGCTATTGTGGAAATTGTGGTTAAAAACAAAGCAAATGTTAAATATTCCACTGTTCAAAACTGGTATCCCGGTGATAAAGAAGGTAAGGGTGGTATTTATAATTTTGTGACAAAACGTGGTTTGGTTTTGGATGATGCTAAACTTTCATGGACTCAGGTTGAAACAGGTTCGGCTATTACCTGGAAATATCCCAGTTGTATTTTGAAAGGTGATAACGCTGTTGGAGAGTTTTATTCGGTGGCTTTGACAAATAACCGCCAACAGGCCGATACGGGCACAAAAATGATTCACTTGGGTAAAAATACAACATCAACAATTATATCAAAAGGAATTTCGGCAGGTTTGTCATCTAATACCTATCGTGGTTTGGTTAAAATGGCATCAACGGCCGATAATGCCAAAAACGTCAGTAAGTGTGACAGCTTATTGATTGGTGATAAATGTGGTGCTCATACAATTCCGGTTATGGTGTGTGCTAACGAAACAGCTGTAATTGAACACGAAGCTACAACCAGTAAAATTAGCGAAGAACAGCTTTTTTATACCATGCAACGTGGTCTTTCATCCGAAGAAGCGGTTGGCTTAATTGTTAATGGTTTTTGCCGGGAAGTGATGCAACGTTTGCCGTTGGAATTTGCCATAGAAGCACAAAAGCTGATTGGTATTCAGTTAGAAGGAAGTATCGGATAATAATGGAGAAGAAAATGACATTGTTAGAAATTAAGAATTTGCATGCCTCTGTTGGTGATAAGGAAATTTTAAAAGGTCTGAATCTGACAATAGAAGAAGGTCAAGTTCATGCCATTATGGGGCCTAACGGTTGTGGTAAAAGTACTTTATCGGCTGTTATTGCGGGAAATCCGGCTTATACCGTAACAGAAGGTGAAATTTTGTTTAAAGGTCAGGATTTGTTGAAAATGACACCAGATGAAAGAGCAAACAGTGGTGTGTTTTTGGCCTTTCAGCACCCTGTGGAATTGCCAGGGGTTGGTTTGGCTCAATTTTTAAAAACAGCCTTGAATGCCAAACGTAAATTTTTGGGTCAAGATCCAATGGATGCAGTTCAGTTTATGAAGTATATGAATTTGCGTGCCACGGCTTTGGGAATTAAAAATGATATGTTGAAAAGACCGGTTAATGTCGGTTTTTCAGGTGGTGAAAAAAAACGTTTGGAAACCTTTCAAATGGCCATGTTGGAACCTGATTTTTGTATTTTGGATGAAATGGATTCCGGTTTGGATGTGGATGCTTTAAAGGTAGTTGGTCAGGCTGTTTCTGTAATGCGTGAAGGTAAACGCAGTTTTATGATTATTACTCACCATGATGATTTATTGCAATATGTACAACCGGATAAAGTATCTGTAATGCGTGATGGGCAGGTCATTACAACGGGTGGAGCGGATTTGGTTCGTGAAATTGAGGAAAAAGGCTATGACAAATTCTAATCCTTTTTTGATTCGTTGCCAAACAAATACAATTGTTCAAAATCCAGAACCTTATAGATGGGTTTTTGATGTTCAAAAAGATGGTGTTTTGACGGTTGATTTTTTGCAAACGGATGGAAATTTGGATGTTTTGGTTTTGTTAAATGGGGAAGGGGCAAAATCTGAAATAAATTGTGCATACTTATCAAATAAAAACAATAGGTTAAATATAGATATTAAAGTTTTGCATAATGTAAAAAATACAACATCAAATCAACAAATAAAGGGTTTGGTGACGGATAATGCCTTTGTTCAATTCAATGGAACAATTAAAATTCCCTATGACAGCCAAAAATGTGATGGTCGCCAAAATCATCGGGCGGTTTTATTGTCGCCAAAAGCAATCGTTTCGGCGGTGCCTCAGTTGGAAATTTGGGCCGATGATGTTCAATGTGCTCATGGCTCGGCGGTCGGGCCTTTGGATAAAGAACAGCTGTTTTATTTACAGGCAAGAGGTTTGAATGAATCAGATGCCCGCCGTTTGTTATTGCGTTCTTTTATGTCGGATGTAATGCCCCCAGATTTTGAAGCGATAATTGAAAAATGGATGGATGAAAATGTTTAAAAAAGATTTTCCGATTTTTGATAATTCTTTAATTTATTTGGATTCAGCCGCATCTGCACAAAAACCAAAAATGGTTGTTGAGGCGTTATCTAATTTTTATTTAAAGGATTATTCAAATGTTCATCGTGGGAGCTGTGAATTGGCCAATCGTGCAACAAGAATGTATGAATCATCCCGAAAAAAGATTGCTGAATTTATTGAGGCAGATGAAAAGGAAATTGTTTTCACGAAAGGAGCAACTGAGGCAATCAATATTGTTGCGTCAGGTTATGAACAACTGTTAAAGCCAAATGATGAGGTGTTGGTATCTGTTGCTGAACACCATGCCAATTTTGTTCCTTGGCAGCAAGCTTGTTTAAAAACAGGGGCAAAGTTTTGTATTTTTAATGTAAAAAAAGATGGTTCCTGGGATTTAGATGATTTTAAAGCCAAGTTAAATAAGAATACCAAAATTGTGGCCATATCGGCTATGTCCAACGTTTTGGGTGTTATTAATCCTGTAAAGGAAGTTATCAAATTATCCCATCAGGTTGGTGCAAAGGTTTTGGTTGATGGTGCACAAAGTATCTGTCATATCCAAACGGATGTGAAAGATATGAATTGTGATTATTTTGTATTTTCCGGTCATAAAATTTACGGTCCGACCGGAATTGGTGTGTTATATGGTGTTAAGGAAGCATTGGACGTTTTTCCGCCGTATCAATTTGGCGGGGATATGATAAAGGAGGTTTATCCCGATAAAACAACCTTTGCTGATTTGCCAGCCAGATTAGAGGCGGGTACACCGCCTATTGCAGAAGCAATAGGTTTGAAATCTGCCATAGAGTTTATTCAAAACATCACGATGGATGAAATTCAAAAACAGGAAAAACAAGTCTTTGATTATCTGATTCAATGCTTAAAAGAGATTAAAGATATTCAATTTTTAGGAAATCCGGATTTAAAACTTGGTTTGGTATCCTTTAATATAAAAGACATTCATCCCAATGATATCAGTATGATTTTGGCCAAACAAAATGTTTGTGTTCGTATTGGTCATCACTGTGCAATGCCGATACATCAATTCTTCGGTAACAGTGCTAGTATTCGCGTATCCCTTGGTTTATATAATGATAAACAGGATGTGGATGCATTTATTTCAGCCCTTCAAAAAGCAATAGGATTTTTCAAATGACCCAGACAGAAGAATTACCCACACAACAAATTTTGCCAGAACCCATAGAAATTGATTATGAAGCCGAAGCCGGCCTTCCTTTGGAAACAGGTGCAAAGAAAGCTACAAGAGATGATATTGTTGGTGCGTTAAAGTCTGTTCAGGATCCTGAAATTATGATAAACATCTTTGATTTAGGATTGATTTACGATATCAAACAAAAAGAAAATGGGGATGTGGATATCAAGATGACTTTGACATCGCCGACCTGTCCGATGGGGGGCGAGATGATCCAGATGGCGGCCCACGCTGTGGCTTCTGTTGTCGGAGTAGGTATTGTTAAAGTATCTTTAACCTTTGATCCACCCTGGACAACGGATTGCTTATCCGATGAAATTAAATTGATGATGAATCTTTAATATTCTTTTTCTTCTTGTTCTGGTGGAACCATTGATTCAACTAGATTCAAAATGTTCAAAGCGACATTTTTATCTTTGATTTTTGTATAAGCTTTAACCAAAGCAACGACATCTTTTCTGAGCCAGGCATCAATATCAAAAAATTCCACATTGTCATCTGAAAGTTGATTTGGGGACAGTCTTCTTGGACTGTTATTACAGGATGTTTCATCCAGATTCTCATAGAAAAATTCCACACCAACGCCTAAAACCTGAGCCAAATCCCATAAACGACTAGCGCCGATACGATTCAGGCCTTTTTCATATTTTTGAACTTGTTGAAAGGTAATACCCAATTCACTGGCCAAACGTTCTTGGCTCATACCCATCATTGTTCGGCGTAAATTGACACGCTTTCCGACATGCAAATCAATCGGATTGGGCGTTCCGTCGGCCAAGCGACCACGGATATTTCCTTTGATTCGTGTTGTTTTTTTCATGCTTTCCTCCTAAAAAATACAACTATTACGTTCATTTTACATAAAAGAATATGTCTTGTCAATACCGCTTTTAGATTATTTTTTGAATAAAGAATTGACTTATTGAAAAAAAAATGTTAAAATAATGAATAAATTTTTTTTAAGGGTGGGCAACTGATGACTTCTTACGATACAAAAAAAGAAACTTTTGATGAAAATACAGAGGTTCAAGATACACGTACCTTATTTGCACGTTTGATTGAGCAAGGTAAGGAAAAAGGCTTTTTGGCTGTTGAACATCTGCGTAAAATTTTGCCGTTAGAGGCTCAAACAGATGAAAAGTGGGAACAATTGGTTTTGGCCTTATCGGAAATGGGTATTAATTTGGTGGATAGTACGGATGATATCACTGATGTTATTGAAAAGCAGCCTGTTTCTGAGCCGGATTTGCCAGTTGAAGATGTTCAGTCTCAGGAAAAAACGCCAATCACAATGGTAATGCCTGGGCTAAAAGATCCAGTACGTATGTATTTGCGTGAAATGGGATCTGTTGATTTGTTGTCTCGTGAAGGTGAAATGGCTATTTCTAAACGAATTGCTGCCGGTATGGGGGTGATGATGTCTGGTTTGGCAGAATCGGCTCTAACGGCACAACAGTTGTCGGATTGGCATGCTGATTTATCCGAAGGACGCGTTTTACTGCGTGAAGTTATTGATTTGGAAGTTGCCATGGACAACATGGGTAAAAATACGGTTGAATTACCAAATGATAAAGACGTGAATGAGCTTGTTTCAAAAGCAAAAAATCCGGATGAAGAACCCTCTGATGAAGAGGATGAAGAAGAAGGAATGCTTTCTTTGGATCAAATGGAAATTACGTTGTTGCCGATCGTTTTAAATTCTCTTTTTGAAATTGAACAAGATTTCAAAAAGTTTTTAAAATTACAATCTGATTATATGAATAAAATTGTAAAACAAAACAAATCAGATGCTGCTTTGGTTGATAAATATAAAACATTACGTAATGATTTGGTTGAAAAAATAAAAAAACTCCATTTGAATCCTGTTTATTTGGATATGTTGGTCAATCGTATCAATGATATTAATTCAGCCCTAATGATGCAAGAGGGGCGTTTGTTGCGTTTGGCTAGTCAGTGTAAGATTGACCGCGAAGATTTTTTAAAAGTTTATAAAGAACACGAAGGTGATGCCAACTGGTTAAAGAAAAAGGTGTCTGCAAAAGATAAAGCGTGGGGGATGTTTTATGATAAATTTAGGGATGAAGCCCGTGCTATTTATGAAAGTATCTTAAATATTGTAAATGAAACAGGGATGCCTATTGCTGTTTACCGTAATTTGGTCAATGTGGTTCGTAAAGGCCGTCAGGAAATGAACAAAGCGAAACAGGAGATGATTGAGGCAAACCTGCGTTTGGTGATTGCGATTTCCAAAAGATATATGCATCGTAATTTGCAGTTTTTGGATTTGATTCAGGAAGGTAATATCGGTTTAATGAAAGCCGTGGATAAGTTTGAATATGAACGTGGTAACAAATTTTCAACTTATGCAACATGGTGGATTCGTCAATCTATCACCCGTGCCATCGCAGATCAAGCCAGAACGATTCGTATTCCGGTACATATGATTGAAACAATTAACAAAATGTTGCGTACCAGTCATCAGATGCAGATGGAAACAGGACATGAACCTACACCTGAAGAATTGGCCCCGCGTTTGAATATGACACCGGAAAAAATTAAAAAGGTGATGAAAATTGCCAAAGAACCAATTTCTTTGGAAACACCGGTTGGTGATGAAGAAGATACACATTTGGGTGATTTTATTGAGGATAAGAACACTGTACAACCTTTGGAAGCAGCTATTCAGGCAAATTTGCGTCAATCGTGTACGGCGGTTTTATCTACTTTATCGCCCCGCGAAGAACGTGTTTTGCGTATGCGTTTCGGTATCGGTATGAATACAGACCATACATTGGAAGAAGTTGGTGCTCAATTTGCTGTTACTCGTGAACGTATTCGTCAAATTGAGGCAAAGGCTTTGCGTAAATTGAAACATCCGACTCGTTCCAGAAAATTACGTAGTTTCTTGGAAGATATTTAATTTTGTGTTGTTTTTAATGCCCCATCTATTCAATAGAGTGTTGTTTTGTATTTTAGATAAATTATTTCTTGCCTTTAATAAAAAAATTTTATACACTCATAAAAAAAGAAAGGAGTTTTAAATGAGTGAAAATTTAACTTTAAAAACAAAATTAAAGCATATTAATCCCCGTACCGCTAATCAAAGCTCTTTTATTGAAGCAATGAATGGACATGATTTGACTTTTGGGTTGGGACCCGCAGGAACAGGAAAAACCTATTTGGCGGTGGCAAAGGCTGTGGCTGAAATGGAAGCCAAAAAGGTGGACAAAATCATTTTGACGCGTCCTGCGGTTGAAGCGGGGGAGAATTTGGGTTTTTTGCCAGGTGATTTAAAGGAAAAAATTGATCCGTATTTGCGTCCTTTGTATGACGCTTTATACGAAATGTTGCCCCGTGATATCGTAGATAAAAAAATTCAAAATGGCGAAATTGAAATTGCACCTTTGGCCTATATGCGTGGTCGTACTTTGTCGCATGCTGTGGTGATTTTGGATGAAGCACAAAATACAACCCCTATGCAAATGAAGATGTTCTTGACCCGTTTGGGTGAAGGTTCAAAGATGGTGGTGAATGGCGATTTAACCCAAACAGATTTACCCCGTGGCATGGAATCTGGTTTAAAGGAAGCCGAAAGAATTTTGCAAAACGTTGATGAAATTGCATTCGTTCGCTTTGATGAACGAGATGTCGTGCGTCACGGTTTGGTTTCCAAGATTGTCAATGCTTATGCGAAAGATAAAGAATGCAAATAGATATTCAAATTCGTGATAAGCGTTATTATTTGCATGTTTTACGATTGAAATCTTTTTGTCAAAAGGTTATACAAAACACATGGATGGGCAGGGATGAAGCAGAGGTATCCTTGGTGTTGGCTGATGATGATTTTGTTCAAAGTTTAAATAAACAATATAGGCATCAGGACAAGCCCACAAATGTTCTTTCATTTGAAAATGAAGGAATTTTTGCCGGGGATATCGTGGTGGCTTATCAAACAACCAAAAAAGAAGCAAAGGAAAAAGGTATTTCTTTTACTGCTCACTTGGCGCATTTGCTGACTCATGGTACTTTACATTTACAAGGCTATGATCATTTGAATAATAAACAAGCTGATAAAATGGAAAAGTTGGAAATAAAATTGTTGAAAAAATTGGGCTATGAAAATCCATATAAGGAGTTTTAATGTTTAATAAAATCAAGGATCTGTTTGATAAACATCCTGAAGAGGATGAAGTTATTGAAACTATTGAAGAAATCATGGATGAACGCGAAGAACGTGGTGAAGATATCTTGGTTGACAAAGATGAAATGTTGTTATTAAAAAACATGTTTAAATTGCGAGACAAACGGGCCAGTGATGTGGTTTTGCCTCGTGGTGAAATTTGTGCGATTCCTGTAAATGCCAAACCGGAAGAAATTAAAAAAATTATTTTACGGGATAAATATACCCGTTTACCGGTTTACGAAAAGACTTTGGATAACATTATTGGTATTTTACATACAAAGGATGTATTATATGCACTTTTGAAAAAAAAGCATTTTGAAATTTTAGATATTATGAACCGTCACGTTTTGTTTGTGGCACCAAGTATGCGCGCTTTGGATTTGTTGCGAATGATGCAAGCAAAGGGTATGCAAATGGCTGTGGTTGTGGATGAATTTGGCGGTTGTATGGGCTTGATTACATTGGAAGATTTGTTGGAAGAGGTTGTTGGTGAAATTGAAGATGAACACGATATTATGGATGAACCTCCTCAATTGAAGCGTATTTCGCCAAAGGTAATAGAAGCCGATGCCAGAATTGAACTGCAACGTTTGGAAAAAATGATTGGCTCTTTTGTAAGTCCTGAAGATAAAGAAGCAGAGATTGATACTTTGGGTGGATTGGTTTTTCATACGGCCGGTCGTTTGCCGTTTAAAGGTGAGGTAATCACTCATTCTTCGGGGGTAAAATTTCAAATCATTGATGTGGATACACGGCGAATTAAAAAGGTTCGGGTGACACATCTGCTACATCATAAAAAGAAAACAAAAAAGTCAGAAAAAAAATAGTCTTTCATATCTTTCTATTGTCAAAATATACCCCTGTATGTCGGGGTATTTTTTTTATCTTTAAAATCTTGACAATTATTAGTTTTTACCACATTTGAACAGTGTTTTCAAATCAAATGAAAAGGAGGGAATATGAAAACAAAAACGAAAGTAGATATGCAAACAGGCGTAAATCATTTAACTCGTGAAGAAAAAGATTTGTTGAAAGAAGAAATTCGCGGGGCTTGGGAAGAATTTCCTTTGGAAATGAAAAAGTATATTTTTGAAACCAAAAAGCAAAAATTACAGACGCTTTACATGATTCAGGATTGGGCCAAAAATAACGGCCATCAGGTTATTGTTGATTTAATCAGTCGTGCCATTTGCTGTAAAGAAAAAAAATTGGAAAAAATGAAAAAAGAATTGGGTGAATAAAAAAAAGGAAAGGAAAAGACATGAATACCAGATATAATAAACATGATTATGCCTTGGAAAACGGCCTTTTCCTTTCACCGCGTCAAGTGGCGGTGTTGCAGGAGTTGGCCAAAGGTTTTTCCAACAAACAAATTGCAAATGTTTTACATATTGCCGAACCGACGGTTAAGATGCATATCAGTGCTTTGTTGCGTGCTTTTGGGGTTCAAAACCGTGTGCAAATCTTGATAAAGGCAACTCAAAAAGGATTTATTTAAAAAAAAGCTGTTTTTATTCATTTTTTTATTGACAAAACTATGAATTGTGATAAACTGGACCTAATATAGGTCTGGTTTTATTTTAAGGAGGTTTTTCCATGTCAGAACAAGAAGAGAAGTTTACCGAAGTGGGATTAAAGCAAGCTATAAAAGAAGGAAATATAGAAACGATAGAAAGATTTGTAACTCTTTCCGGTGAAGATATTCTTTCTCAATTGGGGGTGAATGGCCAATATGATAATTTGATTTTTACTGCTGTTGATTCGGGCGATTTAAAGATGGTTAAAACATTGTTAAAACGTTCAAATTTAATTCAGGCTCCTATGGAGAGTATTATTGATTCTTTGCCGGAAAATGCCTCGGAAGATATGAGAAACGAATTGAATAATTTTATACGCTCTGAAAACAGGTCAAATTTACAAACTTATAAGAGAAAATGGAATGAATGGGAATCAGAATTAAAAGAAGCCAAGGAAAATGGTTATGATGATTTGGCTGAAAAATTAGAAAAACGTATGCAATTTGAAAATGATCGTCGTTTGGAAAATGAAGGCAAACGTCCGGTGGGAACAAGTGAAAATCGTTGGTTTTTAAACGAAAATTCATGGAATTTAGATGGTTTTGGTGGTTTGGAATATCCGATGTACGGTCAGGATAATGCGGGGGAGATTATTAAGGAATTGTCGTCAATTGGTATCCAGGTGGATTATTCTGCACATATCAATGAAAAAACAGATACTTTAAACGATTATCGTATTAGAGTGGACGAAAAAGATAAAGAAAAGTTAAAAGAATTTTTGGAACAAAAAAGGCAAAAAATGCAAGAAAAAGAAGATTTAGAAGCATTTGTTTCAGGTCATGAAGAGGAAAATAGTTCTAATGATCCACATGAAGAGGTTAGTTTTATAGAGCCATCACCTGTTATAAATGAAGAACAGGCAGAGAGTGAAGAGGTCAAGGAAGAGGTGAAAACTCGGGTTGAAAATAAGGTTCCTTTATGGATGTCTACAGGAATGTTCCCGAATTTTGAACAAAAAAAAGAATCAACAAAAACGCCAGATGTTTCTGCCGATACAAAGGATGCACAAGCAGAACAAAACCAAGGAGAAAAAGATATGTCAACAAATAAAAAAGATTATTATTATACAGACCCAGAACTTGAAACGGCCGATTATTTGGCAGAACATACTTCTCCGGATGTTAAGACAGAAAATGTTGAGAAAAAAGCAGAATCAGAATTAAAAGCGACGGACGATATGATTTTTGCCGATCCAGATTTAGAGTCTGTGGAAAATGAGGTAAAGACAACTTCTCCAGATGTTAAGACTGCTGAGGAAGTCAAACCTGTTGAAAATAATGCTAAACAACCTGAAGGTGCGGTGGAAAATCCTCAGGCAGAGGTTGTTGCACCTAATCCTGAACAACCAAAAACTGATAATCTCCAAACAGCAGTTAGAAAAACTTTCCGAGATTTGAATAATTTGGATGCACATATGCCTGTCGGTCAGGTTTTAGCCCGTTTGGAAGACGTTGAATTTAAAGAAAATGAAACACAAAAGAAAGAGTTGTTTGATGAAATTAAACGTCAATATCAATTAAAACGTGAAAATCCTGATTATAAAGTTCAAGGATTAAATGGACGTATCAATTCAACGGATATGTTAAAGTTTGCCCAACACATTGACAATGTGATTGATGATGGTGAACCTGATAATATAGACTATACACAAGGTCATACAGAAAAAATTCGCAGTTTGGCAACATTGGATCGTCATTTGCAAATAAGTGAGGTTTTGGCTCGTTTGGAAGATGTGGCGGCAAAAACGCAAGATCCGAATGAGCAGGCCTTATTGGATTTGGTTCGTGAAGGTTATGAAGAAAAACGAAAATCTCCGGAAAATGATTTGTCGGGGTTGAACTCTTTTGTGGATTCAACCGCTGCTCTTAATTTGGCAAAACGTATAGATTTAGCCATTGATGATGGTGAAATTGAAAATGTTGATTGCTTGATAATGGATACCGTTCAAGTGAATGATTCTGAAAAAGCAGAAGAAAAAAATATTGTGCAGGATAATGTTAAAGAAAGTACTTCTAAAACTTCACAGAAAGAAAACTTACCCCCGAATAAATTTCAAAGAATAAATATTGATCCGAATGATTTGCCGACTCCGGGAAAAACTCCTGTAAGTACTGAATCGACTGTTGAAAAAGAACCAGTATCCTCAGAAAAGTCTAAAAGTGAAGAGCCATTTACAGTGGCTGGGCCAGAGGCAACAGGTTCGGAAGCTGAAACTGATGAAAGAATATCGGCAACAGTAGGGGCGGAAGAAACATCCGAAGAGGAAAAGCCGTTTACGGTGGATGGGCCAGAGGTAACAGGTTCGGAAGCTGAAACTGATGAAAAAATATCGGCAACAGTAGGGGCGGCAGAAACAGAAAAAGAATCAGAAGGTATGAAAAATGGTCCGGGATTTTGGGCGAATTGGCACAAATACCCCAATTATAAGTTTATGTCAACCGACGAAGGAAAAAGTTTCCGTGCACGTCCATATTATTTCAATCCTTCAAAATTAACAGAAGAAGAAAAAGAATTAGCCAGACATATGTTGGCAAAAGCCGGTGTTAAAATTGATGAAGTAGAAGCACCTCTTGATTTTAAAAAAGGGCCGGTTCCCATGCAGGAAGGAGATGATGTTTGGCGTGTAACAGGCAGCAAAAACATCAAAAAATTGAAAAAATTCTTAAATGAATGCCAAGAAAATGAAGATAAAGCTTTGGGCAAGGATTTAACCCCAGCCAAATCAGAAGATGAAAAGTCTGTTGATTGGAAAGGTGGAGCCAAGAAAGTCATTGATGGAACAGGTAAGTTCATCAAAGGAGTGGGTTCTGGCATCAAAAAAATTGGAAAATTAGATTCTGTAAAATCAATAAATGCCGCAATGGATAAATTTAACGAATCTGTATTTAAAACAGGATTGGATAGTCCAGAAGAATTTGGTTCTAATATGCTGATTGCCATAATGGCTTTCCCGTTTGACTTTTTGGATATTTATTTGAAAACAAAAGCGGAAAAATATGCCGATTCAGGTGATTCAAGTGATTCAGATAAAAAAGTGCCATCTATGGAAGACGATAGAAAAAAACAACATGAAGCTTTGAAGAAAATTATGAATAAAATGGTTGAAAAGGATCCTGAATTATTCAGAGAATTGGCTGAAAAAGGCGTTTTGGGTGATGGCAGAGACGGTATAAGTCAACAAGAAAGAGCCGAAAATGCAAAACAATTTTTTATGCAACCGGAAAACGAAGAGTTGATGAATCGTTTGAAGGGGGCTTTTGCCGAAGTAGCAAAAGAAAAACCCGGTTGGATTCATGCAATTTATCCGTCAGATTATAAAGGTCCTGTGACACCTGAAGTTTTATTAAATCATGTGATGGGTTGGGGTAATTCCCCTGAGGCAGGTGCGGACAGAACAGTTGTTCCGCCAACCGCAGATAGAACAGTGGTACCTCCAACCGGACCAGCTTTGTCACCCGAGATGCAGGCGATAATGCAACAAATGCAACTTTTAAGAGCTGAGATTCAGGGATTACGTGAGGAAGTAGCTCAATTAAGACAGGAAAATGCTCAATTGAAAGAACAAATGAAGCAACAGCAAGCTGAAAATGCTCAGTTGAAGGCTGAAAATGCTCAGTTGAAGGCAGAACTTGAAGCTTATCGTTCAGGGAAAGTAAAACCGGGGATGGAAGTTTCTCCATCTGATGGAATGGTCCCACCAGTTGCCACAAATAATGGAGCAACTTCTCAGCAGACAAATCCAGAATCCACGCCAACGAAACCCCAAACGGAAAAAAGAGAAATTCCTGATTTGGATGCCGTTGTCAGAACACCCTTTATGAACAATCTCGGTCGTTCAGAAGTAAATGCCATCTTGGAAGATGAATTGTCAGGATATAAAGAAGCAAAAGACACAAAAGAGTTTGAACCGGGAAGTCGTGAAGAGTTCTTGAATAAAGTTGCCAAAGTTTATTCTGGTAAGGAAGAAGGAAAATTGAATAATTTAATCATATCGGATAAAGAATTGACTTGGGCCAATGAAATTGCAAGAGTTGTTGAAAATGGCGGTGAGAATGGCAATGGTGATAATTTCCCAAAAACAACAAAGGAAATAATCGTTCAGGAATCCCAAAAGAAAGAGGATCATCAGCCAGCACCAACACCTGGTCCAGCTCATCAGCCGGCTGAAGAACCAGAAAAAGTGCCTGGAAAAAATGGTAATAAAAAGGACAAGTCTGGGAAGAAAAAGCGTAATAGTAAACAAGAAATAGCTATTGTTATAAATGTGATTAATAGTAATAAAGCTGAATCTCTTGCGGTTAATCAAGAAAATGTGGCAAATGTTGTAAAAAATGCTATGTCCGACATTTCAGAAGAGAAACAACCAAAAATTCAAGCAAGACTGCAAGAATTAAATAAGGGTGTTGAATCCTATTCCAAAGATGAAAACAAATTAACAGAAGCTCAAGCACAATTACGTAAGGAACATCCTGAGATATTTGAGGAATTTACACTGAACGATCAGAATAAACCTGTAAATAAAGAGGGTGAGATTGTTAAAGCCGATGAAATACGAAAAAAATTGGGTTTAAAAGAAAACAATGGCGAACTTTATAAAGCCGCAACCCAAAAGGGAATGATTGCTATATTAAAGGCAGGAAGCGAAGCCGGTCATGAAGGTACAGAGCAAGGAAAGGGAATACATGCCGAGGCTTATAAAGATGATTTGAAAAAAGATGAGAAAAAATTCTTTGAAGATCATCCTGCACTTGCACGCTATGGTCTGAATGCTAAACGTGATGGATATATTAATCGTCATGATAGTAAACCGGTTACCTATGATGACATTAAAAAAGCTGCATTAGGAAATGGGAATGAATGGGCAATAGGCAGTTTTTCAAAACCATCTCAAAAATATTCGGACGAGGAAAAATTGTTTGGTCTTTTCAAGAAACTGGAAAAAGCTCATGAATTTGCAAGTGAATATCGTCAAAAATTATCACCAGGCGGAAAAGACACAACCGATCAAGCTCAGAAGACAGCTAAGTCTATGCCCGAAAAATCAACAAGTAGATAAACTTTAACAAGGGGGAGAAATGTTAAAATTATTTGCAGTATTGGTTTGGTCAACGCTCTATTTTTATGGATCAAGTAAATTTATTGACAAAAAGTGGAACGTTCCTGTTTTTAAGTTGGGCCAATGGAAAAAATTGTTATCCGATTGGTGGACAGGTAAATGGGATGTTGATACATTCAATGAATATACTTTGGTGGCGGTTTTGATTTTATGGATTCCTGTATGGTTGATTGGCGTTTTTTTGGTATGTTATTTAACACGAAATAAAAAACAGGCGATTGTTCGTCAGGCAACGGCATCCCATCCGTTTATTCCTGCTTATACGCCGATGCATATGCCATCTCAAGGAAAATCGGCTCAGTTAGAACCGACTCCAGTCTTTCATCAGCCACAAGAAGTATCCCAATCACAGACAATGGATAACAATATTGAAAATCAAACAACTCAGCAACCAACGGATTCATCAATCCGTATGGCTCATGTTCCTAAACACCAAGGGGAGGCGGAGGCTTTGGAAAAAATATCTGAGCTTGCTCAAGAATTTGATTTAACTGCTTTTCCGCATGTTTTGTTGGAAAACCAATTGATTCCTATTACAATTTCCAATGATTCTGATGCTTTTTTGATTAAAGTTTTGGCCGATCCAGGGATTTGGCAAGTAAATACAACAGAACCTTTGGAAACTGCTATTTGGACAAATGGTACTATGAATAAAAGCGCATTAAAAGAAATTGTCTTAGGTAAGAATATTTTAATGAAAATGGAACCCGATTCAGTTGTAGTACCTGTGCTTGTTTTGGCTCAAGGAACATTGGCCAATGCCAACATTATTGTTCCTTGGTTTAATCAACATGGAATAGAGATTGTTACGTTATCTGATAATAAACAACTTGACATTTTAACATTAGATGATATTATTATAAAATATTTTCCGCAAGAAGATAAACAGGAGCAAGAAAATGATGAAACATCCGCTGTTTAAAAAACATCCCGTTCAATTGTTGTCTGTCAGTTTGGCGGGGGTTGGCTTTTTACCGGCATCAGGTACTTGGGGATCTTTGGTGGCGATTTTGATTGCACCACTGTTGGTTTTTTGTCCTTTATTGATTTGGGGTGTGGTTATTTTATCATTTGTTTTGGGTGTTTGGGCGATACCGACTTTAATTAAAAATCAAAAAGATAAAGATCCTGGTTTTGTAGTTATAGATGAATTGGCAGGGCAATTATTGGTCTTTGCATTTTTGCCCTATGATATGTTAAATCCGATAATGTATTTATTTGGATTTTTGTTTTTCCGTCTGTTTGATATCTTAAAGCCTTGGCCGGTCAGCTTTTTTGATAAAAAGGTACATAATGCTTGGGGAATTATGATGGATGATATAGTGGCGGGAATATATGCGGCATTGGCTTTGGCTCTGATGACGTGGTTTAGTTTTTTATAATGAAAGGAAAATAAAAAAATGACAAATGAACACTTTAAACATGCTATAGAATTATATGCACAAGCAAAGGGATACCAATTATCACCATTTGCCGACAAAATTATCAATCGTTGCTTGACGGCTTGCAATGGTTGCTGTCCTTGTGATGTTAGTCGAGGTTTTTGTCCTTGTGGTGAACACCAAAAAGAAATTGAAGAAATGGGGCATTGTCATTGTAATTTGTTTGTCAAAAAAGCTTAATTTTGACGACATAGAGCATAACAGTTATCTCCGCCGGAAACGGTGGAGATTTTTTCTTGGGTAATGATATCCGAATTTAAAGTATCCAAGTAAAGCATTCCTTCGTCAAAATGAATCCATTTTTTTGTATCAGGAAAAGCGTTTAAAATTTCATCTTTTCCATTTTCCAATTCATCTAAACTTGGGATATGGGCATTTTGTCTTTGGCAAAAAACAGATGCATCTTCAAAAGTATAGCCGTCTTTTGATGAGATAAACCATTTTTTGTCGGTGGTTGGTCGACAAATGCCTAGTTGATGATGGATTTTATATTGAAAGGGATAGCAGTATTGATTAGCTGGACAATCGCTGTTTTTATCACAAAAATTTTCAGGAATTAAAGAAAAAGTGATGCATTTTTCATTCTGCCATTTACCATGACAAGCTAAACAAATTTCAGGATCTTGAATTTTCTTTACTTCGGGACAAAGAGAGGACTTTGATGAATTTCTGAATTTTGTTAAATACCTTTTTCCCCGACAAGTTGAATAATCAAAGCCGGCAACTTGAACGGGTTGTTCTGTATTACAGGAATAACAATGGCCCAAAACGTCCATTAAAGGATAATCTTTCGGACAAAGGTTGTTTTGAACTGGGGGAGAAGGGATAATATATTCTTCGTCCTGATTTTCGGGTAAACAAGCCCAAATACTCAAATCTCCCCATTCAAGATATTGTGTTTTTTTGTTTTTAAAGGGTTGACAGTTTTCGGGTAATCCCACAAAAAAGATATCCTTTTCGTTTTCCCTGTAACATTTATTTTGATGATAAAATAAACAAGAATTATTTGTTTGTTTCGAAGTTATAAAAAAGCCTATACCCGCCAATAAAGTAATAACAAAAGGTAGGGCTTTTTTCATTTTTTTGCCTTTTGAATCAGTTGGATGCCGATTTCCAACATTTTCTTTCTGAGTTCATCATCTTCAATATGGGCAACCTTTTGGGCCAGTTTTTCAATTTCTTCTTCATCCAATGGCCAAACGTTTTGTTGATTTTGTTGTGGCATATTTAAACGCATGCCATTTTGTTCGATTTTAATTTGCTGTATGGCAGGATATCCAAAATAAGTGTTTATTTTTTCAATTACCTGACCTTTTTGATGTTCAAACAATAATGCAAACGCACCACCGGCCGTGCGGACTTTTAACGTGCCCTTGCTTCGTTCTTTTGTCGGAAAAGATAAAGATACGGGTTTTATGCCATAGGATAATTCTTCACCCAATATATTTGACCAATTGGACAATAATTCTACCTGAACAAAACCATGTTTCCCTAAGGCATTTTGAGTCAATTTCTTGACTTCCTGATTTAAATTGCTTAAACCTTCATAAGATCTGGAACGGGCTTCAACAGGAAATTCTTCACATTTTTCGGTCATTGGCATACTTTTGTTGGAAGTTTTCATAAAAAGAAGCGAATTTACCTTTTTCAATGGCGGTTCTGATTTGTTTCATCAGGTTTTCATAAAAATGAATATTATGATGTGTCAATAACATAGCCCCCAAAATTTCACCCGAACGGAATAAGTGATGTAAATAACCACGGGTATAATTTTGACATAAAGGACAGGTGCATTGTTCATCCAAAGGTTGATGGTCATCAATATATTTAGCATTTCGGATATTTAAGACCCCATGACTGGTAAAGGCTTGGCCGGTACGCCCCGAACGTGACGGCATAACACAATCAAACATATCTACACCACGGGCAACAGCACCGACAATATCGCTGGGGCGACCGACACCCATTAAATATCGGGGGGCGTTTTGTGGTAAGGCAGGGGCAGTGTAATCCAAAACCTCAAACATTGTTTCTTGACCTTCACCCACGGCTAAACCGCCGATGGCATAACCATCAAAGCCGATTTCGGTTAGTTTTTGGATAGACTCCATACGCAAATCCTGAAACATACCACCCTGAACGATACCAAATAAGCCATAACCATCACGGTCTTTAAAAGCTTCTTTGGAACGTTTTGCCCAACGCATGGAACGACGCATGGATTCTTCCACTTTTTTGCGTGGGGAAGGGTATTTGATACATTCGTCAAAAGCCATAGTAATATCAGCGTCCAATAAATGTTGAATTTCCATGGATCTTTCAGGGGATAAAAAGAAACTTTCGCCCGATAAATGCGATTGGAATTTAACACCGTCTTCTGTTATTTTTCTAAGCCCAGATAAACTCATCACCTGAAAACCGCCACTATCGGTTAAAATTGGTTTATGCCAATTCATAAATTTATGTAATCCACCGAAGTCTGCTACACGTTCAGCACCAGGTCTTAACATTAAATGATAGGTATTTCCCAACAAAATTTCGGCACCGGTGCTGGCTACTGCATCCACCGTCATGGCTTTGACCGTACCAACCGTACCGACAGGCATAAAAGCCGGTGTGTTGACAATGCCATGAGCAGTTTGTAATTGTCCACGACGTGCCTGATTTTCGGTATTTAAAAGATTAAAATTTAACATAAGTCTTATTTTATCGGATTTTTATTCGAAAGTCAAGTTTAGAAAATGGATAATTTTGTTGAAAAAATAAAGATATTACTTGATTTTTTTTTGTAAAAGGTGTATAACCGACGACATCGTATTTTGTGTTTTTGTTTAACTTAAAGAAAGGAAAAAAATGTCTAAAACAAAGATGTTAGATGCAAACGAAGCCGCTGCCGCGGTGGCTTATAAGCTGAACGAAATGTCTATCATTTATCCGATTACGCCGTCTTCACCGATGGGCGAATGGGCAGATGCTTGGGCAGCCGGTAAGCAAACGAATATCTGGGGAAAAGTTCCTGAAGTATTGGAAATGCAATCTGAAGCTGGTGCTATTGGTGCTGTTCACGGTGCTTTGCAGGCTGGTTCTATGACCACAACATATACAGCTTCTCAGGGCTTGTTGTTGATGATTCCCAATATGTACAAAATTGCCGGTGAATTGATGCCGTTTGTGATGCATGTGGCCGCTCGTACGGTTGCCGGTCATGCTTTGTCCATCTTTGGTGATCATTCTGACGTGATGGCCTGTCGTCAAACAGGTTTTGCTATGTTGGCTTCTAATTCTGTTCAAGAAGCTCATGATATGGCTGCTGTGGCCCAAATGTCCACCTATTTATCACGTATTCCGTTCTTGCACTTCTTTGATGGTTTCCGTACATCTCATGAAATCAATAAAATCAATATGATGAGCGATGATGATTTGCGTGCTTTGATGGCTGATATTCCGACAGATTTTACCGGTAAAAATGCTTTGACACCGGATAATCCTTCCGTTCGTGGTACAGCTCAAAACCCGGATGTGTTCTTCCAAATTAAGGAAGCTGCCAATAAATATTACCAAGCATGCCCTGAAATTGTTGAAAAATGCATGCGCAAATTCGAACAAATTGTTGGTCGTTCTTATCATATTGTGGAATATTTTGGCGCACAAGATGCTGAACATGTTGTTGTGGCCATGGGTTCAGGTATTGAAACATTGCAAGAAACTGTTAAAGCTTTGAATGCCAATGGTGGTAAATACGGTGTTGTGGCTGTCCGCCTGTATCGTCCTTTCCCATCCAAAGCCTTTGTGGAAGCATTGCCTGAAACTGTTAAATATGTGACTGTTTTGGATAGAACGAAAGAAGCCGGCTCTGTTGGTGAACCGTTGTATTTGGATGTTGTTTCTGCTTTGGCCGAAGCCGCCGTCAATGGTCATGCTATGCCAAAAGTTTTGGGTGGTCGTTATGGTATTTCTTCAAAAGAATTTACACCTGCTATGGCCAAGGCTGTTTTTGAAAACAAAGAAAAGAACCACTTTACCGTTGGTATCAATGATGACGTAACTCATGCTTCTTTGGCTTATGATGCTTCTTATAATACAGAAGGCGAAGATGTCAGTCGTTGTATTTTCTTCGGTTTGGGTTCTGATGGTACAGTGGGTGCCAATAAAAACTCAATCAAAATCATTGCTGATAATGATGAAACTTATGGTCAGGCTTATTTTGTGTACGATTCTAAAAAATCAGGTGCGATGACAACATCTCACTTGCGTTTTGGTAAAAATCCGATTAAAGCCCCTTATTTGATTACATCGGCCAACTTTGTGGCCTGTCACCACGAACCATTCTTGCATAAGATTGATTTGTTGGCTGTTGCAGCCCCGAAATCAGTGTTCTTGTTAAACACACAAACACCGGCAGAACAGGTTTGGGATAGTTTACCACAAGAAGTGCAACAAGAAATCATTGCCAAAGAAATCAAAATGTATGCTATTGATGCTGTGGCCGTTGCTCAAAAAACAGGAATGGGACGCCGTATTAATACAATTATGCAGGCTTGTTTCTTTGCTATTTCCGGTGTTTTGCCAAAAGATGTGGCTATTGAAAAAATTAAAGCTGCCATTACAAAAACATATATGCGTAAAGGTCAGGAAGTTGTTGATGCCAATATCAAAGCGGTTGATGCAACTTTGGATCATTTGCATGAAGTTCAAATCGGTCAGGCCAATTCAACTATTCATCGTCAACCTGGTATTCCGGCTTATGCCCCTGAATTGTTGCAAAAAGTAACCGGTGCCATTATTGAAGGACGTGGTGAAGAATTACCTGTTTCTGCCTTTGAATGGACCGTGGATGGTAAATGGCCAACCGATACTGCAAAATATGAAAAACGCCGTGTGGCAACACAAATTCCTTGCTGGGATCCCGAAACATGTATCCAATGTGGTAAATGTATTTCAGTGTGTCCGCATGCAGCCATTCGTGCCAAAGTGGCAAAAGTTGAAGCTTTGGCAAATGCTCCGGCCGGCTTTAAGTCTGCTGATTACAAAACACCCGAATTTAAAGGTGATAAGTTTGTAATTCAGGTGGCTCCTGAAGATTGTACAGGATGTACTTTGTGTACTCAAGTTTGTCCGATGAAGGCCAAAAACACATTGGTCATGGAACCGATTGAAAAGAATTTGGATAACGAAATCAAAAACTTTGATTTCTTTGAAAAATTGCCGGATGCTGATCGTTCAAAATTAAACACAAAGATGATTAAGAGCGTGGCCTTAATGCGTCCGTTGTTTGAATTCTCGGGTGCTTGTGCCGGTTGTGGTGAAACACCATACGTTAAAATGATGACTCAATTGTTTGGTGATCGTTTGTTGGTTGCCAATGCAACAGGTTGTTCATCCATTTACGGCGGTAACTTGCCAACAACACCGTATGCCAAAAACAATGATGGACGTGGTCCGGCTTGGGCAAACTCTTTGTTTGAAGATAATGCCGAATTCGGTTTGGGTATGCGTACTTCTGTTGATTCCAAAACAGAATTTGCTATTCAATTGTTGTCTGAATTAAAAGACAGCATTGGTGCTGAATTGGCTGATGCCATCTTGAATGCCGATCAAACAAGTGAACAGGGTATTGCCGAACAACGTGCTCGTGTTGCCAGCTTGAAAGAAAAATTGGCTGGATTGACTGGTGAAAAGGTCAAATTGCTTGTTGAACATGCCGATTACTTGGTCAAAAAATCCGTTTGGATTTTGGGCGGTGACGGTTGGGCCTATGATATTGGTTACGGCGGTTTGGATCACGCTTTGTATTCAGGTAAAAACGTGAATATCATGGTGATGGATACAGAAGTGTATTCCAACACAGGCGGACAACGTTCCAAAGCCACACCGATTGGTGCCAGTGCTAAATTTGCCGTTTCAGGTAGTTCTTTACCCCGTAAAGATTTGGGTGCTATTGCCATGAGTTCGGGTGAAGTTTATGTGGCCAGCATTGCTTTGGGCGCCAATGATATGCAAGCTTTGAAAGCTATGAATGAAGCTGAATCCTTTAACGGACCGTCTTTAATTATTGCTTACAGCCATTGTATCAACCATGGTTATGATATCGGTAAAGATGGATTGAACCATCAACAAATGGCTGTCAAGTCAGGTTTGTGGCCTCTTTATCGCTTTGACCCGCGTTTGAAAGCAGAAGGTAAAAATCCGTTCCAATTGGATTCTAAACCTTCAATGCCTGTGGCTGACTTTATGGCAACAGAAACACGCTTTAAGTATGTGAAGCAACAAAATGCTGAAAATTACGAAAAGTTGTTGAAGGATGCTCAAGCACAAATAGACGAACGTTGGGCGTTCTATACAAAACTTGCCGAAAGCAAATAAGTCAATATTGATTCAATATTGCAAAAAGCCCCTGTTTTTTACAGGGGTTTTTTTATTGACAATAAAAAATAAATTTAGTAGTATGTAAAAAATATTTTTACAAGCTAGCGGGAGATTACATGAAACGATTATCATTATTGACCACATTGTTATTGACATCATCTATGGTTTATGCTGATTGGATACGACATGATTATAACCCCGAAACAGTTGCATACACATCAATTCCAAATTACTCTTGTTTAGAAATGATATGCGAACACGGATGTTCGGAAAACACAGAAACAGGTGAGGGGATATGCTGCCCTGAACCAAGCATGGAATCTTGTGTTTCAGAACAATTTGACGAGTTTAATTGTCCTTTATGTAAATGCCAAGAGGGTTATGAGTTTTGGCAAGGTAAGTGTGTTGAAAAATGTGCAGATAAATATGGTTTAACAGGCAAACGTGATGAATATGGAAATTGTTTGTGTACACCAGGAATGGAAGGATGTTGTCCGCAAAATACATATTATTCCGAATCATCTGATACAGGATGTACTTGTCTTCCTTGTCCTACATTTGATACCTCTGGTTGGGAAAAATATTGTTCTACAGAATGTAAATTTACACCAGATGATCCTGATGGTTGTTGTAAGATGGTTGTAGTCGATGGGGTTGAAAATTGTTTGGAACTTGCTAATTCAGGATTAGAAAAAGCTTTGTTAAAATTGGGTCATTTAGATGGTAAATATAAAATAACGTATATTGCGGGGGGAATAAAACTGGGACGTTTTAAAGATCAACAATATCGTTGGCATGTTCCAGGTTTTATTTTTTCAAAAAACGGTCAAACAATTCAAACATTACCACAAACAAACAAAACCTATACAAATATAGAAGAATTGGAAAATAATTTTAATTCAAAATCCGTTGAATTAGTCTGTCAAAAAGATTTTAATTATGGTCTTTATATGCGTGACGGAAATATTTGGAGCAGTGTTTGTGGTGTAGGACTTGGTTGTACAGATAACTGCGGACAAATAAAATATCTGTTTGAAAAAATTTCAGAATGTCCAGCAAATTCATCAAAAACAAAAACTGATCAGCCAATTGGTACAACGGCTTGTTATTGCAAAGAAGGGTATTTTGCAACACAAGAGGGATATTGTTCAACTTGTCCTGATGAGTTTTCACAAGAAATGACTAAAACTGCTGACCATACAAAAACGTATTTGAAATATACCTGGACGAATCCATATCAATGTGATTATGATGTTTATTTCAACAGCGGAAGCTACATTACGGTTGAAAAAGACTGTAAAGGTTCAAAAGATGGAGGTGATGAACGTTTAACACTTTTAATCGGTGATACCTATGTGTATAATAATTCCAAAACAATTTGTCCCAGATATGATGGTGAAAAAGTTGGAACGGTTTACCACAATACAAATAATACAATTTATATTCAAGGTGAAAATCCAGGTGGACACAAAGGTTTTAGTATAAATGCAACATTTAAGCGTAAAAAATAAAATTTTTGGATAGCTTTTAAATAATTTCCAATTTGATTTTATTGTCTTTGTGGGTCAATTTTAGGGTGAGATTTACTTGATTTAGCTGATGCATCAGCCATTCAGCTTCCAAAGTTTCCACTTCAGATGACAGCTGGGTTTTGTTTGATAAAATTTCTATCATATTTTCTTTTAATATCAAATTGTTGGATGATGCAATTAAAGTGTTGTTTGAGTATAAAATATCACCACCGGCCATGGCAAACTGAACACCACAGGCCACCAAAGAAAGCTCTAACCGTGTGTTGATTTCACCCGAAAAAGAAATTTTAGGACCCAAGGTTTTTAGGTAATCCAAAACTAAACCGCTATAAATAGATTTCGTTTCTGATCCAAATAAAGCACGATAATATTTTAATCTGGCCATCAGCATGTCCGTATTTTGTTTTAACATTTGAGGGGCTTCATTAACAAAAGAAGGATCTAAATTCATCAAATCAACCGTGCTGGATAGGGCCCCGATACCACCGGCCAAGTCATGCGAAAGTTTAACAGTCAGACATTCGGAAAAGTTCATTGATTGCCTTTCTTTTGATTAATCGTACTTAAAATTTGCTTACCTATTTCATCAACATTTTCGATAAAGTGAATACCAGCTTTTTCAAAACTATTCTTTTTTTGTTCAATAATTTCGGAAAACAAAACAGATTCCATACCCAATAAAGGTCTTTTTGTTGAACGGGTCAAAGAACGACCTGGAATATAGGCAAATATTTTTTTATGTCTTTTTTGTGTTTTTATAAAATCAGCTAGTTCTTGCTCTAAACGTCCATGTATTTGTCCGATTATTAAGATGTTTTCGGAAGCTTTATCTCTTAAAAGAGATTGAACAATAGGGACAAAAGTTGTTCCAATCAAATGATCTGTTCCCAAACTGACACATTTTGAAACACCTAAACCGTATTCATTTAATTGATAAGCCGCTTCGTATATCAATGAGCTGGAACGTCCGACAATGGAAATATTTCCGCTTTTGAATAAATGGGAGGGCAGGGTACCAACCAAAGCCTGATCAACATTTAAAATTCCGTTTGAAGAAGGTCCCAAAAGTTGAACGCCATTTTCTTTGGCAATCATTTTCATTTTTAATGCATCGTGCATGGGAACATGCTCGGTTGTGCAAATTATCAAAGGAATGCCAGCCTTTACAGCTTGAATAACATCTTCCAGTGCGTGTGCAGGTGTTGAAAAAATGACACTGATTCTTGGTGTGTATTTTTTTACGGCTAATTTAATTTCATTAAAAACAGGAACGCCCATTAAATTGCTCAGGTGGGTTTCTTGGCTTATACCTGCCACAACATTTGTTCCATATGCCAAAGCTTTTTCCAATTGATACAAGCCCATTTCACTGGTAACGCCTTGAAAAATAATAGGTGTTTTTGATGTGGGAAAGTAAAACATTAATATCCCTCCTTAGCTTGTTTTATGACCTCTTGAACGGCCAAATCCATTTGAGGCGTATAATAAAAAGGAATGAGAGATTTTCTTAAAATTGCCTCACCTTCGGCGGCATCTAAGCCCACTATACGGACAATAATAGGAACACCTATGGCGATTTCACCCGAAGCATCAACCAATCCTTGAGCAATATTTTTACAACTGGTCAATCCGCCGAAAATATTGACCAAAATGGCATCTACGTCCGGTTCAGCCAAAGCCAACTTTAATGCTGTCGTTATGGATTTTATGGTTGGGTTTGTTCCCACATCCAATAAACATGCGACGGATGCATTATTTTTATGGATTAAATCTATTGTGGCTAAGCCCAAACCAATACCGTTACTTAAGCAGGCGATATTTCCGTTTAATTTTGTATATCTAAAAGAATTCTTTTTTGCTAAAGCTTCTCGTTCATGACCTAATTTTGTTTCACGACATTGTTCTAATTCTGGAAAACGAAACAAAGAATCAGGATCAAAAATCAAACGTCCGTTAACAATTGTTAACTTTTCGTTTTTACATACAACAGGGCTTAATTCAATGGCCATCGCATTATAAGACAGAAACAACTGAAACGATTTGTTTAATATGGATATGAACTCTTTTTTAATACATGTTTTTTTCAGATTTAATTTTTCACACACTTTTTTATGAAAATCACAGGTTAATTTCATATTTTCAATTTTTAACGAAAGTATTTGTGAGCTGTTTTGACAAATAGAAAACGTGATTCCCGGATTTTCAAAATCAACACGAAAAACCAAACGACAAAATGCATCCAATGTTGTCGCTTGTTCAATATAAAGACGTTGTATGGTGGAAGAAAAAATAGGGTTTGGTTCGTGAAAGGATTCCCCCAAAATCAAGGTGGCACTTTGTTCCACTTCCTGAGGTGTTGTAGCAAAAAATTTATGTTCTAATTCTTCATCTGTGTAAGGAATGGTACTGGTCATCATTTGAGGTTTCAACCAAAAAGCATTACCCCCCATTTGTTGAGCAATTTCTTTCGCTTCCTCTGGCGTATAAGCTATTTGACCGTTCAAAACAGGCAATCCAGCTGAACGAAATATTTGTTTTACATAATATTCATTTAATTCCATTTTCCCCTCTTTTTTTATTAATCATATAAAGATAAAAACAGATTGTCAAGTTATTTATCATTTAATGATTTTAATTTTTGCCAAAAAGTTTTTGGTGGATTTTTTTGAATTAAAGATGATAAAAATTTGGGCAGTGCTTTTTCCAACTCACTCATTTCATAAAAAGTTTGAACCTTTCCATCTTGGATTAAAGAAACATCCCCTGTTTCTTCGGATACTACCAAACACAAAGCGTCCGTTGTTTCGCTTAAACCAATGGCTGCACGATGACGAGTTCCATATTTCCAACTGAGCGTAGCATCTTTTGAAAGAGGAAGAATAACGCCTGCTTTTGCAATTCTGTTTTGCGAGCAAATAACTGCACCATCATGCAATGGAGTATTTATAAAAAATAAATTTATTAGTAACTCTGTCGAAATTTTAGCATCTAAAGATATTCCTCCTGTACAGACAGTATTTGTCGGCTCCATTCTTTCAAAAACAATCAAAGCACCTGTTCTGTATTTTCGCCAATAAGCAACAGATTGAATTAAAATGTTAACTAAATTATCGGATAACAGTTTTCGTTTTGATTTCGTAAAAAAAGTCACTTGATTACCCAGCAACGACATCAATCGCCTGAGTTCGGGTTGAAAAATAATAACGCCGGATAGAATCAATAACAAAATAAGATTTTTCAACAATCCCGCCAAAATCCTTAAATGAAAGAGCATAAAAAATTCACTGATTAACCATAAAAAAACCAAAAAGAACAGCATCCCTTTTACTGTTTTTTCAGCTGGTGAATTTTTTACAAAACTTTTATAGCAAAACCATAAAAAAAAGACAATAATAACCAACTGCACCAAAAAGCTAGCCCATGAAAGCCCAGCATTTCCCAAAAGATCTTGTAGTTCTGTTTTTAATGCACTGATCATGAAAAATTCCCTTTCTTATCCATCCTAAACAAAAAGTCGGAATAAGTCAAGAAAATATCTTGCAAAAATTAAAAAAATATGCTTATATTAGAATCACGATTTTTTATCGTGTTTAAACAAAAGAAAGGAAAATAAAAATGACAGTAAAAGTTGCAATTAACGGTTTTGGTCGTATTGGCCGTTTGGTGTTCCAAGCGATTACAGAACAGGGATTGTTGGGTAAAGATATTGATGTTGTTGCCGTCGTTGATATGGGAACAGATGCCAAATACTTTGCATACCAATTAAAATATGATTCAGTTCATGGCAAAATGAAAGCCGATATCACAACGAAAAAATCCAATCCAGCTTTGGAAGAAGATGATATTTTGGTTGTCAACGGCAATGAAATCAAATGTTTGATGGCACAACGTGATTTGACGACATTACCTTGGAAAGATTTGAACATTGACTATGTAATTGAATCCACAGGCTTGTTCACACAATCCGAAAAGGCTCAGGCTCATATCACAGCTGGTGCAAAACGTGTTGTAATTTCTGCCCCTGGTAAGGGTGATGTCAAAACAATGGTCTTTAACGTGAACGAACAAGAATTTGATCCTGCTCAACACACAATCGTGTCCAATGCTTCTTGCACAACAAACTGCTTGGCTCCGTTGGTGCATGTGTTGTTAAAAGAAGGTATCGGTGTTGAAACAGGTTTAATGACAACAATTCACTCTTATACAGCCACACAAAAAACAGTTGACGGTCCATCCAAAAAAGATTGGCGCGGTGGTCGTGCAGCTGCTGTCAATATTATTCCGTCTTCCACAGGTGCTGCCAAAGCCGTGGGTGAAGTGTTGCCGGTTGTGAAAGGTAAATTGACAGGTATGTCTTTCCGTGTGCCGACACCGGATGTGTCCGCCGTTGATTTGACATTTGTTGCCGGTCGTGATACCAGTATTGAAGAAATTGACGCTTTGTTGAAAAAAGCCGCCGATACATATATGAAAGGTACATTGGGTTATACAGATGAAGAATTGGTTTCCACAGACTTCATCCATGATTCCCGTGCCAGCATCTATGATTCCAAAGCAACATTGCAAAACAATTTGAAAGGCGAAAAACGCATGTTCAAGATTGTTTCTTGGTATGACAACGAATGGGGTTATTCCAACGCTTTGGTTCGTATGGTCAAACATATGGCCACCAAAGACGGTTTATTATAATCGTGTTTGATAAAAAAAGCCCCTTAGTCAAGGGGCTTTTTTTTCTTGACTTTTCAATAAAAATAGACTAACTTCATTTTTATGACAGATACTTTAGAAAAACAAGTGGATGAAAATTTAAATCTTGCAGGTAAAAAGCGGGATAAGTTTTTGCGTCAGGCCAGGGCATTACGTGCCAATCTTCAATTACGCCAAAAACAGCAAAAGGAACGAAAAAAATGTATCAATTCAAAATAACGGGTGGCAAGAAATTGTCCGGTTCTTGTGAAATTCAATCGGCAAAAAATGCAATTTTACCATTAATGATTTGCACTTTGTTGACATGTGAACCGATTGTGTTGAAAAAAGTTTCTTTGTTGGCAGATGTAAAAACTTTGATGCTTTTATTGGAATCTTTGGGTACACAAATCACCATGGATGGTGACACAATGACACTGCAAACACCCCAGATTAAAACAACTTTGGCGTCTTATGATTACATATCCAAAATGCGGGCCGGTTTTTGGGTATTAGGGCCCTTGTTGGCCCGCATGGGTCATGCCGAGGTTTCTTTGCCTGGCGGTTGTGCCATTGGGGCCAGGGCGTTGGATATTTACTTTTCGGCTTTGACTGCCATGGGGGCAACCATTGATAATGATAATGGTTATATTAAAGCATCTGGTCAATTAAGTGGTGCCGATATCAATTGTTGGCGTGTTACGGTTGGGGGAACGCATAATACCATTATGGCGGCGTGTTTGGCCAAAGGTAAAACAACTATCCACAATGTGGCTTTGGAACCCGAAGTGATGGATTTAATTCAAATGTTGACCCAAATGGGTGCTAAATTTGAATGGATTGGTACCCGTGATTTAATCGTTTATGGTGTGGATGAATTGCATGGCACACAATATACACCTGTTCCCGATCGTATTGAAATGATTACTTTGATGTCGGCGGCGGCCGTTACCAAATCTCATATCTTTTTAAAAAACGCCCGATTGGATTTATGTGAATCGGCATTGGGGGCTTTTCATGTCGGTAAAGTTGCTTTAACGCAAACAGATACAGGTGTGGATGTGGATGCAACTCAATCTGAATTGATGGGGCTTCCCATTACAACTGGGCCTTATCCCGAATTTCCGACAGATGATCAACCGATTTTATGTGCAATGCTGTCTCTTGCCAAAGGTGAAACGATTATCAATGAAAAAATGCACGATAACCGCTTTATGCATGTGCCGGAATTGGTGCGTATGGGGGCGAATATCCGTTTAATTGATAATACACACGCTTTGATAAGTGGCATTGAATCATTAAAAGGAGCCACGGTAATGGCGTCTGATTTGCGTGGCGGTGCGGCCTTAGTTGTAGCAGCATTGGCAGCACAAGGATACAGTACAATCCAACGTGTATATCATATAGATCGTGGTTATTATCATTTGGAAGAAAAGTTGAAAAGCCTGGGTGCCGATATTGAACGTCTTTGGCAAGATTAGATATTGCGACAAATTAAACTTTTGTTTTGATTATCATAGACGAAAACTAATTTTCCCTCTATCATTTGTTGGACGTGTTTTCCAAAAATTCTTTGACGCCATCCCTTTGTAAAGGCCACTGCTTCATTATTTTTGGCATAACGCATTAAATCATCACTGCTGGCCACCAAATAAGGGGCGACTTTTTCTTGATCGCAAACAATATTTAATAATAAACGCAGGGCCTCCACAGTGTTTTTTTGCCCCATTGTCAGGGTTATTTTTGTTGGCACATTCCAATCCAAAGGTTCTTCCGTTGATGCTTGAATAATCGTTTTAATTAAATCTTGACCTAATTCAGATTTCCCAAAACCATTGGAAATGGTTCTGAGAGCTTCTAAGTCAGGTTCATTTTGGGGTGCCACAATGGCAATTTCGGCCACCGATTCGTCGGTTAAAACATGTTTGCGGGGACGATTCTTTTCCTGGGCCCATTTTTCACGCCATTGACAAATACGGGCGCATAAATGGATATTTTGCTTTTTTTGTGAGGGCAGGCGAATTTTACCCATAATATTTTCAATATTTGGTTCATATAATTTCGGATCGGTCAGGTGTTGCATTTCCTCTTGAATCCAATCCAAACGATTCGCCTGACAAATCTGATCCATCATCTTTTGATAAACGGTTTTTAATTCAATCACATCATGCAGGGCGTATTGCGTTTGTTCTTTTGTTAATGGGCGATGAGACCAATCTGTGATACGCATACCTTTATCCAAAGTGGTGCCTGTATAATCTTTGACCAATTGTTGATAGCTGACATTATCATTATAACCGCACACCATTGCCCCAACTTGTGTATCAAAAACCGGACGGGGCATTTGTTTCATCAGATGATAAAAGATTTCTAAGTCCTGACGACAGGCATGGAAAACCTTGATAATATTTATGTCTTTCATAATATCAAAAAAAGGAGTTAAATCCAATCCTTCGGCCATTGCATCAATCACCCACGCACTTTTGTTGCAACCGACTTGAATCAGGCATAATACAGGATAATAGGTCTTTTCACGGATAAATTCAGTATCCACTGTTATAAAGCGGGCACGTTTTAATTTTTCACATATAGTGTTCAATTGTTTTGTTGTTTTTATCATCATATATATGTTATACGCTTTTTTTTCTTGCGATGCAACTAAAATTTTGCTATAATGTAAATATGGAAAATTTATGGAATGCAGCTTCAATAAAAATTTTTAAAGCTTTGGACGGTCAGGTTCGCTTGGTTGGTGGTGCTGTTCGGGATTTTTTATGTCGTCGTCCCATCAATGACCGTGATATGGCCACACCGCTTTTACCAGATGAAGTTGAAAAAAAGCTGACTGAAGCTGGTATAGAGTTTATATCTATTGGGAAAGCCCATGGAACGATTACGGCTAAAATCGGCGGTAAACCGTATGAGATTACGACTTTACGTAAGGATGACAAAACCGATGGACGTCATGCTGTTGTTTCATGGACAACTTCGTATAAAAACGATGCATGTCGTCGTGATTTTACCATTAATGCCTTATCGGCGGATATTAAAGGTAAAATTTTTGATTATACAACAGGACGTAGCGATTTGGCCCAGGGTCTGGTTCGTTTTATAGGTGATAGCGAAAAAAGGATTCAAGAAGATTATCTTCGGATTTTGCGTTATTTTCGTTTTTGGTCCACTATCAGTTCTCAACCAATTGACGATAAAATCGTTGAAATATGCGTTCAAAATCAAAATGGTTTGGAAAAATTATCCAATGATCGTTTGCGTGATGAAATGTATCGCATCATTATAACACCACGATCTGAAGAAGTTTTAAAGATTATGAACAAAACGGGGTTGTTATCAAAGCGTATTTTGGATATTACTTTTTCAAAAAAACAAAAAGAACAATTAAAAGAAATGGCAATTCAAAAAACATTGAAAAAATTGGGTTTCAAAATTTAAAAAGGGGGAAATATGAAACAACAAATTTGTTATTTTAAAGGAAATGATGATCAAATGAAAAATAACGAAACAGGACGTACCATGTTGGAAATGTTGGGCGTTTTGGGAATTATGGGTATTATTATGTATGGTGCCGTTGCCGGTATCAATTATGGCATGAATACCTATAAAATAAACCAAATCTATAATGAAGTTCAAGAAGCCGTTCAATCCATTCAAGATATTTATTCTTGGCAAAAGGGATATAGCGGAATAAGAGCAGCTACATTGTGTCAAAATGATGTCTTTACCCGATGTACAGATAATACCCCAAGAAATGTTTTTGAAGGGGCTATTTCTGTTGAAGCTATAAAAGGTAATAGTTTATTTAGCCTTACCTATGCAAATATCCCCGAGGATATCTGCTTTCGTTTAAAGGAAATGGATTGGGGGACTATTTTGATGGATTCAGATTGCGATGCCGGAGCCGGTGTCCTAGCCGGTGCTGATGTTGTTTTTTGCCCAGCGAATAGTGATAATAATTGTGAATAAATTAATCCTTCAACAATTTGTTGACCAATTCACGATTTTGTTCTTTATAACGTGATAGCTTTAACAATGCATGCAATTGTGCCAATTCGTATAAAGGCAGAGTGCCTGTATCCATCATTAAATCGTCATCGGATTTTAAAAACATTTCGGCGGCAAATCCGTTTGCTTCACCACCATCATCCAAAAAGTCATTGGCCGAATCCATATACAACCACTCTTTACCCGTTTCTAAAGCCATTTGCATACGTTTTTCACCGTGGCTGACAATATATTTTATCAATTCATTGGGCAATACATTTGGGGACATGCCGGCAATATGTGATGTTGGATTTTTTGGCTTTTCCACAATGCGATTGTTGACCAAGATGGCATTGTTACTGACATCTTCACGCCACAAACCTGTGATTAAAACACGTTTTGGATTTTTCAAAAACTCATCTACTAATTTTTTAATGTGTGGATTTTTTTCATCCTTGGATAAAATAATATCATCCGGGAAAATAATCACCACATGGCGATCACCAATTTCCTTTTGAGCGCAATATAAAACATGGGCAGTTCCCAAAGGTTTTTCCTGCAAGACAAATTTTAAATCCGTATCATCGGGTAAAAAGGTTTCTTTTAATACATCAGCAATGTCATTTTTACCTTTTTGACGCAATTTATTTTCCACTCGTTCATCTGTTTGCAAGGCTCGCTTAAAACTATTGATAACATCATTGGATGAACACACAATTGTAATATGACGCCCACCCATGGAAATGATATCCTTTAAAACATAATCAATCAAGCGCATATCGCCAAAGGGCATTAAGCTTTTGTGGGGAATTCCTTTTGAATGCGGAAAATTACGGGTTGATTCACCACCACAACAAATAACGAATTCAATGTTATCATACATTTTATACCTCCTTGATTTTAATGATACTGAACTGACGGGCAGGATCTTGCGGATTACGCCGATAGCTGTTATAGCTTAAATCCACAAAGGTATCCGTTCCGTCCGATTGAATATTTTCAATACCTGCATGATTCAGACGCATTTGCAAATAGTCGTCAAAGTCAAATAAAATTTTGCCGTTATCAATTGTAAAAAAGTGTTGATGAATGGGTGGAAATAAGTTTTTCATATCTGCTGATACCTCAAAGCTTTGAATTTGTAAATGAGGTCCGATACCGGCAACGATATCTTTTGGATTGCTCCCACGCATTTGCATTAAATGAACGGTGTTTTCAATCAATCCCTGAACGGCACTTTTCCAACCTGCATGTATGGCGGCCACAATATGCTTTTTGGTATCCGCTAATAAAATTGGCCCGCAATCGGCTGTTCGTACACAAAGCGGTAAATTGGCTTTATCGGTTATCAAAGCATCACAATCCAACCATTCAACCGGTTTTTCATCCACCCAAATAACATCGGCAAAATGGGGTTGTTTCATACAAATTGTATCGGTTATTTGCTTTGATTCTTCGGCATTGTAAAAATGTGCTTCCAACCAATCCAATCCTTGAAAAACGGGCAGTTTAATCATTTTGCTTTTTCCTTTAATTTTCTTTCACGTCTGGCCAAGCGGGCTTTTTCAAATTTTAATGTTAAATAATAGCTTAATACCCCAAAAACAAGTGCCCATGGTAAACAGCCAACCCCCATAGCCAATCCCCAATCATAGGCTAACATTTTGAAAAAAGCCCCCCATTTTTCCCAAAAGGTATAATCGGCCAAAAAGGCATTTTCCATGGTGGATTTTAAATTGTCAAACCCTTGAATGGGTCGGTCTAATAAAAACTGACCCGTCACATAAAATCCGTAATAAAAGAAAAACATAGTGACAACATTGGTAATCCAGGTATACGCCAATCCCAAAGGTAAAGAAAAATTCCACTTAAAGACCTTTTTGGCAATAATCCATGTCATGAAAACCAAATACATCTGAATCCCGACCAAAGGGGTCATAGCCCATGCCGTTCCGACACATACACCACGGGCTTTGTATTCGGGCGGGTGAGGGGAACGTAAAATCGGAATAACCAAACGATAACGGCAAATACGTTTTAAATTTTCCCATATAGTTCTTTTTTTCATTTTGTTTTTTCCATCCTTTTCAAAATTGATTTTGGTGAAGCGTGATTGATTAAGATTAAACCGAACAAAGCCATCGGCACACATAGGATTTGCCCCATTGTGATTTGTTCAAAAATAAAGCCCAATTGGAAATCTGGTTCACGGAAAAATTCCAAACCAAAACGCATCAGAGCGTATAATAATAAAAACATTCCACTTAAAAAACCGGTCCGACGGCGATATTTTGGAAAAAACCACCAAAAGGTATTTAAAATTAAAAACAATAAAATACCTTCGCATGCGGCTTCATATAATTGACTGGGATGTCGTGGTTCATCCCCTGCGTTTGGAAAGATCATTACCCAAGGTACACTATAGCTGACCCGTCCATATAATTCAGCGTTGATAAAGTTTGCCAATCGCCCCAAAAACAATCCGATTGGTGCTACACAGGCCACAATATCACCCATGGCTAAAATGCTGATATGGCGTTTTTGGGCAAATAAAACTGTGGCCACAATAACGCCTAATAATCCCCCATGGAAAGACATGCCACCTTCCCAAACGGCTAAGATTTTTGATGGATTTTCGCAAAAATAACGTAAATTATAAAACAGCACGTACCCCAAACGTCCACCGGCCACAATACCAACAGTTGCCCAAATTAAAAAATCATCAATTTTTAATGGCGTAAAGGTGCTGTGTGAATAAGATGACATTTTTCGGGCTAACAACCAAGCACCCAATATACCAAAAATATAAGCCAAAGAATACCAGCGTACTGCAAACCATCCCCATTGAAACAGGACCGGATCTATTTGCGGAAAATCAATACCTGAATACATAATCCTCACTTTCCTTTATTATAGCTAAGCCTAAAATAAAAAAAAAGTCAAGACTTGCAATTTTATTTTTACTTTGCTATGATAAGATTTCTTTTTTTAAGGAGGTCAAATGACAAACTTTTCACAAATATCGGTTATCGGTTGCGGTCGTTGGGGTGGTTTTTTGGGTTATTACTGTGCCAAATATAAAGACTCACACGTTTTGTTTTTAGGTGTTGCTCAGGATCCAGCCTATCAATCTTTGATTGCAACAGGCAATAACGGATATGTGACAATGCCCGAAAACGTCACTTATACAACAGATATAGCCGAATGCCTGAAAAACGATTTTGTGATTATTTCCATCGGATGTCAAGGTTTTCGTGGCCTTTGTCGTCAGTTAGCAGGCTATGATTTAAAGGGTAAGACCTTTTTGTTGGCGATGAAAGGGCTGGAAGAAAATACCGCCCTGCGGATGAGCGAAGTTTTTCGTCAGGAAATTACAGAACCAACAGCTCGGGTTGTATGTTTGATGGGGCCCGGTCATGTTCAAGATTATATTCGTGAAATCCCCAGCTGTGTTGTTTTGGATTCCCCAGATGAAACAGCAACACACGAAGTGGCCGATTATTTAAACAGCACATTGATTCGCACCTATTATGGTGCCGATTTAATTGGCAATGAAGTTGGGGCAGCCATGAAAAATGTGATTGGTTTGGCGGCCGGTATTTTGGATGGTTTGGGATGGTCGGGCTTAAAGGGGGCTTTAATGGCACGTGCCCCTGTGGAAGTCGGTCGTTTGATTGAACACTTTGGAGGCAAAGCACAAAGTGCTTATGGTTTGGCACATTTAGGCGATTATGAGGCTACGCTTTTTTCCCCGCACAGTCATAATCGGGCCTATGGTGAAAGTTTAGTCAATGGTCCCAGATTTGAAAAATTGGCCGAAGGGGTGCCAACATTAGCCGCTGTTTATGCTTTGCGGGATAAAGTGGATATGCCGATATGTCGTTCGCTTTATCGTGTGGTTTATGAAAATCAAGATCCGAAATATGCTATTGGTCATCTATTCCGTCGTGAAAACAAAGTTGAATTTAAAAGCTAAAATTATTCCATGTTTATAAAAAATTCACCGCTTTAAGAGCAAAAGTATTCCTCGTCAAGTGAAAAATGACAAAGAGTAATTGACAATAAAGAAAAGGGGTAAAAAATGAAAAATCATTTTAAAACACTATATTCTTATGGAGCAGAATCAGGTCGCTCTATGGTTGAAATGTTGGGGCTATTGGCGATTATCGGTGTCTTATCCGTGGGTGGTGTGTACGCTTATGGTGTCGCCATGAAAAAACACAAAGCGAATGAATTATTACACCGTGCCAGCATGTTAGCATCCATTGTATCGGCACAAATTATGAGCGGCAAGGATCCAACCTCATTGGATACATTTGCAGATTCTAATTTGGGGAAATTTGCATTAGATTATGATCCGACAAAAACGACCTTTGATTTAAAAATTTCCGAATTGGATGGTTCTGTATGTTCTCAATTAAAAGAAGGTGGCATGGTTCAAAAAGTCCAATGTAATGAAACCGCCAAAACCGCATTGATAACATTTAATAAAGATTTATCAACCACAGATTTAGCAAAGACTGAATCGGTAATTGATAAAAACATTACAAATCTGGAAGATTGTCAAAAGGCCGGTAAAACATGGTGTGTGGGTTTAAATGAAGGGCAAGGCGCTTGTTCCAATGTGAAAGATTGTTGTCAATCTGTCTCTGTTGATAATGTTTGTCAAAGTTGTTCTTCTGTCACAGGCGAAATTATCAATCGTGTGCAAGCTTCTTCTTGTGATAGTGATGGCGATGGTTCAAATGATGGTATTTGTTTCCCTGTGGAACAAACGGATGAAAGTTGTTCGGGTACCAGTTTGGATGAGTTATGTTTAAATGGTGTGCAATTTCAACCTTCTGATAATATGATGTGCGTTCCTGTTTCCTGTAAAGCGTTAGAATCCATGAATTTAAGTCAGTGTTGTTATGAATATGATCTTGATACCTTAATGCAAGCCGGTATGGATGCTTTGGAATCTGGCAATATGCCACAGGTATATTCGTATATAGATCAAATTCATGTTGCACAATGTACCACGTGTGATTCGGATACGGGTAACACAACCTCTTTGGCGGATGGTACAGAGTGTGGTTATCTTGATTTACAATATTATATGGCTAAGGGGGAGCTTTTACCAGGTATTTGCCAAAATGGTAGGTGTATGAATTCTTGTGATGGATTTTACGGGGATGATGGTATTTGTTATCCATGCAATACCACAGCCGAAGTAATAGTAAATGATACATGGGCTGTTGATGTTAAAAATAAATGCCCAAATCGTAAGTTTATATCAATCACGCATGATGGTGATTATCTTTGTGTTTTGGATGGATGGAATCGAGAACCTATATGGCAAATAGACAGTAGTTATGCAAATGATGTTTGGGAATTTTGCTATTCTACATACAGAGGTACGCCGATGACACCGGAGGGATGTGTAAATTCCTGTCAGAATACGCTTTTCCCCAGAAAAATGGAAAATGGTTTTTGTGTACCTGCGAATACAAACTGTCCGACGGGGTATTATCTGACGAATAATGACTTTTGCATCCCTTGTGATAGTCGCTTATATGACGATAAGTATCATCCAGCAGCTTATCTCTTCAATGCTTCTGCAGAAAATTGTCAAAAATGTGCGGATGATGGTGCACATGCACGTTGGATGGATGGCCCGTATTGCCGATATTAAAAATACCATAAAAAATCCCCCAGCATCTTGGTGGGGGATTTTTTGTTCAAAATGTCGATTCCTCAATTCTGTATGATCATGCATATATTCCAGGCGAGAGAGGTGATAAGGTTTATGGTTTAATTTGTACAGATAAATAAAACCCCAGCCCCGAAAATATCGGGGCTGAATTCATTTATCTTCCAAAAATGCGTGCAAAAAATCCTTTTTTGTGTTTCTTGGGATGGTATATACACTTGATGGTTTCATTTACAATTTCACCGTTTCTGACTTTTTTGGCATCAAGATGACCACTGGGCCTGATAACAAAGGGAACTTCGTAATTTTCATCCCGGTGGTGTTGTGTTTCATGATATGGGAATTCTTTACCTTTACCCAAAGCCCAAATCGGTGATTTTTCAACATGAAATCCCCGAAAAATCTTGTCATCCAGAGATGGACCGCTGGCCAAATGTAAATGCGTTATAATTGGAATCTTTTTTTGTGGTGGATATCTTTGTAAAATATCCAACGTCTTGTTTAATTGATTGATGTTGTGGGGCATATTTTCCTTTGGCGTATCCACAAAAGAAATGGCAATAGGACAGTTTGAAAGGGTGGCTTTGGCCAGGGCAATCTCTGACTTTTTATCGGTAACACCCCGTGTTAAAATCTGATTATATCCTTTTCGTGCATCAATCCAATGGCATACATCACCCGAATCAACCCCCATAATCGGATCGTGATAGCTCAGCATATCCGAATCATCAAAAAATTGACAAAAATAAGCGTCTGTTTTTTCTTGCTTATAATGGCGGTAATGTTTGTTAAAACCGTCATAAAGGGCCGTGAAAATAGGCCAGGGCATATGTGATAAATGCGGTTTGGCCCTTTCGCAACAGTGGGAACAGTTATTTGTGCATCCTTTGGTCAATTGAATGGCGGGAAAGCGATAATCACCTGTTGGATTTTCCTTTTCATCCAAATGGGGAATAGCCATTGCATTTGCCAAACCAGCTGTTATATTAAATTGACGATAATACTTTGGATCAAATAAAAATTTATGAGAGCAGGCAACAGCTAATTTTGCCATTTTATCTGTCCATTGTTTTTTTTCTTTTGCTTTTTGTAAAATTTTTAAAGCCTTATCCCCTTTGTTTGAGGTCAATTTGCGTCGTGTTTGTTTAACCGTTTGGTCTTTTGTCAAAGGAACAGCACAGTTTTGATAAGATTTTAAAACACATACAGCATTATCAATATAGTATTGATTTATTTTTTCATTCAATTTTTCATCGTTAAACAAAAAAGAAGATTCTATTAAATATTCGGCTTTTTCCGGTGTGCTTTTGCGAATAAATTCGGGTAATTCCGGCCAACGACGAAAACTTTGTCGCACAATCTCAGGAGTGTAGATTTGGAAAAGTAAAAATTGATTTAAAAATCTTCGAACAATCTTTGGGTTGTTTTTTAAAGCGTATAAGGTTTTATAATCTATCATAAAAAAACTCCGAATAGCACATATTATAGTGCAAAAAAACTTTTTTGTCAAATTTTGATCTTGATAGATATCGTTTCGGGCTTGACAATATGAGGAAAATAATCTATTTTTTACCAAAAAGGATAGGCAATGAAATCAGCATTGGTTTTGGAAGGCGGAGCCAAACGCGGCATTTATACGGCGGGTGTTTTGGATGTCTTATTGGAAAGTGAAATTTTAACAGATGGCGTTTTTGGGGTCTCAGCCGGTGCCATTCATGGTTGTTCATATGCATCAATGCAACACGGTCGAAGTATACGATATACGGCCAAATATAACAATGACTATCGTTTTATGAGTTGGCGTTCGTTTTTTAAATCCGGTTCAGTGGTGGATACACAATTTTCTTATCATGAATTACCTGAAAAATTGGATCCTTATGATAACGATACTTTTCAAAAACAGGGGGTAGAATTTTATGCGGTTGCTTCTGATTTAAAAACGGGCAAGCCGGAATACCTAAAATGTACGGATATGTTTGCGGATATTGATTGTCTTCGGGCATCGGCCTCTATGCCCTTTGTGGCCAAGATTGTCAAAACACGCAATAAACATTTATTGGATGGCGGTATAACGGACAGTATCCCGATTCAAAAGGCTTTGGATATGGGTTTTGACAAAAACATTGTTGTATTGACTCGTCCTTTGGGATATCGTAAAAAGCCGATGCCTTGGTTGGCAAAATGCTTGGCAAAGTGTATTTATAAAAAATATCCCAAGTTTATTCAGGCAATGTTTGATCGTTATCAAATGTATAATAATCAGGTGGATTTAGTGGCCGATTTACAAAAACAGGGTAAAATTATCGTCATTCGTCCGTCCCGATTCATTGATATTTCCCGAATGGAAACAAATTTAGATACCATAAAGCAAATGTATCAACTGGGGCGGGAAGACGCACAACAAATGTTGCCCCAAATCAAAGCCTTTTTGAATAAAAAATCAGCCCCCTGATTCAGAGGGCTGTTGTTTATTTTAGAATGCACGACCACGATTGTGTCTGATACGTCCGGCGGGTGGTGGCGGCGGTCTGCGGCCCATTTTTTTAATCACCACAGGGCGTGTCTTTTCCACAACCACAACCGGTGTCGTTTGTTGCACCACCACTGGTTGTTGAACGACCACTGGGGTAGGTGTTACCACTTGCTGAACCACAGGTTGTTGATAAACAACAGGTGTCGTTGGCGTGGGTAGAACAACTACTTCCGGTTCTGGTGTTAAGGCTTCACGGACGGCACCGGCAACCAAGCCACCGACCAATCCACCCACCAAAGCGGCACCGACATTTCGGCCGTGATGATGGTGATGGTGTCCTCTGGCTTCGGCTTTACTCATTGGTGCCGCAGCGGCCGTTAAAGCCAAAGCGCCCATTACCAATGTTTTTCCAATGCCTTTTTTTGGTGTTTTAGGTTTTGTTGTATTTGTCATATTAACCTCCTTGTATATTACCAGTATACTACAAAAGAGTGATTTGTCAACATCTTTCTGTTTTTTTTAATTAAACCTTTGGACAAAAAATATCGCCACAAGGAACAGCTTCGTCTGTGCCTGTAGTGGAGGGTAGTGATATCGGCAGGCCAGATGCTGTTCTGGCAGCCAAGAATGAATAACCGACAGCATTTAAATGGCTGTGAAACGACAAAACATCTTCGGCAATATAAACATTTTTTAATCGTTGTTGTAGAGCTAACATTAAAGTGGCATTTTTACGTCCCGCACCGATGAATAGCCAATGTTCAATTTTTTCTTCAAAAAAGTTTGCCGAGGCAACAATTTGTTCCACAATAAATGAGGTTAAAGTGGCACAACCATCTTGTAAAGAAAGACCTTCCACCTGTTCCAACAATTCATCAAAATCGTTACGATGAACGGCCTTTGGTGGTGTTTGGGATAAAAACGGATGATTCATCAATGCCTTCAAAACACGTTCATCCGTTTTACCACCGGCGGATAATAATCCATCTTCATCTTGATTTTGCATACTGTGACGTGCCATCCATTTTTCCAATAAAGCCAATCCTACACCGATATCACAGGCCCCCAATTCGCCATCTGGGCCGACATAGGTCAGTTTTAAAACGCCACCCAATCCAACAATCCCTAAGGGTTTGTTCAAATCTTTTGTCATGGATTGCCAAAAAACAGAAAGCAAAGGCGATCCTGTACCTCCTGCATTTAAATCCGATTGAACAAAATGACCGACAACGGGTATTTGAAAATTATTTGCAATTTTTTGCAGATCCCCTAATTCCAAAGCATATTTATCCTTGGCAGACAAATGTACGAAATGACCTGAAATACTGATATAATCAATTGTTGTTTCGGACCATAGTTCCATTGCTTCTTGCAAAAGGGATATAAAAAAATCGGTAACTTTGATATTTAACTGTTCAATTTTTTCTTCATCGGCCAATGTTTTATCATCCAAAGCCCACAACAATTCTTTTAATTCCAAATCAAAAGGACGGCGGAATGTTTTCGGAATACCAAAAATATCCAAACCATCCGTTTGTGCCAGGGCCAATGCAACGTTTTGAACGGTGCTTTCGGTATGTAAGCTTAAAACATTTTTTGGGGTCAGCATTATTGATTCCACTCAGTTTGTAGTGTTTCTTGTTCTTTTTCAATTTCAGTTTGTAATTTATTTAAAAAGGCACGTTTTTCCATACCAGGTTCAATGGGTGGTAAAAAACGCACAACAACCGTTCCAGGATACTTCATAATCTTGTTTTTGGGCCAAAATACACCACTGTTTAATGCCACGGGGACAACAGGGACTTTACAATTATCATACAGAAAAGCAATCCCTGGATGATAATCAATTTTTTCACCGGGTTTTGTGCGGGTTCCTTCAGGGAAAATAATCAGATTTCTGCCTTGGTTGAGTTTCCCTTGGGCACGTTTTAACATGATACGCATTGTTTTGGCCCCTCCCGCACGATCAATGGGGATACAGCCGGTTTTTAATGCATAGAGCCCTGCAAATGGTAAAAACAACAACGATTGTTTAAATATATAAAAAACATTAGGAACCATTGTGTGGAATAAAAGAGTTTCCATTGCTGATTGATGTTTTGAAGCCACAATATAGCCTTGTTTTTTGGGCAAATTTTCCAAACCTTCTACTTTTATTTTTATTCCTACAAAACGCAAAGACCAACGAACCGTCCATGTCCATGCGACTGGCATCCAATAGGCCACCTTTAACGGCATAACCAATACTGGCAAAAAGATGATAAAAATAAACAAACTTTCCAGCCATAAGATTGGTAAAAATAAAATAGATTTTAATGTTCTCATTTTTTTATCCTTTGATTAAATGTTGAAAAAAAGTTGCAATAAATTTATGATACTCCAAAAACAAATTCCATGAATAACGCTGGTGTAACCATGAGGTTGATTCATCAAACTGTTTTGGATAAATTGAATAAGGGGTTATTTTTAGTCTTGGCAATCGCTTTTTCAGTTCTAACAAACTACGCGGCATATGATAAAAGCTGGTCACCAAAACGATAGAACGAATATCATTTTGTTGTATCCATAAAGAAACCTCCAATGCATTTGTATGTGTATCTCGGGCCATATAACCCAAATCAATAAAAGGATGCAATTCTTTTGGGGCATTTTTTAAAATTTCATCTGGTTCAACAATTTTATTCACCCCTGAAATGAATAGTCTTTGACCGTAATTTTCGGATAATAATTCTATTCCTTGTAAAATTCTATAATCTTTTCCACCTGTTAGAACAACAACTGCATCTGATTGTTGCAAAGGGGTATATTTAAAATAAATAGTTGCCAAACAAAACAACAAAAATAATATAACCCATATGGATACACCGGTGATTATGACATATTGAATAAATGTATATTTAAGTTTTTTCATACAAATCTTTTTAAATATCCCATAACTGTTTTAAAGGTGGTTATAAAGGCAACCAAAGCTATGACAATAGGGCAAACAGCCAAAAACAACCATTGTTGCCATAAAAGATTGGTGATAAATATCGTATCGGACATATCAGTAAAACAACACATTAAACCAAACAAAATTGGTGTGGCACAAATAAAACCAATAAAGCCTCCTGTAAATGCTCTTTTTAATGTTCTCCAGGCATATCTGTTTGTGATATACAAATCCTTAGCACCCATCATATGAACCAAACAGATAATCGGCTCCTGTATTTTCAAATTAGCACGAGTGGTATAACCAACCGTAAAGATAACCGTCACAATCAATAAAATTAAAATTCCCCCAATCAATTGCAAAATACGATTAGATATTTTAACCAACTGTGACAACCAAATACGATGACTATCCATAGTAGCGTTGGGTACTTGAACACCTAAATCCATTTTTAATTGTTCCAAAAACGGCGGGTTTTCTGGATCAATCGCCACATCAATCAGTTTAGGTAAGGGTAAATCTGAAATACTCACATCTGCCCCAATCCACGGTGCCATTAATTCTGCCATTTGTAATTCATTCAAAACACTGGCTTCCTTAACGCCTGGTGTTGTGCGTACAATTGACAAGACCTTTTCAACATCCACAGGTATTTCATCTTGGCGAAAAACCCCATTTTCGTCATAGGTATTGATTTGAATAGTTAAAGATTCTGAAACACCTTGATGCCAACGCTCCAAAGAATTATAAACAAACAATCCCATCCCTGATAACAAAGTCCCAATAAAAACCATCAATAAACAAATCCAGGGAAAATAAAAACGCGTGGAATCATTGGCAAATAAAAAAGCATCACGTTTAGACATTTTTTTCTCCTTTTGTTTCAGCTTTGATGTTTTTGGGAATTGTTAAATGAATTTGGCCTTTGCTTAAATGCAGACGTGGAAAAGGAAATTTTTGAATCAAACCTTCATTATGCGTGGCCACAACAACCGTTGTACCTAATTTATTTAATTCCAAAAATAAATAGAGAAGGCGTTGTGCCATAGCATCGTCAACATTTCCGGTCGGTTCATCGGCTAATAATAAAGACGGTTTATGAATAACAGCTCGTGCAATTGCAATTCGTTGCTGTTCACCACCAGATAATTCGGCCGGATAAGAACGCATTTGTTTTTCCAATCCCACCCATGAAAGTAATTCAGAAACGTGTTTTCTGATTTCGCTTTCTTTTTCCCCTATAATTCGTAAGGGTAGGGCAACATTATCAAAGGCATTTAAATGATCTAATAGGCGATAATCTTGGAAAACGACCCCGATTTGGCGTCTCATTTGTGCTTTTTCGGATCGTTTTAAAGAATCAACGGTTTGACCAAACAAACGCATACGACCTTTACTTGGTAAATGATCTAAATATAAAAGGCTGAGCAAAGATGTTTTACCTGCACCGCTTTCACCTGTTAAAAAATGAAAAGATCCCGGGGCTAATGAAAAATGTAAATCTTTCAATACATCTGTTCCTGCTTTGTACCTGAATGAAACGCCATTAAATTCAGCGACAACGGGTGATAAACTTTCATTTGATATCATTTTTACTCCCTTTAATAAAAATTGTTGCATCTTTTTTTTAAAAAATGTATATACTCTATGTACACTATTTTTTTAAAAAGGGAAAGAAAAATGTTTGTAATTTGTCCAAAATGTTCTGCAAAATACCAAATTCCGGCTGAAATTACCTTAAAAAATGGGCAAAAAGTCCAATGTTCGGCCTGCAAACATATTTTTCAATTTGAAAAAAAAGAACAGTTAGAACAAAACGAATCGTTTTCTGATACATTAAAAGTGCCACAAGACGCTATTTTAAGCGAGACTGAAACAATTATAGAAAGACAAAAAATAGAGATTGAAACGAAATTACCAGAAGTCTTTCATCCTTTAAAACCGATGGAAACACAAAAGAAACATTCTTGGTTTTTGACGTTATTACTGGCTATTTTATTAGTGGTTCTTATCGTGTTTTTTTGCTTATATCGTGAAAATCTGTTCTTCCAAACAAAGAAAAATCAAGTTCAAACGAATCGTATATCTGACAGGAACCTTCCAATTCGATTTGAACAAAATATGATAAAATTGTCTGATTCTGTTGTTGAAGATACGCAAAAAGTTGAACCAATACAAAATGAAATTCCTTTGTTTTATGACAATGATACCAATAAAGATTCCGTTGGTTTAAAACAAAACAATGCAAGAACTTCTCCATTTAGTTTTAGTTCAGTACATTTCAGATATCAAATAACACCTCAGGAAAAACAGCTTTTAATTGAGGGGAAAATACATAATGATACAGATATATCTCAAATAATGCCAAGGGTTATCTATGCAAAAGCTTATGATCAAAAAGGAAATGTTTTATTTCAAAAAGAAATTTATTTTTCAAAAGAGTTGATTCTGCCTTATGGTGAAAAATCTTTTTATAGTACTTATGTACCCGCACCTGACGGGATTCAATGGATGGAGGTTTCATGCGAAAAATAATTTTATTTTCTTTCTTAATTTTGTCATTTTCGGTTAAAGCGTATTGTCCGTTGGCCGATCGTTTTGTTAAACAAGGAAATGAACAAGCTGCCCTTTCTTTTTTAAAAAACTGTGCCATTAATTATAATGATGATGAATCTCAAATAAAACTGGCTCGTGCCTATCTTCGTGGTGAATACGGTTTACAAAAAGATCCCAATCAATCACTTTATTATTATCAACTGTCTGCCGAAAATGGCAATGCGGAAGCACAGGTTGCTGTTGCCGAAAGTTTAATTCGTTCTGAAAAAAATCCAAAGGCAATGGAGAGGCTTCTAAAACACTATATTAACATTACACCAACATCCAAGGATAGTTTTGTTAAAAAAATTGGTGATTTTTTTATACACCCTTATGCGTTGTTACAATTGGCATTAGAATCTCCTGAAAAAAAATGGTATTATCCCAGTTTGGTTCGTGCTGCACCGGCTAAAACTTTAACACTTTTAAGAAATTACGAAATTCCAGAAGATGTTAAAAAAAACGCAATGAAGCAGGCTTCTCAATTTAAAACAAGAAAGCTGCTACAAACAGCACGCGAGGTTCTATCATCTGAAGAATATCCAGAGATGGAAAAACGCCTAAAATTGCCACAAACTCAAAAACAGGCGATGGAAGAATTAAAAAAGAAAATGGAAGAATATATTCAACAGAAAAAGGATTCAAGAAAAACAAAATGACAAAAAAAATATATATCAAAACTTTTGGTTGCCAAATGAATGTGTACGATTCAAATCGTATGCGTGATGCTTTGATGGTATTGGGATACACGGAAACGCAAAAACCTGAATCGGCGGATGTTATTTTAATCAATACCTGTCATATTCGAGAAAAAGCCAGCGAAAAGTTATTTTCTGAATTGGGTCGGTTAAATCAAATTAAAAAGAAAAATGCCTTGATTGTGGTGACCGGTTGTGTGGTTCAGGCTGACGGGGCCGAAATTTTAAAACGAAGTCCTATGATTGATATTGCATTGGGACCACAAAGCTATCATGAATTGCCAAAATTATTGACACAATACAATCGTAAAAAAGGGCGTCAAATTGTGGCCGAATTTCCGACAAAATCCAAATTTGATTCATTGCCTCAACCACAAAAAAGTTCTGCCAACGCCTTTTTGGCGATTCAAGAAGGTTGTGATAACTTTTGTTCCTATTGTGTAGTGCCATATACCCGCGGTTGTGAATACTCCCGTCCGTCGGATGAAATTATTAAAGAGGCCAAAGAATTGGTTAAATTAGGGGCTAAAGAAATTATGTTATTGGGACAAAATGTCAATTGTTGGCATGGTGATGTTGGTCGTGATTTGGGTGATTTAATACGGGATATTTCTAAAATCCGTAATTTAAAACGTATTCGTTATACCACATCTTACCCCAGCAAGATTACCCAGAACTTGATTCAGGCACATAAAGACGTTAAAAAATTGATGCCCTATATTCATATTCCGATTCAATCCGGATCAGATAGAGTTTTAAAGGCAATGAATCGCCAATATACGGTGGCAGAATATGAAAAGATTGTGGCCGATTTTCGTTCGGTTCGTCCTGATATTGCCATTTCGTCGGACTTTATTGTGGGTTTCCCTGGTGAAACGGAAGATGATTTTGAACAAACATTGGCTTTGGTGGAAAGGGTTAAATATGCCAGCTCTTATTCCTTTAAGTTCAGTACACGTCCCGGAACCCCCGCCAGTTTGATGAAAGACCAAATTGATGAGACCATCAAAACAAAGCGTTTGATGAAGTTGCAAAAATTATTGTTATCGCAACAAAAAAACTTTAATGAAGCGACCGTTGGCAAAGAATTGGATGTTTTGTTGACAGAACGAGGCAAAGTACGGGGCCAATTATTGGGGTACAGCCCCTATATGCAAGGCACTGTTGTGCGTGCCCCAATATCAAAGTTAGGTGAGATTGTTCGTGTAAAAATAACGGATGCTACCGCAACAGCCTTAATGGGAAAAATTATGGAATAAATTATTTTATTTATCTGTTTTCTTTTACCTTGTTTTTATCACAAAAAAAGGTTTAGGAAATAAAAGTATTTGCATTTTGAATGTGTTTTGGGTAAAATAACAAAATAACGAAAGGAAAATTATGCAAAATCCAAAACAGTTTAAAAGTGAAGAAAAAAATTTATTTATCGCTCTAATTTTAATTATTTTTGTGTTGATGGGATTTCAAACATTTACCCGTCCGAATATGGAAAATACCGTTACCACTGAACAAACTCAGGTTGCGGAACAGGTTGTTGACGCAAAGCCCATTCAAGTTGTTCAACCGACTTTGCCTGTTGTGGAAAAATCCACTGAAAAAGCCACATTTGCAATTCAAAATGATTTTGTATCCGGCAAAATCACCGCCGATGGCTTAAGCATCAATAATTGGATTTTGACACAATATAAAGAAACTTTGGCCGAAGACAGTCCTGATGTTCAATTATTGTCGGATAAATATGGGTTGGATATTTATTGGACGGTTTTGGGACAAAAAATCCCCTTGATTTTACAAGAAGGTGAAGCTTTAACACCAAATACACCGTTGGTTTTTGGTGCAAAGAGTCGTGATTTAACATTGAAAAGAACTGTTTCATTGGATGATCATTATATGTTGACCTTTGTTGATGAAATTTCAAATACGTCGGCTCAGTCTATTTCAGCCACATTAAATGGGCAAATATATCGTGCCCAGGATACAATTGCCGAACAACGTTCTGTAGTGCATACCGGCTTTGTGGCAATGGCTGATAACCGGTTGCAGGAAAATGATTATAAAACGATTGAAGAAGAAACAATTTCTTATCAAAGTAAGGATACATGGTTGGGGTTGACGGATAAGTATTGGCAAACAATCTTGATTCCCCAATCCGATGATCAAGTCAAAATAACAAATGTCTTTGATAATAATATTTTCCGTGCATCCTTTGAGGGGAATTCTTTAACATTAGCCCCCAATCAGACAATTACCAGAACAACACGTATTTTTGCGGGTGCTAAAGATTTGAATTTGGTCAATGATTATATGCAATTATACAATATCCCCAAGTTTGAATTAAGTATTGATTTTGGATGGTTTTACTTTTTAACTAAGCCGTTTTTATATATCTTACAATGGTTAAATGCTTTGGTTGGAAATATGGGTATTGCTATTTTATTATTTGCCACATTATTGCGTTTGTTGTTATTGCCAGTGGCGACCAAATCATATGTGTCTATGGCGCAAATGAAAAAAATTCAACCCCAATTGCAAGACATTCAGCAACGATATAAGGATGATCGTTTACGCATGCAACAGGAAATGATGGCTCTTTACAAACGTGAAAAAATAAATCCGGCAGGTGGTTGTTTGCCGATGTTTATTCAAATTCCTGTCTTTTTTTCTTTGTATAAGGTTTTGTCTGTTTCTTTGCAAATGCGTCAGGCACCATTTTTTTGGTGGATAAAAGATTTGTCTGCACCGGATACCAGTTCAGTTTTCACATTGTTCGGTTTGGCTCCTTGGCCGATTCCAAACTTTTTGAACTTAGGTGTTATGCCGATATTGATGGGATTGACTATGTATATCCAACAAAAAATGACACCCCAAACAGCCAGCATGGATAAGGCTCAAACAAATATGTTTAAATGGATGCCTGTTATATTTACATTTATGATGGGCCATTTTGCTGTTGGGTTGATTATTTATTGGACATGGAGTAATATTCTTTCCATCATTCAACAACGTTATATTATGAAAAAGGTAAAATAATGGCTTTTGAAACAAAAGGGAAAGAAATTTTTTCAGCGGATATAACCTTTGCACGAGGCGTCAGATGTGTTGAGGATTTGCCAACACTAAGGTTACCTGAAATTGCCTTTGCCGGTCGTTCCAATGTGGGAAAGTCTTCTTTGATAAACGCCTTATCGGGTAAGCCGATTGCACGGGCCAGTAATACACCGGGTCGTACTCAGGAACTGAACTTTTTCCAGGTTGGTAAAAAGTTTTTCTTGGTCGATTTACCGGGCTATGGTTTTGCGGCAGCCCCCAAAAAATTGGTTGAAACATGGACACGTTTGATTCATGATTATTTGCGTGGTCGTCAACAATTAAAAAGAGTTTTTTTATTGATAGATGCTCGCCATGGCCTAAAAAAAGTGGATCGTGATATTATGGTGATGTTGGACAGGGCTGCTGTAACCTATCAAATTGTTTTAACTAAGGCCGATAAAATCAAGCAAACAGAATTGGAAAAGGTTTATCACGAAACCGTGGATGAAGGTAAAATCCATGTGGCGTGTTATCCCGAAATTTTAATGACCAGCTCTCAATCAGGTTTGGGTGTTGCTCAACTGCGTGGTGAGGTTTATAAAGTTTTGGAGGAATTATAATGTACCAATCGGGCGACACAATTTATGCTTTGGCCAGTGGTTTGGGAACAGCCGGTGTTGCCGTGATTCGTTTGTCGGGCCCTGAGGTTTTAAACGTTCTTAAAAATCTGTGTGGTCTTGAAAATCCGAAACCAAATTATGCCTATTTTCGTTCTTTGGTTTTTCAGGATAAGGTCTTGGATAAAGGCTTGGTCCTTTATTTTAAAGCCCCACATAGTTTTACTGGTGAAGATGTGGCTGAATTACAAATCCATGGTGGGAGAGGGGTGATTCAATCTGTGATGAATGCTTTATCGCAAATACCCAATTGTCGTCCGGCAGAAAGGGGTGAATATTCCCGCCGAGCCGTTATCAATGGAAAAATGGATTTAACTGAGGCAGAAGGATTATTGGATTTAGTTCATGCGGAAACAGAAGAACAAAGAAAGCAGGCCTTGGCACAATTGAGTGGTAATTTAGCTCAGCTTTATGAAAGTTGGCGAAAACAACTGGTTCATCATTTGGCCTATGCCGAAGCTTTTATTGATTTTCCAGAAGAAGAAATTCCGCCCGAAAAAGAAAAACAAATTGATGATGACATTCGGGATTTAATTGAAAAAATATCCGCCCATTTATCGGACGACAGGCGAGGGGAACGTTTGCGTGAAGGATTTCAAATAGCCATTGTTGGGGTGCCGAATGTGGGTAAGTCTTCCCTTATCAATGCTTTGACCAAAAAAGAAGTGGCTATTGTATCACAAACAGCTGGTACAACGCGTGATATTGTGGAAGCCCATTTGGATGTGGCCGGCTTTCCTGTGATTTTGGCCGATACAGCAGGCCTTCGTGATTCAGAAGAAGAAATTGAAGCCGAAGGAATTCGTCGGGCGGTAAAACGGGCTGAACAGGCGGATTTAATTTTGTCCATTCAGGACGCCAAAGATTATCCGAATGTTAAAAAATTACCTAAAGCTTTAAATGAAAAACATGTTATAACTATTTGGAATAAATCAGATTTATTAAATAAAAAAATATCAAAGAAAGAACATTTTATTTCGGCCAAAACAGGCGTAGGGATTGGCTCTCTTTGGGATGAAATTAAAACCATTTTAACGGATTCTTTTTCAGGCGGTGTTGCCATTACCCGTGAACGCTATCGTGTGGCCTTGACCCAATGTGTGGCACATTTACAAAATGCCTTAGTTGCCCCAGAATTGGAACTCAAAACCGAGGACATGCGTTTGGCTGCCCGTGCCTTGGGTCGCATCACAGGGCGCATAGAAGTAGATGAACTTCTGGACGTCATCTTTCGTGACTTTTGTATAGGAAAGTGAGGTAAAAATGAGGAAAAAAATTACTCTTATTATTGGACTTATTTTTTTGTTGTTAGCCGAATGGTTGATTTCTGAACTACCTGGTGCGGAGTTAGCAGCTATCGCTTTAATACCCTTTATTTTTGGTTTTATCCTTATTTCTACCTTGATTTTATTAGTGCGTTCTTGGAAGGCTGGAATACTATTTTCTTTCTTTTTAATTTCCGCAGCACTTAGAGTCAATTATTCAAATGATGCGAACTTTTTGTTGTACTGTGGTGCTTCGGTGCTTTTATATGTGCTCTTTTATTTATACAAAAATACAAAGCTAGTATTATTGTCATTATTATTAATTCTTCCCATATTCTTACTGGGATTAAAAGGGTATAATGAAAACTATATTGCAAGAACGACCAATACAATCTTAATGACAGCGAATGATATTCAAGAAATCTGTATTCGTCAATTAGTGGGTGAAAAGAGGTATGATAATTTTTATCATGTTAAATTTGAACCAGAAATAGTTGAATGTTCTGTGAATAATTCAGAAGGAATTTTAAGACATATTCCAAAATCAATCTGTAAAAATATGGTTTCTAGGGGAATTAAAAGTTTAAATGAAGAATGGTCTATGTTTGCTAGTATTGATAAAATTGCTTTAAATGGGAAAGATTTTCAAGCAGAAAATTGTGAATCTGAAAATGAGATGTATTTTTACTTAAAGACAAGTGATTGGGCTGCCAATGAATTTTATAATAACGTTTCTAAAAGTGCAGCTAAGGAAAAGAGTGAAGATATTGCAAGGGAAAGAAGATTAAATAAAAAAAACGGTGGAATAATAACTGGTCCGACTGATTGGGATGCGCTTTTAAAATCTGGTTCTATCAAATGTAAAAAACAGGAAGATTGTTCGCATTTAGGTGAAGGATGGTTTTGTGATACTTTTTATCCAACGGTCAGTTATTGTGTAAAAGCTCAACCACAAGAACAAATAGTAGATAATATTCAATATTTTTATTCTTCACAAAGGGATGAATACAATTTTTGTGTAATTCAAAATTTTAATTATAGAGTAACATCTCCTGGATGTTTTTTTGGAAATTGTTCTTTATCTTATGAGGGGGCAGAAAATTATTGTAAAAGTTTAGGAAAATCTTTAGTTGATTCAAACTTATTGCTCAAAAATTGTGAAGCATTTAAGTTTTTACTTGAAGGCAGAGAATTTGTTAACTATTGGACAAAGGATGAAGTTTCCATAGAGATAGATTCAAAAGATGGATTGAAATGCTCTGTTTATCCTCATGAAGGAAGTTTATGTAATAATGGGATGGTTATTTGTCAATAGGAAAATAAGATGAAAACATTTGATGTCATTGTTGTGGGCGGGGGGCATGCAGGGTGCGAAGCTTGTACAGCTTCGGCCAGAGTAGGGGCAAAAACCTTGCTTGTGACTCATCATATTAAAACGATTGGTGATATGTCGTGTAATCCTGCGATTGGCGGTCTTGGTAAAGGTACATTGGTGCGTGAAATTGATGCACTGGATGGTGTTATGGGGCGTGTCATTGATAAAGCAGGTCTGCAATTTCGTATGTTGAATGCCAGCAAAGGTCCTGCCGTTCAAGGACCACGCGCCCAGGCCGACAAAACATTGTATATGAAATATATGCAGGAAGAATTAAAAAATTATCCCAATTTGACTTTAAAGGAAGGTTCGGTTGAAGATTTAATTTTTAATAATGAAAAAATTACCGGTGTTTTGGTGGATGGCAAACCAATTTATGCAAAATGTATTATTTTGACAACAGGGACTTTTTTAAACGGTGTAATGCATATTGGTCAAGAACAAACAAAAGGTGGCCGTTTTGGTGAACCGGCTTGTTATGGTATTACTCCAGCTCTTCAAAAATTGGGTTTAACTATCGGCCGATTAAAGACTGGAACGCCCGCTCGTTTGGATAAAGACACAATTGATTGGTCCAAGTGTCAACGTCAAGACGGTGATAATCCACCTAAACCTTTTTCCTTTATGACTGGGGATTTTAATCCTGATCAAATTCCGTGTTGGATTACTCATACCACGCCCGAAACACACAAAATTATTTTGGATAATTTGGATCGTGCACCCTTATATGATGGTCAGATTCAATCGGTTGGCCCACGTTATTGCCCCAGTATTGAAACAAAATTAGTGCGTTTTTCAGGCCGTGATAGTCATCATATTTTCTTGGAGCCTGAAACCTATAACGGTAACAGCATATATCCCAACGGTATTTCTACCAGTGTTCCAAAGGATGTGCAAGAATCTTTCATTCGTTCAATCCCTGGTTTGGAAAATGTCAAAATATTGCGTTATGCTTATGCGATTGAATATGACTATGTGGATCCAAGGGAAATGAAATTAACCTTGGAAACAAAAAAAATGCCAAATCTTTATTTGGCCGGTCAGATAAACGGCACAACGGGCTATGAAGAAGCAGCAGGACAAGGATTGTTGGCAGGTGTGAATGCAGGTTTGAAAGCTCTTGGAAAACGTAAAAAGTTGATTATGGACAGAGCAGACAGCTATTTGGGCGTTATGATAGACGATATTACCACTTTGGGTGTGGATGAACCTTATCGTTTGTTTACTTCACGGGCCGAGTATCGTTTGACAATGCGGGCGGATAATGCTGATTTACGTTTAACAGAATTGGGTATTAAGGTGGGGTGTGTTAGTAAGGAACGCGCAAAAAAATTCCGTGCCAAAAAACGAGCATTGGAAAAAGCAAGAGCCTTTGTCCAAACACTACATAAAACACCAAAGCAATTAAAAAATATGGGACTCCAAGTTAATGTGGATGGACATAATCGTAAACCATTGGATTTGTTGGCATATCCTAATGTGAAGTGGGCGGATGTTGTGCGGGTGTTTCCTGAGTTGAGTAATATAAAACCAGAAGTTGCCGAACAATTGGAAATTGAAGGTATTTATCAAGGATATCTTGCTCGCCAGTCTTTGGATATTTTAGCCTTTAAAAAAGAAGAAGCTCTTTTGATTCCGGAAGATTTTGATTATCGAAAAGTGGGTGGTCTTTCCAATGAAATTGTGGAAAGATTGGAACAAACCCGTCCGGCCACCATTGGTGCGATGAGCCGTATGCGTGGCATTACTCCGGCCTCTGTGACGGCGGTTATTGGTTACTTAAAGGGAAAATAAGAAAATATCTGTTTCTTGTTTTATATCAGATCACAGTCTTATTTACATCTTTTTATAAAATAAAACAAAATGATTTTTTTATCCTTGACTTTAATGATTAAAGGGGGTAGACTGAAATTAAAACGGGGGAGAAAATGGAAAAAACGACTTTGTTGCGTCAACGTTTTGATGCTGTTTCTTTGGTAGATGGTTTTGCAAAAGCGCAGGCTTTGGTTTTGCGTCCTTTAGAACAATATGTTCCGGAACACACAAATCATCCCGAAATAGAACAAGAACGTTTTCGTGAGGCTTGTTCCAGTTTACAGGATGAATTGAATCAAATTTTAAGCACAAAAATTGCTGATGAGCAAAAGACTTTGTTGCAAACAACATTGATGTTGTTAATGGACAGGGGATGGAATCGTCAAATTATTCAAATTATCAATCAAGGGGTTACGGCTGAAACCGCCGTGCATCAGGCCACTGAACAAATTGTCAACCGTATTGGTCAAATAGAAGATGTTTATTTACGGGAACGATTGAATGATTTTAAAGATTTGGCGATGCGTGTTTTACATACCTTAGAACGCCTAAATAAAACCGGCACCAAAATTCAAAAATTACCAAGCAAGGTTATTTTGGTTGCGAAAAGTTTAGGACCAGCTGAATTATTGGATTATGATTTATCTAAAATTAAAGGGATTGTTTTGGCCGAAGGCAGTCAAACAATGCATGTCACTATTGTGGCACGGGCATATGGTATTCCTTTATTGGGCGGAATTGATGACGTTTGTCAACATATTAAATCTGGTGATTTGTTGATTTTGGACGGTCAAAATGGTCGTTTATATCAAAATCCATCTGATGATGTAATTGACGAAGTAAACCATCTGCAAGAACGCGACAGAAAAAGAACTCAAATGGAAAATAAGAATAAAGAGACTGATTCTGTAACTTTGGATGGTGAAAAAATCGAACTAGGAGTCAACTTGGGACTAGCCGATGATCTTTTATTGGCTAATGCACCAAACTTTGACAAAGTTGGTTTATATCGCACCGAACTGCCTTTTATGTTAGCCAAGGCATTGCCGACATGTGCCGAACAGGTAAAAACTTATCAAAAAGTTTTGGCCCATGCCAAAGGTAAAACCGTTGTGTTCAGAACGCTAGATATTGGTTCAGACAAGGTTTTACCTTATGTACACCACCAAACAGAGGAAAATCCAGCAATGGGTTGGCGTTCAACACGTATGACTTTGGACAGGCGTGCATTACTCAGAACACAACTACGTGCCTTGATACGAGCTGTTGATGGTCGTCCGTTATGGGTGATGTTCCCAATGATTGCCGAAGTTGGTGAATTTTTAGCATCTAAAAAAACATTGGAATTGGAGTTAAAAAATGCCGAAAAACGTGGAGAAACTTTACCTTGTGAAGTTCATGTGGGTAGCATGTTAGAGATTCCATCTTTAATTTTTGGATTAAAAAGCTTTATACATTTATTTGATTTTATTTCTGTTGGTACAAATGATTTAATGCAGTTTATGTTCGCCGCTGACCGATCAAATTTAAATGCCTCGGCCAGATATGATACATTGAATGTATCTTTTTTAAAAGCATTAAATTATATTCAACAAGTTTGCAGAACTGCCCATGTTCCATGTTCTGTGTGTGGCGAAATGGCAGGTCGTTCTATTGAAGCTTTGGCTTTAATCGGTTTAGGTTATACTTCTTTATCCATGAATCCGCGTTCTTTATTAAGAGTTAAAACAGCTCTGCGTGGTATTGATAAAGAAGAATTACAAAATTATTTGGAGCGTTTGTTGAAAACAGAACATTTATCTGTTCGTACTCAATTACAATCTTATTTGCGCGATCACGGCGTTATTTTTTAAAAGGGAAAAAATGACAATATTATTGGCGGATATAGGCGGTACATATGCACGTTTTGCTTGTTTTAAAAACGGTAAAATGACAAAGGTATTAAAATTAAACTGTGATGATTTTAAAACACCATTAGATTTAGTTGATTTTGTTTTAAATAAAACACTTGAAAAAATAACCGCTATGTTTTTTTCTGTGGCAGGCCCTGTAAAAAAAGGAACTGTTCAATGGACCAATCGTCATAATTGGTATTTATCCGAAGGTGAATTAAAAAAAAGATACAAAATTAAGGACGCACGATTATTTAATGATATGGTAGCACAAGCTTTTGGTTTAAAAATTGATAAAAGAAAAAAAATACTTTTAATGAATGTGGGTACAGGATTTGGAAGTTGCTTAATTCTCAATGGGATAGTTTATCCGTGCGAATTTGGATTAGTCCTGAATGAAGAAAATCAAAAAAAAGAGTATTATCTTTCAGGGCAAGGTATTATACATCTGTATCAAAAATTTTCTTTGGATAAAACAATAAAATCTGCAAAACTTTTGGATGAAATGCGTCCCCAAAATAAAAACGCAAATTTGGCTTATTCTAAGTTTTATAAAATTTGGGGTAAAACGGCCGCTAATATAGCTATATCTCATTTAATTGACACGGTCTGTTTGTGGGGTGGTTTGACCCCAAAAAACAAAAAAGATGAAAAGGATTTTTTATCCGCTTTTTATAATAAAAAATATCCCACTTATCATCAAAAAACACGCGTTAAAATTGTGCGTGAAAAAAATTTAGCCCTTAAAGGTTTGGCTCTTTTATCAAAGAGTATATCCGTTCTACCATAGAGGCAAAACCATTTCGGCGGGTAGGGGATATATTTTCTTCTAATCCCACAGATTTGAATAATGCCAGTAAATCCATACTTTGAATTTCTTTGGCAGTTTTCCCATTGACAAATGTCAACAAAACGGCCTCTAACCCTTGAACGATTATGGCATCACTGGCGGCTTGGAAATAAAATTTATCCTGTTTTTTTTCACCTTTAATCCACACCTGAGATTGACAACCATTCACTTTATAATTATCCGTTCTTTCCTTTTCGGGCAAAGGATTCATTTTTTCTCCCAATTCAATTAAATAGCGATATTTATCTTCCCAATCTAATAAATAGGAAAAGTTTTCAATCAATTCATCTCTGTTCATCTTTAATTTCCTTCATAACGACGCATTAAACCAACCAAAATACCTTGGACTTCCACACGATCTTCGGTGAAGATACGTGTTTCATATGCAGGATTTGCCGGTTCCAAAGCCACGGAATGTCCACGTTTATGGAATTTTTTTAAGGTGACTTCGTATTCATCCACCAAGGCTACCACAATTTGACCATTATTAGCGTTTTTGGCGTGTTTGATGATAACAGTATCACCGTTCATAATGCCAGCGTTTATCATTGAATCACCTTCAACGGTTAGTGCATAATAATCACCTTGCCCAATCATATCATTAGGAACGGCAATTTTTTCGGATTCATTGGCAATGGCTTCAATGGGCAAACCGGCCGCAATTTTGCCGTATAAGGGCAAATAAGAACAATCGTTGCTGGCAATTTCTGTTATCTGCGGTAAAGTTAGACCTCTTGTTTGATGAGGAGTACGCAGCAAAATTCGTTGTTCTTCCAGACTTTTAATTAAACGATGAATGCTGGATTTAGACTTTAAATTCATGAAATTTTTCATTTCATCAAAACTGGGAGAATATCCTTTTTTTTGGGTATATTCCCGGATAAATTCCCATAATATATGTTGTTTTGGGGTCATTCAAACTCCTTTGTTCTTGTTTTGTTCGCATTTTAGAACAAAACAAGAACATTGTCAAGAAAATATTTTAATAAAAAAATTTATATTTAAACGAAAATAATACAAAAACTGCAAATTCGCATAATTTTTTTTGCAACTAAAAAAATATGCTTGACATTATAAAATCATTTGTGTAAAATATAAACCATTCACCAGATGGCGGATGTAGCTCAGTTGGTTAGAGCGCTGGTTTGTGGTACCAGATGTCGTCGGTTCGAGTCCGATCTTCCGCCCCATTTTTTAAGGAGTCTTTATGGCAAAAGAGGAAGTATTACAATTTACAGGAACCGTTGTGGAAGCTTTACCCAACGCAACTTTCCGTGTTCAATTGGAAAATGGTCATGAAATTTTGGCGCACACCTCTGGAAAAATGCGTAAGTTCCGTATTCGTGTAATGGTCGGGGATAAGGTGGATATAGAAATGACTCCCTATGATCTATCCAAAGGACGTATTTCTTTCAGACATAAAGCCTAATATATAATAAGGGGAGGCTTATCTATGTGGTTATTTTTGTTGTGTTTGGGGCTTTTGGGCACCAATGTTTTTTTGTTCCGATTAGGGCGAAAACATTTTATAAAATCATCTAAAATTTCATCAAAGGAATTAGATGTTTTTTCGGCTTTTATTGTAACAATTTTGCTTATTGTGGGAACAGCCTTTTTGTGTGCTATTAAAGATATACCTATTTATATCTTTAACATTTTTATTGGTCTTTTGTTAGCTGTTTTTTATTTTTCGCAAAAAAAATTAGAAAAATTTCAAAAAAATCTAATTTACTTTGTCTTATCATTTTTGGCTATTTTGGGATTACTATCATTACAAACTATCTTTTCTTTTCACTATCTTCCAACATATTTATTTTTATCATTGTTATGGTTAGCGGGATGGCGTATATTTTGTTATTTTGATAAAGCACCATTGATTTCTTATGTAACCATAACTTCTTGGTCATTTGCTTTATTTTTAATCGGAATGACAATACCTATTTTGGGTAATATTCCGGGTATTTTTGCAGCCATTGTGGGCGTGATTCTTTTTGCCTTATTACGTTCCAGATTAAATTTAGGTGTTCTGAATTTCGGTCCATTTGCATCTGAATTAATCGGCTTTATTTGGGGTGGAATATGGACATTGATAATTTTTAATACCAATCCTGTTCTTTTAATTTTACCCTACGGTTATTATTTAATGGAATTATGCCGAATATTGATTGCTAATATAAAAAATCAAAATACAGAAATGTTATTTACTGAGGCTTTAAAAAGTGAGACCAGAAAAAAAAGAGCTATATCTGTCCTTTTTTCGCATGTTTTTCTTTTAAGCATTTTAGCTTTTGTTTTGTCATTACTCGGTTTTAACTTCCAAAAAAATAATTTAATTATTTTATGCTTATTTATAATTATGACTTTTGATTTATATAATAATTTGGTCAATTTGGAAAGGCCAATCGGATCATGGAAAGACATTATCTCTTCAATAAAAGAAGGAACAAAACAGCTTCCAAAAGAAATGAAAAAAGTTTTTAACACTCCAAAAGACCATTTGAAAAATAAAAAAACAACGAAAAAAGCCTCAAAAACAAAATCCATGAGGTATAAAAAATGATACCACTTTATAACAAACCGGAATTGTTGGGGGACGCAGATTTTTATCTGGAGTCCCCTTTTTCACCCGCAGGGGACCAGCCTCAAGCAATACAGGAATTGATAAACGGTTTAAAAAACAACGAACATAATCAGGTTTTATTGGGCATTACTGGATCGGGAAAGACCTTTACAATGGCGCGTGTTATCAATGCCGTTAAACGCCCGACTTTGATTTTGGCACACAATAAAACTTTGGCCGCACAGCTATATGCCGAAATGAAATCTTTTTTTCCAAATAACGCTGTGGAATATTTTGTTTCCTATTATGATTACTATCAACCCGAAGCTTATATTCCCAAAACGGATACTTATATTGAAAAAGATTCGGCCATCAATGAACAAATTGACAGATTACGCCATTCGGCTACACGTCATTTATTGGAAAGACGAGATGTGATTGTAGTGTCTTCCGTATCCTGTATTTATGGTATTGGGGATGCCGAAAGTTATTCATCTATGGCTTTTTCGTTAAAAAAAGGCGATACAGTTGATCTGACAGAATTGACAAGGAAATTGACAGAATTACAATACAAACGAAATGATATTGCTTTTGAACGTGGTTCTTTTCGTTTAAACGGTGACGTGTTGGATGTTTTTCCCAGTCACTATGAAGACCTAGCGTGGCGTATTATGTTGTTTGGTGATGAAGTAGAGGATATCTTTGAATTTGATCCTTTAACAGGTAAAAAGAAAATGCAATTACCTGAAATTACTGTCTTTCCGGCCAGTCACTATGTTACCCCAAGACCAGCTCTTTCTCAGGCCATTAAAACGATTCGTCAGGAATTAAAAGAACGCATCAACTATTACAATGAACACAATATGCCTTTAGAAGCCGAAAGAATTTCCCAAAGAACGCGTTATGATTTGGAAATGATGGAAGCCACTGGTTCATGTAAAGGGATTGAAAATTATTCCCGTCATTTAACAGGTCGTAAATCAGGCGAAGCACCACCCACATTGTTTGAATACTTACCAAAAGATGCTTTGGTTTTTATTGATGAAAGTCATGTGACTATTCCACAAATCGGTGCGATGTATAAAGGCGATCGATCGCGAAAAACAACTTTGGCAGAATATGGTTTTCGTTTGCCATCCTGTATGGATAACAGACCATTAAAATTTGAAGAATGGGAAAAAATGCGCCCCGATACCATCTTTGTTTCGGCCACCCCTGGACAATGGGAATTAGAACAAACAAAGGGTGTTTTTACCGAACAGATTATTCGTCCCACCGGTTTGCTGGATCCCGAATGTATTGTGCGTCCCGTATCCACACAAGTGGAAGATTTAATATCGGAATGCCAATTGGAAACAGCCAAAGGTCATCGGGTTTTAGTAACAACTTTAACAAAAAAAATGGCCGAAGATTTAACAGATTATTTAAATGAAAATGGTGTGCGTGCCAAGTATATGCATTCGGATATTGACACATTGGAAAGAATTCAAATCATTCGTGAGTTGCGTTTGGGTGAATTTGATGTCCTGGTTGGAATTAACCTGTTGCGTGAAGGTTTAGATATTCCTGAGGTTGCTTTGGTGGCGGTTTTAGATGCAGATAAAGAAGGTTTTTTACGTTCTTCCACTTCTTTAATTCAAACGATAGGGCGGGCGGCCAGAAACGCCGAAGGGCGTGTGATTTTATATGCCGATAAAATGACAGGTTCATTGGAATATGCATTAAATGAAACGAATCGTCGTCGTGAAAAACAAATCGCCTTTAATCTGGAAAATCATATTACCCCCAAAGGAATCAAAAAAGCCATTCCTGATTTGATAAAAGATTTTAATGATTTAACAGGAAATCATACCGAATCTGAAAAACAAATTGCCCAATCCGTTGAATCTTTGAAAAAAGAAATGTTAGCAGCTGCCGAAAATTTAGACTTTGAACGAGCAGCCGAATTGCGTGATCAAATCAAAAAGTTGACAGATTTTGAACTGTTGGACGGGGAACAAATCTAATGAAAAAAACGATTCTGTTTTTTATTATTATCTTATTGATTTATATTGGATTTTTGTTTATCAATAACACCAACTTTCCTCATCATAAACCAAGAACAAAAAAAATAGAATTTATTGTTGTGCACAGTTTCGCTTTACCGGTTGATGAAATGATACAACGTTTGGATAAATTATCTGTCAGTACACACTATATTATTGATGAAAACGGAAAAATCATTCAATTGGTTGATGATGATAAAGTGGCCTATCATGCCGGTAAAAGTTATTGGCGTGGACAGGAAAGCTTAAACGAATCGTCTTTGGGTATAGAATTACAGAGCAAAACATTGGGACAAACGCCATTTTCGCAAAAACAAATTCAAAGCTTTAAAAAGCTAAGTCAAAAATTGATGCAAAAGTATAACATCCCCAATGAAAATGTGGTTGGGCACAGCGATATTGCCCCCACACGCAAAGTGGACCCGGGTAAAATGTTTCCATGGCGTGATTTACAAATTGGTCCAAATGATATAGAGCAGGGGGATATTCATCAAAAATTATCCCAGATAGGTTATGATACATCCAACTTAAAGGCGGCAATTTTGGCCTATAATCGTCATTTTCATCCCGAGTTGGTTCCAACGGATAAAGATATCCATCATATGGAAGAAAATTTGGCTCAATTAATTGATGATAAAAACAGCTCATTAGAGTAAATAATTCTTGATTTTTTTTGCTTTTTTTTGTACAATTTCCCCTATTCAAAGAAGGAGTTTGGATATGCAAGAAAAATTATCTGAAATTAAATCAACGGTTTTACCGGCTGTTGAAAATGCAAAAACTTTGGCCGAATTGGATGCCGTTCGTGTGGGCGTTGTCGGCAAAAACGGTTCTTTAACGGCTATGATGAAAGAAATGGGTTCTTTAAGTATTGAAGAAAAGAAAGTCTTTGGTGCCGCCATCAATGCCGTAAAAACAGAAGTAATGAAAGCAATTGAAGATAAAAAAACAGCATTAGAAGATGCTGAATTGAATCAAAAATTACAGGCTGAAAGCATTGATGTTACTTTACCGGGGCGTCCTCAAAACGTCGGTCGTATTCACCCGATTACTCAGGCTACGGAAGAAGCCTTGACGATTTTTGCCCAAATGGGTTTTGATTTGGCCGAAGGACCCGACATTGAAGATGATTGGCACAACTTTGAAGCCTTGAATATGCCCAAAGAACATCCAGCCCGTCAAATGCAGGCAACCTTTTTCTTTGATAATAAAAATATGTTGCGTACTCAAACTTCGGGCGTTCAGATTCGGACAATGGAAAATCAAAGACCACCCATCAAAATTGTTTGTCCTGGTCGTACATATCGTCGTGACTATGACGCAACACATACACCTATGTTCCACCAAATTGAGGGTTTGGTTATTGATGAAAAAACAAATTTGGCCAACCTGCGTTCCGTGTTGATGGAATTTTTTAAGCTGTTCTTTGAAACAGATGATGTTGCTTTCCGTTTCAGAACTTCTTATTTCCCATTTACAGAACCGTCCTATGAAATGGATTTGGGTGGCGTTATGGCCCGCAACATCAACAAAGAATGGTTGGAAATGGGCGGATGCGGTATCATTGACCCCAGAGTTTTGAAAAATTGCGGTATTGATCCCGACAAATATCAAGGCTTTGCCTTTGGTATCGGTTTGGACAGATTAGCCATGATGAAATATGGGATTAAGGATTTGCGTCCTATGTTTGAAGCCGATATGAAATGGATTAAACATTATGGCTTTTTGCCATTGGATGTACCAACAATCACCAGTGGTCTTTCCTTGAATGGAGGTAAAAAATGAGATTTTCTTTAGAACATTTAAAACGTTATTTGAAAACAGATAAATCGGTAAATGAATTAGCCGAAAAATTGACGATGTTAGGTCTTGAAATTGAAGAAATTCAAGATTTGGCTTCTTCTTTGGATGGTTTTGTGGTCGGTGAAATTGTGGCCGTTGAACAACATCCTAATGCTGACAGATTGCATGTATTACGTGTTTTTAACGGACAGGAAAATCTGCAAATCGTTTGTGGTGCCCCTAATGTCAGAGTAGGAATGAAGTCCGTTTTGGCTGTCCCAGGGTGTTTGATTCCAAAATTTCAAGAAAAATTACAGGCAGGAAAAATTCGGGGTGTTGAATCCAATGGTATGATGTGTGCCGAAGATGAACTTTTAATAGGCGAAGATCATACCGGAATTATTGATTTAAAAACGGATTTACCAGCCGGAACGCCCGCCGCTGTTGCATTAAATGCCGATATTATTTTGGATGTATCTGTGACACCAAATCGTCCTGATTGTTTAGGGGTAAAAGGAATTGCCCGTGATTTGGCAGCTGCCGATATGGGTGAATTTATGCAAACCAACGTTCAGGAGATTAAAGGCACCTTTGAAAGTCCTATAAAAGTATCCATCCAAGATAAAACTTGCCCAATTTACACAGGCCGTTATATTCGCAATGTCCAAAATGGTGAAAGTCCTGAGTGGATGAAAAAGGCCTTAATTGCTGCTGGATTGCGTCCGATTTCGGCTTTGGTGGATATTACAAACTATTTAAATATCAGCGAATGTCGTCCTTTGCATGTTTTTGATGCTGATAAATTGACAGGTAATATTACCATACGTCCCGCAAAGGAGGGTGAAAAAATTCAGGCGTTGGATGACAAAGAATATACTTTATCACCTGAAGTTTGCGTGATTGCTGATGATTCAAAAGCTCTTTGTATGGCCGGTATTATGGGGGGTGTGGATAGCGCTGTTTCGGCTGACACCAAAAATGTCTTTTTGGAAAGCGCTTACTTTTTGCCCAATAAAATTGCCAGAGCAGGGAGCTTGACTGGGGCTTTATCTGATTCCCGTTCACGTTATGAACGCGGTATTGATCCGGCCAGTTGTGAAAAAGATAACATTTTAGCCACGCAAATGATTTTGGATTTATGTGGTGGTGAGGCAAGCGCTATTGAAATTGCAGGTTCCGTTCCTGCCTGTGAAGCACAAATTCAATTCAATTACAATGAAGTCAAACGTTTAACAGGAATGGAAGTTCCCAAAGAAAAAATGCAACAAATCTTGACAAAATTGGGGTTCAAAATTGACGGTGATAATATAACCGTTCCGTCATGGCGTTCTCATGATGTTTCGTTACCTGCCGATTTAGTGGAAGAAATTGTGCGTGTCTATGGTTTGGAAACTTTACCAGATGCACCAATGCGTGCCGATAGTTTACCTATCGGAACTTTGTTGCCCCAACAAAAAAGGGAAGTGGCTGTCCGTCGTGCTTTGGCCTTTGCTGGATTAAATCAAGTAATGACATGGTCATTTATGGATTCAAAGTTGGCCAAATACTTTGATTCAAAAGGATTGAAGTTGTCCAATCCGATTTCATCTGATTTGGATGAAATGCGTCCGTCTTTAGTGGCAAATTTATTATCTGCGACAAAACGTAACCAGGATACAGGTTGTAATGATGTTCAATTGTTTGAAGTCGGCCCTGAATTTTTCAAAGATACACCAGATGGTCAACGTTTGGTTGCCTGTGCTGTGCGGGCAGGGAAGTATTTACCCAAAACATGGACTGAAACGAATCGTTTTGTGGATGTCTTTGACGCCAAACAAGATGCTATAACTGCTTTAATGGCGGCCGATGCACCGGAAAGCTTGATGGTTTATAAAAATGCACCATCTTGGTATCATCCCGGTCGCAGTGGTTCTTTACAGTTGGGCAAGAATATCTTGGCTGTTTTTGGTGAAATTCACCCCAAAGTTTTAAAAGCCTTTGATATTAAAACACCAGTGGTGGCATGTGAGGTTTATTTGGATGCTATCCCAACGGCCAAAAAGCGTGATAACAAAATGATGAAAGAGTTCAAAAAGTCTCAGTATCAGGCTGTAACACGTGATTTTGCGTTTGTATTAGACAAGACGATTGAGGCCCAAAAATTATTGGCCAGCATTCAAAATACAGATAAAAACCTGATTCAATCGGTTTCTGTATTTGATGTTTATCAGGGTGATAATTTGCCACAAGGTAAAAAGCAGGTAGCTGTCCAAGTACTTATCCAATCCATGGAAAAGACCTTAACAGATGCAGAAATTGAAGGATTAACACAACGGATTTTGATGAATGCTCAAAAAAATACAGGCGCTGAACTACGTCAATAAACTAAAAGGAGATAAAAATGGATTATAATAAGTTGAGAGAGATCTTTCAAAGCGATAATGCGATAAAAAAATATTTTTATGAGAAAGATCAATCAAATTCCATTTGGAAGGATATTGCTGAAGAATTTTCAAAATTGGAAAGCAGGGCTGAACGTAACGAGTATTTGGGAATAATTGCAAATGCAAATGGCGTTTTATCAATTAAAGAGCGTAAAGAAGTTTTAAAACGCTTTAGAGATAGCTATCACTACTCTTTGGTTGGCCCATTAATAGGAGAAAAACCTCTTCCCATTTCTCTTTCTCTGGATGATTATAATTTTATAAAAAGTGCTTTTTTACGTTCTCAAGAAGCTCAATTTACAAAGACTGCCCGTGAACAAACCGCCCAAAAATTGAAAGAGCTTCATAAAAAAGGAATGTCATTAGAGGGGAGAAAGGCCTATCTTGTTGAAACAGCTAAAAACACTTATCCTTTAAAGAAAAAAGGTAAAGGTGATGCAATCATCCATCGAACCTTAAAGGAAAGAAGTAAATTACAAAGATTAAAAAAGTTTTTAACCCGAACAAAATAAAGAATAATAGCTCTGATAAATTGTCAGGGCTATATTTATTTTAAAATTAACTAAATGTAAAGTATTTAAAAGTTATCCACAAACTTATCCACATATTTTATAACTATTTGATTATAAAAGAGAATAGTGTGTTTTTATTAAATATAAAATGTCGCATAATTTATATTATGTATAACGTTTTATTAAAAATTAGCAAATTTATAAAAAAAATGTCAATAATTTTAAGCAAGGAAAAACAATATGACAAAGACATTGACCGAATTGATTTTTTATGATAAAATTATACGAAAGGAAAAATAATGAAAATTTTACCGACAAACACTTATCAACCAGCTGAACAGAAAATTTTTTCTAATTTATCTTTATCACCACTTCAAATATCTTTATTGGACAGATTGAATAATTTTGCCACTTATCAGGCTCAAAACAATCCTGAGGTTCGCCGCATGCCCAATAAGACTGTCTATCAGACAAATTTTGAGCTAAAATTGTCTTTGGTTGCTTTAATGACGACCTGTGCTTTATTAGATCCCACACGTGAAGGACAAGAAACTGAGAAATTTTTTAATTCTCAAATAAATATCATTCAAAAGACACCTTATGAAAAAACGGTTTATTTTGGCCCTATCCGTCCATTTTTACTTCAAAATTTCTTAATACCTGAAATAGTTGATGATTGGATTACTTATCGTGACACATGTGGTGACGGCATTTACGCACTGAAAGATAAAAAAACGCGCTTACAAGGTTTAAATTCGTTTTCACCGGGTGGTTCACCAGTTATGGAATTTGCCCGTTTTTATCGTAAATTTATGGAAGATAAAATAAAGAAAGAAAATGAATTTCGTCAACAATTTCAACAAACTGCCTTAAAAAGCCTGACAGACGAAATTGTACGCCAACAACTGCAAAACGGTCGTAATCCCACTGAGATTTTATCTCATATAATGTCGTCTGATTTATTGGCAACTGATAATAACCAACAACTATTGCTGCCAAAAAAATAATATTGTTGACAAAGTCTTATAAATAAAGTAAAACAATAATAAGAGGTGAAAAAATGACAAAAAAATCCTTAAAAGATAAAATTTTACTCAATCGTTTGGCTTATTTTTTTAAACATTTTAAACCAGAGCAAAAAAAATTTATGTCAAAGTCAATGGATGATTTTTTTGCTGAATCACAAAAAACAGCTCCAACTTCCCAAAGTTTGTATAAGATTTTGGATTATATGACCGAAAAAGTTTTTAAACCTATTGGCAAAATCAAAAAATCTGTTCAAAATTTAAAAAGACGTCGTGAAAAAATGAAACCGTCTCTTTTATTGTTGCATGATTCATCTGAACATGTCCAGCAAAAATATCGTGGTTATTTATCGCCACGTCCTACCCGAAAAAGAAAAACAACAAAAAGTCGTTAAAAATGAAAGATAAACTCCTATTGGTTTCGTGTTGTGCCCCCTGCTCTGTGGGAGTTATCAAGGGTTTGAAAGAACAAAAAGTTGATTTTACTGTTCTTTTTTACAATCCGAATATTCAGCCCAAGGAAGAATATATTCGTCGTTTAGAAGAAAACAAAAAAGTTTGTCAATTTTTCAATATTCCGTTTATTGATTTAGAATACACCCCTGAATTATGGCAAAAAATGACAAAAGGTTTGGAAAACGAACCCGAAAAAGGTAAGCGTTGTGATATATGCTTTTATATGCGCTTAAAAAGAGCATCAGAATTTGCAAAAGCTAATGGATTTACGCGTATATCTTCCGTATTAGGGATTTCACGATGGAAAGATTTTGATCAAGTTTGTCGTGCGGGAAAACGTGCCGAAAAAGAAACAGGCATTTTTTACGATACAATCAATTGGCGAAAAGAAGGCCAATTGGAAAAATCCGAAAAATTATCCAAAGAGATGGGATTATATCGACAAAAATATTGCGGTTGCAAACCAAAATTCGAATAAATTAAAAAAAAATAAAAAAAAGTGATTTTTTACTTGACTATTGTTTTAAAATAGGATAAAACTATCAATGTTTTGATGGCCGGTTGGCAGAATGGCTTATGCAGAGGACTGCAAATCCTTTTATACTGGTTCGATTCCGGTACCGGCCTCCAAAATTAGTAAAAAAAGTTCTTGCAATAAAAAATTTTTTTTGCTATAATAACCACTGTTTCCAGCGTAGCTCAGTGGTAGAGCAATCGGCTGTTAACCGATTGGTCGTAGGTTCGAGCCCTACCGCTGGAGCCAATTTTAAAAAAAAGGAGATTTCACTTTTTGTTGAATTTCTCCTTTTTTTAATATCAAAAAGGAATTACATAATGACAATAACATCTGCTAATTCTGCTATTGAAATGAGTATTCGCTTTAATAGAGCGTTGGAAACTTTTAAATATTTTGCCAGTAACTGGGACGAAAATGCAAGACAGATACTTGTTATGCAAATGATAAAAGGGATAAAAGAGGTAAAAAAAGGAAATAAAAAGGAGGCCATTAGCTACCTTAAAACTGCTATATCAGAACGTTTTCAAAACGATAAAGATGATCAGCTTTGGTGGGGACGTAAAGGCAAACAATATTTAGGCGAAGCCATTCATGATTTTGTGTCTGTAGCGATTTTATGCCAGCCTGATCAACTGAAGAAAATCTATCAATTTTGTCAAAAACTCCACCCAAAAGGGCTCAACCATTGGCCGGCAGATATTTTTATTACACAACCGGTTTTTCCTTTCGCAAAAAACAATAAAGAACAGACTCAGGCTATTGTAACACAAGCGCTCTTTCCATTTATGAAAGACGGTTATAGAAAGTAAGACCGATAATATTCACTTGATTATCTATTACAAAAAATATAAAGGAATATAAAAAATAATCTTGACAAGTTAAAAAAATTATTATAAAATAATATCCATTGAACTTGGGTGCGTAGCTCAGCGGGAGAGCATTACCTTCACACGGTAGGGGTCACAGGTTCAATCCCTGTCGCACCCACCATTTATAAGCCCTAAAACAGGGCTTTTTTTTATAGACATAAAATATATTTTTATCAAACACGATAATATTTTTTTTCATAAAACTAAGGGGCTTTTTTTTAGCCCCTTAGTTTTGATAAACAATATAGAATCTATCTTTGCTTTAATTCTGTTTTGAATTTTTGAGAAAGATATTCAGGTGAAAGCAAACCTTTTACCTTTCCCTTAAATTTCCCCAAATGTTCTGGACAATTTTCACCATTTATACGATGCAATAACAACGTTTCATACATACCTTCTGTTATATATTTTGTGTTTTCTGGTTTAAATTCACTAATGACCTCACCATCAGAAATAATTTTCATAGATGTATTTTTATCAAAAGATTGTTTTTTCCCCGTCAATGCATAGAAGATTAAATCCAATTCTGTTTGATTACCAATTATGATAATATGTTTCAAACCTTTTTTTTCAAGCGATCTCAAATTAGACTGAATATATTTATGGTGAAATTTTTTCGAATCATCTTTTGATTGAGCAATTTTTGCCATAGATTTTGATTTGGCAATAGAAATTTTAACCCCCAAAGACTTTAACTGTTCTTGCAATATGCGAGCGGACATTACAGAATCAGAACTATAACTGCATACAACACAATCTGGTTTTGGAAGTGGTTTTGATTCCATCATAATATCCCAAGATGTACTATCCTTTCTGACATATAACGGCCTTTTTCCACAGGCATACATTAATCTTAAAGCAGATTTTGAGATAGGTGTAACACTATCGGCTGGTAAAATTTCAAAATTTCCACCATTTTCTCTTTCAATTTTAGAATTTCCTTGACGAATTAATGTAATATCCATATGACACCCCTTTCAAATAATATAAACATTCTATCATAAAAATATTATTTTGTCAATATTTTTTATATTTAAGTTATTTCAAGATAACCTTATCACCCGGTTTTGGATTGTTAAAAAGATTAGAGGCAGAACCTCCACGCAAACAAATTTCAACAAAATTATTGCCACGCCAACCTGATGACCCGGGTGCCAAAATCAAAGAACCATCCTCTATATCAAAAATACCTTTTCCAACAGAAATTTTCTTTTCAACAGAATTTATTTCAACACATTGAATTACCGAATCAATCTGGATATTCGTTTTTAAATTACCATAACCGTCTATACCCAATATCGTATTTTGGGAAATATTTGGAACATTTTCAACCAATTCACCCAATAATTCCCAATCTGATAAAGGCTTGTCAGAATGTTTTGCCAAACTGGCCACACAGGGCGGAAATACATCACGTGAGCGGAATTGAGACCCTTCCGTAGAACATTTTACGCGATAAATTGGACGATTTAAAAGTGAAAAAGAAAAACCACCATATACACCAATAACCCGCACACCATTTTCCAATTCACAAACAGCCAAAAACTCGCCTGCGTTATTTTCTCTGGCCGATAATTCATCTTTTCTGGGAGCTGTATTATGATAGACAATATGATTTTTTCCCAAACGTGAATTTTGTGCCAATTGTGCAACCACAAAACCTGTTTCAACTGTATTAAACGGATGAACAGATAAATTTTTAATCATTGGAAAATCTAAATTCAATTTTGAAAATTCTTCACATAAACGTCTGTCAACTTCGGAAAAAGCTAGATCATCCTGACCACTGATTAAACCATAATCGGCAACAAAGTCAATATAAAACATTCTGTCTCCTTCGTAAAAAAATAAAAGGCAGGAGAAATATTCCCCTGCCCTTTAAAGTTATTATCTTAATTTGATATGTGTTTCACGTAATTGTTTTTCCGTCACCGGTGAAGGTGCGTGCATCAACAAATCCTGAGCCTGTTGATTGAACGGGAAAGCAATCACTTCACGAATATAATCTTCGTTTTCCAACATCATCACAATACGGTCAAACCCAAAAGCAGCACCACCGTGAGGAGGAGCACCATACTTAAAGGCATTCAACATACCGCCAAATTTAGCCTCAACAACTTCTGGACCATATCCGGCAATTTCAAAAGCCTTATACATAATATCGGGTCTGTGGTTACGAATGGCACCGGACAGCATTTCCAAACCATTTCCAACCATATCAAATTGATAAGCTTTGATATCCAATGGATTTTTTGTTTGCAAAGCTTCCAATTCGCCTTGTGGCATAGAAAACGGATTATGGCTGAACATAGGCTTAGCTGTTTCTGGATCCATTTCATAGAATGGAAAATCAACCACCCAACAAAAACGGAAAGCATTCTTTTCAAATAAATCCAATTCTTTACCCAACAAGTTACGAACTTTTCCGGCAAATAAAGCCGTCTTTTCACCTTGTCCACAAACGAAGAAAACGCTGTCGTTTACTTCTAAAGCAGTCAATTCAAACAACTTATTCAAACGTGCTTCATCCAATTTTTTTGCGATAGGACCTTTGTTGCCCTCTGCGGCACGAACGATATAGCCCAAACCACCCATTTCGTTTTCAACAGCAAAGGCATTCAGTTTATCAAACCAACTGCGTGGTCTGTCAGCCGATTTCGGTGCACGAATAGCACGCACAAAACCACCATTTGCCACAGTATTGGCAAAAATACCAAATTCAGAACCGGCAAAAACTTCTGAAACATCCACAATTTTAAGTGGGTTTCTTAAATCCGGTTTATCTGTTCCATAGGTGAGCATTGCTTCATGATAAGGAATACGTTGAAACGGTGCTTCTGAACAAACGGAATTGGGGGCAAATTCTTTAAAAATTGCAGTAATTAAATCTTCCCCTACCTTTAAAATTTCATCCTGAGAAACAAAAGACATTTCCCAGTCAATCTGATAAAATTCACCTGGTGAACGATCGGCACGACTGTCTTCATCACGAAAACACGGGGCCAATTGAAAATAACGGTCAAAGCCCGCCACCATCAACAATTGTTTAAATTGTTGTGGTGATTGTGGTAAAGCATAAAATTCACCTTTGTGAACACGGCTGGGCACCAAATAGTCGCGAGCACCTTCAGGGCTGGAAGACGTCAAAATCGGTGTTTGAAACTCTGTAAAGCCCATATTCCACATGGCATCACGTACAAATTTGTTCAAACGGTTACGCATTAAAATATTAGCATGCGGTTTGGCACGACGTAAATCCAAAAAGCGATAGGTTAAACGTTGTTCTTCGGATAATTCAGAAGAATCAGATGTAATTAAAAACGGCAATACTTGGGCTTCACCCAACATATCCACTTTGGTTACAACAACTTCTATTTCACCCGTGGGCATTTTGGGATTGATAGTCGCCCCGTCACGCAAAACAACCTTTCCTTCCACCCGAATAACAGACTCAGGACGTGCTTTTTCCAAATCCTTAAAGCACGGTGCGTTAATATCAACGACACATTGGGTAATTCCATCATTATCACGTAAATCAACAAATAAAAGATTTCCATGGTCGCGTTTTGTTTGAATCCAACCGGATAAAACGACTTCTTTGTCAGCATCACAAGCACGCAGCTGACCACATAATTTAGTTCTGTAAGTTTGCATATTTTTTTACCTTTGTTTTTGTTAAGCGTCAGGGCGAATTTCGTCCGCTGTGCCACCTGACTTCAGGATCCTCTGAATCCCCTTAATCACGCTGTAACGGGCGTACCCGAGGGGGTCTAATAAGTTAAAAACCGTTCTTCCCCTATGCTCCCCTGTGTCGGCAGGATCTTTGCAAAGATCATTATATCAAATAAAAAAATAAAAATCAATCACTAATTTTTATTGCTTTTTATAAAAAGTTAATATAAACTTAAAAAAGGAAGGTCAACCAGATGCATATTTTAGTTATTGAAGATGATAAAATTACCAATCAGAACATCTGTCTTTTGTTAAAAAAAGAAAAGATGATACCTGAATCGGCCTATACTGGACACGAAGGTATTGAGTTGATCAAGCTATATGATTATGATTTGATTATTCTTGATTTAATGTTGCCGGACAGACCCGGATTAGAAATTTTAAAACAAATACGTTTACTGGATGTAAAAACACCCGTTTTAATCTTATCCGGTTTACATCAAACTGAAAAAAAAGTGGATTGCTTAAATAACGGTGCTGATGATTATCTGACAAAACCTTATGAAAGAACTGAACTTTTAGCCAGAGTAAAATCCATAATCCGTCGTTGTTCCGGTTTGGCTGAATCCATCATCAAAATCGGCAAAATGGCCATAGACATAAACAAAAAAAACGTTTCTATTGATAATAAAACAATTCCTTTAACCCCAAAAGAATACGCTTTAATAGAATTACTCGCCCTAAAAAAAGGAGCAACGGTCAGCAAAGAAACATGTCTTAATCAGCTTTACGGCATTATGGACGAACCACCAGACAGCAAAATTATTGATGTCTTTTTATGCAAAATGCGCCGAAAAATTAAAAATTTAACGAACGGTGAGGATTATATTCAAAATGTTTGGGGACATGGTTATATCTTAAAATCACCGGATAAAAAATAAACAAAGTCTTATAAATACTCTGCTAATTCATTTTTGATATCCAAAACTTCGGCAATAAACTTATCTTGATTCTTTTGACCTTCTGTTTCGTTTAAAACGATTTGGGTTTCTTCCCCTGATGATAAACGTTTTTGAACACCTTTAATTGTTAAAAAATCCTTATATAACAAATCACGAATACGAGCCAATAAAACAACGTCTTCAGCCTGATAATAACGCCGCCCCATACGTTTTAATGGTTTAATTTGTTTAAATTGAGTTTCCCAAAATCGCAAAACAGACGGTTGAACCTGCAATAATTCGGAAACTTCTGCAATGGTGCGATAGGCTTTTTCGGATTTCATGGGACCACCCTATTTTTTGCTATTTTTTAATGCAGGAGACGGCTTAAAGGCCAAAACTGTACGTTGTGAGATCGGATATTCCTTTCCTGTTTTCGGATTACGACCAACACGTTCTTTTTTCAAATAAGGTTCTATCGTGGCAAATCCCGAAATCTTAACACTACGACGTGTCGCTAATTCAGCAGTAATAATAGAAAATGTCTTTTCAATTAATTTAAAGGAATCAGCTCGCGAAAAACCCAATTCCTGATGAATTGCTTCGGCAATATCTGAACGAACAAGTGTTTTTACCTTTTCTGTCATTTTTTCTCCTTTTCCTGCATAAGAGTGCCATATTTTCTAAATTTATGCAAGCATTTTTTTTAAGGAGCCGTTGTATCGTCCAATGCTGACATATTTAAAACAGAGGCAATTTCTTCTTTTGTTTTTTCGCAAATATCATTTTGGGCCATTTTTATGGCAGACTCAATAGCACATGAAAAACCGTAAGCATCTGTACCACCATGACTTTTAACGGAAATCCCCTTTAAACCCAAGAACATAGCCCCATTGTAAATACGTGGATCAAATTTCTTTTTGAATTTAGATAAACTGGAATGGGCCATCAAAAAACCAAACATTGAAATCCAAGAACCCTTAACCTCTTGTTTTAAGGCCTTAGAAATAAATTTAGCTGCACCTTCAATAGTTTTTAAAGCGATATTACCCGAAAAACCATCAGATACGACGACCTGAGTTTTGCCTGCGGAAATATCATTTCCTTCAACAAATCCTTGATAGTTGACTTTATCGCCCATTTCACGCAAGATAGCAGCGGCTTCACGGATTTCTTCACGTCCTTTTGTATCCTCGGAACCTATATTCAACAAACCAATGGAGGGTTTTTCTTCATTAAATAAGACGTGATATAACACCTCGCCCATCAACGAAAATTCAACCAAATTCTGTGGATCACATTTGGCATTTGCCCCCAAATCCAACATGACAATCGGACCGTTAGAGGACGGCAAAATACCCGCAATAGCTGGACGATCAATCCCAGCCAACGTCCCCAAACATATTTTACTCATTGCCATCAAGGCACCAGTATTACCGGCCGAAACAACAGCTTTTGCATAACCGTTACGAACAGCCATAATAGCTTTCCACATACTGGTTTCACGTCCAGCACGCAAAATTTGTGCAGGTTTTGCATCTGCCCGCACATAATCGGTTGTATGATGAACTTTATAACACTTTGGATCCAACCCTATTTCCTGAATAATAGGATTTAGTTTTGCTTCATCACCGAACAAAAAGAAAAATAATTCGCCGGGATGATTTTTGGCCACAATAGAAACACCTTCTATGACTGAACGAGGAGCATGATCACCCCCCATCGCGTCAATTGAAAGAATTAAAGTTTCCTTTGTCAAGGGATAATTCCTTGTTAGGCCTTAACCAAGATTTCCTTTTTACGGTATGTACCGCAAGAAGGACAAACATGGTGCGGACGCATCATTTCGCCGCATTTAGGGCATTCCACAACAGCGTTGGAAGCCAAAGCATCATGTGAACGACGCATATCACGTTTTGATTTAGATGTTTTCTTTTTAGGTGTTGCCATTTTATTTTCTCACTTTCATTAAAATATTTTTATATTATACACAGATTTTATTTCTTTTGCAAGGTTTTTTTAACTTTTGGTAAAAATTTTACAACTTCGTCCCTTAATTCCATTGTTGTCGCCAAAAAACTACCTTCTTCCACAATATCCTTCAGAGCTGTCTTACCTGACCAACTTTGAACGATACCACCTGCTTCTTTTACCAACAAATAGCCAGTAACAACATCCCATAGATGTATACGACTATCTGCAAAAATATCAGATTGACCAGCCGAAACAGCCGACAAAGCCAATGTTGTACTGCCATTAATACGAACAGATACATTTTTCTTTAAAAACTCAGCCATTGTTTCAGGATAAGCCGACAAAAAAGAACCATTTACCGAAAGAACGGTTGTCTCTAATGAACGCCGATTAGATACACGCAAACGTTCATCACCTGTCGGACGCATTACAAAAGCCCCCTGACCTTTTTCGGCATAATACAGCTCATTTAAAACCGGATTAAATATAACCGCATCCAAAACTTCATCACCACGCATCAATGCCAAAGAAATGGCAAATGTAGGATTAGCATGAATAAAGTTATTTGTACCATCAATCGGATCAATCACCCAACAATAAGGCGAATCGTTTTTGGCGGGAATCTTACCACATTCCTCTGATATAATCGCATAATCAGGTTTAGCTTCCTGTAAATAAGAAATCAATTTTTTTTCGGTCATCAAATCAGCACTGGACACAAAATCACCAGGGCCTTTTTTACTGAGTTGCAAATGAGCCACTTCATGAAAATCGCGCAATAGTGATGAAGATGCACGACGCACTGCCTTGACCATCAAATTCAATGTCGGAGACAAACTGTTTATCATTTTTTCTTCACGGGTTTCGGGGCGTTTTTTAACAGCCGAAGCACGTGGTGTAATCTTTTGATGCATTACAACGGACATTTATTTCCCTTTCGTTAAACGTACTATATCATACCAAAATATCGCAATAAGTGCAAGGAAAATTTTAAAAATTATTTTATATCATCACCCAAGGATTTTAATCCCAGAAGTATAAAAAGACCGATAATAAAGCTTTCCATTGTCATAAGTCTCCTTTCTGTGCTTTATATTTTAACACAGGTTTTTATTTTTGTCAAGTTTTTATATTTATAATAAGTCCATCATAAGCAGGTCTAATGTATTTAGGCAGTTTTTGACACAAAGCATCATAATCCATATGCGTTCCGATATGTGTTAAAAAGACGCGTTTTGGCTTTATTTTTTCAACCCACGACATCGCCTCATCAAAACAAATATGTTTTTTGTTTTCTTTATGGGTCCATCCACCTAAAACCCAAGTATGGATTCCCAGTAAAGCATCAAAGCCTTTTTTGTCCATTCTTTTTAAATCGGTTGAATATGCGAAATTGCCAATTCTATAACCAACGGAAATTAAATCATCATGATATTGTTTTATTGGCAAAACAGTTAAATGATTGACCTGAAATTCTTTAAACATTTGAATTTTGTGCAAATGATAATAACCGTCTTTAAAAATATATGCCTGATGATTTTTAAAATAATCCAAATCCTGTTGACAGGCATACACATCCAAATGTCGACCTTGATCCATAACCATTTTGTTGACATCCTCGGCACCACCGGTATGATCATAATGTAAGTGTGTATAAAAAAGAGCATCCAATTTTCTGTTTTTTACATTTAATAACTGCAACCTGATTTCAGGCGGGGTATCAATTAAAATCTGAGTGCCTTTATCCGAGACTAGCAAAGAACTGCGAAAACGGATATTTTTCGGATTTTTGGGATCACATTCACCGAAACCGCGTGTTAATGATGGCATGCCATATGAAGGACCACATCCTAAAATTCTTATCTTCATTTATCCCCCATCAAGTATAAACGATTAAAGTTTTCATCTGTTATCTTTTCCATTTGTTCAACAGAAACCTGTTTGATTTCGGCCAATTTTTCCAATGTTTTTTGAACATATAAAGGCTGATTTTGTTTGCCACGATAAGGCGTTGGCGCCAACCATGGTGCATCCGTTTCCACCAAAAGTCTATCCAAAGGAATTTGAACAAATACTTCTCTTAATTCATCGGCTTTTTTAAATGTTATAACCCCTGATGCAGATATATAAAAGCCTAAATCCAAAACAGCTTTGGCCAGATTTAAAGAACCTGTAAAACAATGAACAACACCGCTATTTTTTAACCATCCTTTTTGATTTGCTTCTTTTAAAATACGAATCGTATCTTCTTCAGCGTCACGGGTATGAATCATAACCGGTTTATTTAATTTATGGGCAATTTCCAATTGTTTTTGAAATAATTGTTTTTGGTTATCAATTGTTTGGGGTGCTTCATGATAATCCAAACCCATTTCCCCAACGGCTATCAGTTTTGGATTTTGTTGGAAAAAAACTTCTAATTTGTCTAAATCCGCCTGATAATCATAATCGGCATATTCCGGATGCAATCCAATGGCACCAAATACATTTTCTTGCATTTTGATTAAATCTAATAATTCAGGCCAATCTTTGGCTTCACAGGCCACACCTAAAATTTTATTGACGCCACCTGTAATGGCATCTTGAATAATTTGATTTAGGGGCAGATCATAATCTGAATCACTTAAATGACAATGCGAATCAACCGTCATGATAAATACTCCGAAATTTTTAAAATAATATCCGTTAAAACCTGAGTTTTATCCAAATAGAGAGAATCCGATTTTCTGATCAAAGATTGTACCCAATCATAAAGTTCGGTATATTTTTGAGCATCATTCAATTGATTTAAAAAAGCCTGTTCATTTAAAAACCTTTGAATAAAATGTATAACCAAATTCCATTGAACAAAATCTTTTGACACCTCTTTTGAAAAAGAAAAAAGCAACGGCAGATTTAATTGATTTAACGGAATTAAAAATCCCTTCAAACGCTTATATAATTGAACTCCATCATTTTGGATAATTTTATTGGCAATCCCTGGCATACCATCAGATACTTCCGCAATCCATTGAACATTTTCTTCCTCTGGATAATCTTGCTTTATTTTTTTTGTCAACTCTAAAACAGACATTGGATGCAAATAAATCTTTTGACAACGTGATAAAATAGTCGGTAATAATTTTGCCGGATTTTCTGTCAACAAAAAAATCAATGTTTTATCAAACGGTTCTTCCAAAGTTTTTAAAAAAGCATTTTGGGCATTAACATTCATCTGTTCTGCCAAAGACACAACCAAAATTTTACACGGTAAAGATGTTTTTAAGGATAAAAACCCCAAAGTTTGACGAATATCTTCAACGGTTATTTCGTTTTTCTTGTCCTCATCAGATACTGATTCAACAGAACGACCTTCCAAAATTTCCTTTTGTATTTTCTTTTTGGCTTCTTCGGTCAAACCACATTCCAACACCTTAAAACCTGATGTCATTCCTTGTATGCCCAACAGATTTTTGGCAATGGAACGCACCATATCCATTTTGCCCATACCTGCCCCACCCACAATCATCCAGGTCATTGCTCTCGGATTTTCCATGTATGAATCACAAATATTTTGAACATAATCAGACATATTGCTTTACAATCTCCATTATATTTTTATGAATATCATCAACAGATCTATCAGTTGGAATAATGCGATAACGCTTAGAATCATTTTGAGCAATTTTTAAAAAGGCCTGACGCAAATTTTTATGGAATTGAATATCCATATCTTCAAATCGACGTTCGTTATTACCTGATCGATTACAACTACGCTTTAAACCAATTTCGGGCTCTACATCCAAAATAAAAGTTAAATCAGGACAAAAATCCCCGGCTATCATTTGATATAGATCCATCAATTTTTTTTGTAATTCTTTATCATCTTTACGACCATACCCTTGATAGGCCAAAGTGCTGTCGGCAAAACGATCACACAAAACAATTTTACCTTCTTTTAATGCGGGCCAGATTTTATTTACCAAATGATCGCGGCGGGCTGCCGAAAACAATAAAACTTCGGTTAAAGCATCCCAATCGGTGTTTCCAGACACCAACAAAGGACGAATCTTTTCGGCCCCTTCACTACCACCGGGTTCACGAGTCAAAAGAACCTCTTTACCCATTTGTTCCATTGCCTGTTTCAACAATCGAATCTGGGTTGTTTTTCCGGTCCCCTCACCACCTTCAAATGTAATAAACAAGCCTGTCATTAACCACCTGTCAACAACGTCTTAATTTTGGCAAAGAAACCCAATTTTTCCACATTTTCAGCGGCAATTAAGTCTGTTTCAACCAATGTTTTATCAGGCAACAAAGTTGTAATTGTTCCCAATTTTTGCCCCTTTTGAATGGGGGCCAAAACAGGTTGTTGATAACGCACAACGGATGAAGCCTGAACATCATCAGCAATCGGATGTGTTTGGATTAAACTTTTGGCTGGCACAGCCTTGACCGTCTTACTTTCACCCAGCCATACTTCCACTTCTGCCATAGGTTTATCTGTATTTAACAGATTTGAATTTTGAAAGTTTGTCAATCCCCAATTCATCACCTTTCGTGCTTCTTCGGCCCGTTCGTTCATGCTCTTTAATCCGTTAATAACCATAATCAAACGACGGCCGTCTTTGGCCTTTACCGATGCGGTTAAACCATAGCCCGATTTTTGGGTATGACCGGTTTTCAAGCCATCCGCCCCAGCCAAAGAATACAACAACGGATTTCGGTTTCCCTGTTTAATACCATTATATGTAAATTCTTTTTGTGAATAAATAGCATATTGATCCGGATAATCACGAATAATATGTTGCGATAATAGTGCCAAATCTTTAGCACTCATTAAATGTTCCGGATGAGGGATACCTGTAGCATTTTTAAAACTGGAATTTTTAAGCCCCATTTTTTTGGCCTTTTGGGTCATTTGGGCGGCAAAAGCCTCCTCAGTTCCAGCCATATTTTCGGCCACGACAATACAGGCATCATTACCCGATTGAATAATAATTCCTTTTAATAAATCATCCAAACGAACCTTTTGTTTTGGCTCCAAAAACATTGTAGAACCACCTGTGGCTGCCCCCCCCTTTTTCCAGGCGTTTTCAGAAACCTCAAATTCATCATCCCATTTGTATTTTCCTGATTTAACAGCTTCATCAATCATATAAGCCGTCATCAATTTGCTCATAGATGCCGGATGCATGGGCTCGTCGGCTTTTTTATTAAACATCACATAGCCTGTATCCGCATCCATTAATAAAGCATATTGGGCCTTTGTTTTTAAAACTTCGGCCGAAAGCGGTGTTGAAAACACCGCCCCAACCAAAGCAAACATCCATAATTTATTTTGTAATATACGCATCTTTATAGCCTTGTTGTTTTAACTGTTGTAAAACTTGTTTTGCTTCTGCTTTATCACCATAAGGACCAACTTTTACCAAAGATAAAGTACGACCATTACGTTGAACTTGTTCAACCTGGACAGGATATCGTGATAATTTTCTTTGTAGGTTCAACGCATTTTGATGATTTCCAAAACTTCCGAGTTGAATTCTAGATCCGTTAATAGCCGCCGGTACAACCCTATCATTAAACTCCTTCATTTTATCTGTGCCATCATATAAAGGTGGCTCTAACATAAAAAGATCTGCTTCTTGTGCGGTTTTTCCGACAGGAATACCTTGCTGATAAATACGACCAGATTCAATCAGTTGTTTTTTCAAACTAGCACTTTCTTCTGGCATTAAATCCACTTGAACTAAAACAGTGCCAGACACTGGCATTCCTAATTCACGGGCTGCACTTTGTGAGACATCAATCAAACGATTGTTAACCATAGGACCGCGATCATTGACACGGGCAATAATACTTTTGTTATTTTCCAAATTTGTAATTTTAACAATACTTGGTAAAGGCAATGTTTTGTGGCTTGCCGAAGGAATATTTACATCGTAAATTTCCCCGTTTGCCGTAAGGGCAGAATCACCGGCCGGCATATACCAAGAGGCTAATCCTCTTTCTGTATATTCTTCCTGTTCAGCTGGAGTATACCACACACCTTTTATTTCATAGGGTTCTTCTACACGATAAATGGCATTTTCTGTATTAGCATCATCATATTCTCCCCAAGAATGAATCAATGGTCCATTGGATGAACATCCAGCCAATAACATTGTGCTTAAAATTGTTGTGTAAATATATTTATTCATATTTTTCCTCCTTGTTATGAATATTTAGTTTTGTTAAAACTTCTGAGTTCGGATAGCCGTCAACCATCATATTATTATCACGTTGGAACATGCGGATGGCTTTACGCATATTTGTTCCCAACAATCCATCAACTGCATCGGCATAATAACCCTTATCCAATAAAATTTGTTGCAGTTTTTGAAATTCTTCTGTTTTCAGCGGTTTAAAATTTTCCGGACGAACCGGAGCAAGTCTGCGACCAGCAATCATATCGGCCAAAATACCCGTTGTAAGGGCATACAATTCCAACTTATTCCAACGATTTAATAATTTAAAATTCGGATAAGTCAAAAAGAAAGGTCCATCAGCCCCCATTGGTGCACGCAATTTGGCTGAAATAACCTTTTCGGATTCTGAAAAAGCTTTTTGCGATGTCATCTGAATGCCCAATTTGTGCCATTCTTCAACATATTTTGTTTCACCAATTAAAGTATAATCAAAATTTAGGGGTAAAATAACCTGTCTACCCCACGGTTCTGACTCCTGCCACCCCATTTGATGTAAATAGTTTGCAGCCGAAGCCAAAGAATCAGGAATACTGCCCGTCAAACTTTTGGTTCCATTCGAATCAGCGTCTACAGCATAGGCCATAAAAGTTGTCGGCATAAATTGGAAGTTTCCAATACCACCATCCCAAGCCCCTAATTCCGGTGGATAAGGTTCGGACTCTAAAATACGAAAATAAGCCAACAATTCTTTTGTAAAAAATTCACGCCGTCTGGGATGATAAGCCAATGATCCCAAAGAATCCAGCAAAGGGGTTTTTCCCATAAACGAACCAAAATTCGTTTCCATACTCCATAAGGCTAACAGATATTCCTTGGGCACATGATAATTTTTTGAAACACGATTTAACCAGGTTGTATAAGTATTTTTCATCTTTTGGGCGTTTTTGAGTTTTTCTTTCGTCAAACGAGGGGCTATATAATCCCAAAAGTTGCGAATATATTCCGGTTTTTTCGTATCAGTTGCAATGACGCGTTCTTGCAAAACCATTTTTGGCATATAACGATTCAGCGTTTTTTCCAAAATTCCTTCCTTTAAAGCCCGAATTTTGAATTCTTCCTGCCACTTTTTAAAATCTTCATCTTGTGCATGAACAGGAATGGCGGATAAAATCAAACCCGCAAAAAAAGCACAACACATTGATTTTAAAAGTTTTTTCATATATTTCCCCGATTCGTTTATTTTATAATAGCTTATTTTTCATAAAAAATCACTTGATTTTTTTATTTTTTTTGAATAAAATGACATCTGTCTGATAAATCCAAAGACAAAATCCCAAAGGAAGGGTGGTCGAGTGGTTTAAGGCACCGGTCTTGAAAACCGGCGTGGGGGGCAACCCCACCGAGGGTTCGAATCCCTCCCCTTCCGCCAATTAACATCTCAGTTAACGAGATGTTTTTTTTATTTAAGGGATGAGAACCCGAGCAGAGGGTTCGTTCACGAATGAAATGAGTGGACGCCTTTGGGCGGTCCTGAGCAAGGCGAAGGATGAGCGATAGCGAACAATCCCTCCCCTTCCACCAGTTAGCATCTCAGTTAACGAGATGTTTTTTTTGTTGATTTATTTTCATTTTTTTTCTACAATAATCAAAAAGGATATATAATATGGTAAAAACCAATAAAGACAACATTTCTTTTGATGAAATTGTACAGAGCATTTCTTTTGAAGACTTTAAAGCAAGTTTTTTGTTGGCGGAAGAAAAAAAACTGTCTGATACATTGGAAAAAATAGCAAACAAAGAACAAACACCTTCAAAACAGGAAACAATATCAAGAGGATTTCTTGAAAACATAAGAAAAAATCTTTCTGATTCAGACAAAGAAGCCGTTCAATCAAAAGCCTTTAATCCTTTGTACAACATTGCCTATTATGCCCGAGCCATATCACAAATGCATCCGGGATTCGGCCCAGAAGGACAACAAGCAGGTTTTGAAACAGAAGATTTTAAATCTGAAATTGTCAAGTTATATAAAAAATACCAGACCAGTGATTTAAAACTAACAAACGAAAATGAAGTCAATCAATTGCTGACGGATTTTTTGGGTATTGGATTGACCACCTTACAGGACAATCATTTCAACATTAAAACAGCCAAAAATACACGGGTATATGAAAATGAAGCCAAAACTATTTCAAAATGGACTCAGGAACGACCATTAAAAACGAAACATCCTCAAAAAGGAAATGTTGGTCAAAATGTTGCATACCGTGCCGATAAGTTAACAAAAATCCTGATGCAAGAAAATCTTGGAACAAAAGAAAATCAACGCCCCTTACTTGTTGCTGAACATAAAATAGCAGGAAAAACTTATGGGGTGGTCGCAATAAGTTCAAGTATTATTCATTGGGGAACGCCCGTACAAGAAGAGGAAGAGCGAAAATTTAAAAAACTGAGCGAATCTTTTGAAAAATCCTATAAAAATTGGGATGGGGTTATTATCGATGTCCGTGGTAATAGTGGCGGAGACGATGCAATCAACAGAACAATTACAAGAATGTTATCTGGTGAAGACCACCCCTATTGCCTGATGGCAACAAAGAGAAAAACAAAAGAGGCCGAATTAAGAGAAATAGGTTCAACATCCGTTTCAGAACAACCAAAATGGGAAAAAAAGACTTTTCACGGAAAACATAGAGTTTTTCTTTTGGCTGACTCAAAAACCAGTTCTTCCTCCGAAGCCTTCATCCCAATGTTACAGCATTATGAAAAAGCGACATATATCGGTGAAAACAGCAATGGTTGCTGCCAATATGGAGGAATAAAACCCGTTCATTTACCCTGTGGGGGAATTATGAATATAGGAACACTTTTTAGATCTTATGAAGACGGAATGGTGGAATGTGTTGGCCATAAACCAGACATCAATTGTCAAGGACGAGATGCACTGCAAGTTGCCTTTGAAGAGATTCAAAAAGAAGGAATAGGAAAAGAAAAAAAATCTTTAAATGATACTCTTTCAAATTTATCCATAAAAGGTGGTCATTTTAAGAAATGGTTGCATTCTCTTCGTCATAAAAACAAACAAAAATAACTTACTCCTTTATTTCACTTCATTTATCAATCGTTCGTAATCAGGCGAAACTTTGGTTAAATCTTGTGCATCGGGAAAAAGTTGACGCAAAGCTTTTTCCAACCAATGTTTGGCCTGATTTTTATCATAATGTTCGGCTTCTTGATAAAAGTTTGCTAAATAAAGTTGAGCCTGCACTTCGTTGTTTTGTGCCGCATAAATATACCATTGCAACGATTTTTCCAAATCCTGATAAGGTTTATCATCCGCCAAAATTTGGGCCAATTTTAACATTGACGGAAAATGTTGTTGACGGGCCGCCATTTCATAATATTGAATAGCCCGTTGCATATCTTGTGGCATGCCAATACCTTTTTCAAAAATTTGAGCTAACTCATACTGGCTTTGGGTATCTCCATGGGATGCCATTTTAGTTGTCCACGCTAAATCCCAATTTAAATCATTTGAAAATTTTTCAGCTTTCAACGGCAAAATCATACAAAAACAAATCAAAAACAATGAAAACATTTTCAACAATTTTTGGGCTGTTTTATTTTCCGGATAACTTTTGACCCAACCTTTGGCAAATTTTTTGGCTAATTTTTTATCCGTTAAGGCTAACTTTTCAATACATTCTTTAATTTTAGGATTAAGACCTTTGTAATTCAAGGTCTGTAAGCGAAAATACAAACCCAAGGCCTCAGAATAATCCTCAAGTCCTTCCTGAACAAAAGCCATTGCCAAAAGAGTTTCGTAATCTTCTGGGTCATTTTTACAAATAATTTGATAATGATCTAAAGCCAACGAAAGCTTACCTTGTTTCATCATCAAACGGGCCAAGGATTTATGTGCCTGTAAATCCCCTTTATCCAAAGACAAAACCAATTGATAGTTCTTTTCAGCCTGAGGCAAGTCTTTTAAATTTTCATAACAAACGGCTTGCATTAAAATCGCACTTGTATCATAGGGATTTTTTTCAATATACTCTTTTAAAATTTTCAGAGATTCTTGATATTTTTTTTGCCCCATCAAACATTGAACATGTAATAACCCATCCGTCAAGTATTCAAGATAGGGTTTTACCTGAGCAAGTTTATTCATTTTAAGCAATGTTCTTACTATATCTTCGGCAATAATTGCTGTCGGATTTATTTGAAAAGCCTTTTTTAAATTTTTCAGTTTATCTTTTTGGCCGCCACAAAAGGCTAAACCATGATAACCGGCATAGGCTAAATCCGTTGAAGTCAGCTTTTCAAAAATCGCTTTTGCCCGATTCGTTTTTTTCTGATTTAAAGCAATCCATCCCAATTGAGCCTGAACATTTAACATATCCGAAAAGTTCTGATAAATTTTAACAGCATTATCATAATCACCGCTGTGTTGATAAACCTCGGCCAAAGCCAATTGATAGTTTTTTTGATTTGGATATGACCGAACGGCCAATTTTAACAAATCTATTGCCTGAGCAAATATTCCCTTTTTATACGCAATCAATCCTAATAGATAAAAACAATCACCATGTGATGGTGCCCATATTAGAACATCCCTTGCCTTTTGTTCGGCCTGAGTTAAACGGCCGTTATTATAATCGTCAAAGGCCGAATCCAACAAAATATCTATATCATTCATCATCAATGGACCCCAACCTGCCAATCACCATTTCCTGATTTATTTTGACACATTCCATTAAACCAAAACTGATAAATATGGTCATCATGGCTGTACCACCATAACTCATCATCGGTAAAGGCACACCAACAACCGGCATCAAACCCATAACCATACCCAAATTGATAAAGACATAAAGGGCTAAATTAATGGTTAAACCAGCTGCCAATACTTTACCAAAAAAGTTATGCGATTTTAAAACAATCCAAAAACCATAACCAATTAAAAACATATACAGACCAAGCAAAAAGCATGAACCCAACCATCCGAATTCTTCGGCAAAAACCGTAAAAACAAAATCCGTGTGCTTTTCTGGAATAAAGTTTAGCTGACTTTGTGTCCCTTGCATAAAACCTTTACCCAAAAAACCGCCTGAGCCCAAAGTAATTTTTGATTGTGAAATATGATAGCCAGAGCCTAAAGGATCTTTTTCGGGATTTAAAAATATTAAAACACGCCTTTTTTGATAATCATGCAATAAAGACCAAATAATTGGAAAACTGCCCAAAGCACCCAATCCCAAAAGAATAAATTTCCAAATTTGAACCCCAACCAAAAAGAAAACAGCCAAGCTCATGAATACTAACATCATTGCTGTTCCCAGGTCGGGTTGTTTTAAGATCAACAGAACAGGCAATCCCATCATTAAAAGGGGTGGCAACATCCCTTTAACTGAACGAATAACCGATAAATCCGTGGCGTGAAAATAACGAGCCAATGCCAAAACCAAAGCAATTTTCATAACCTCAGATGGTTGAACATTCATAAACCCCAAATTTAACCATCTTTGTGCACCCATTCCTGTATGCCCAAACAATTCAACCCCCACCAACATAATCAAAGAAATTCCATAAATCCAATAAGCGTATTTCATCCATAATCTTAAATTTGAAAAAGCAATGATGAATAATATTCCTAAACTTAAAACAAAACGAAAAGCCTGACGTCCGCCCCAGGGGGAAAAATTCCCCTTGCCTGCTGAATACAAAACCCCTAAGCCGATAAAAACAATCAAGGAAATAAAGAATAAATATAAATAATCAAAACTACGGATTTTTTCCATCAGGCTAAGATTATAATTTTTCATATAACAATTTCTGTCTTTAAAAAAACTCATTTTTTATCCTCTGTTTCCAAACGTAATGCTTCTTGTAATATCTTGGACGCAATGGGAGCAGCCACACGCGAACCACCACCACCGTGTTCCACCACAACAACAATAGCATAACGTGGTTTATCCGTTGGGGCATAAGCAGCAAATAAAGCATGATCCCTATATTCCCAAGGTATATCATCCTCTTTCCAACCTTTTTCACGTTGTTCTTTCGTAATGCGTCGCACTTGTGTCGTGGCTGTTTTTCCGGCCATTTTCATACCATTCAAATTAAATCTGGATCCATAAGCAGTAGCTCCTGGTTCATTGACAACCTGAAACATCCCATCACGTATAATATCCAAATTTTTTGAATCAAACTGTAAATCTGTTATTATCGGTTTTGTTGAAGATAAAATATGTGGCTGAATCAATTTGCCGTTATTAGCAATGGCCGAAACAGCTCGAACAATTTGAAGTGGAGTTACATTTAAAAAGCCTTGTCCGATACTTAAATTTAATGTATCACCCATTCGCCAAGAATCATTGTATCTTTTCTTTTTCCATTCAAATGATGGCACTAACCCCTTCTTTTCTCCTTCAATTTCAATACCTGTTGGACTTCCAAAGCCTAATTTTCGTGCGGTTGATAAAATATCTTGAGCTCCAATTTTTTGTGCTATTTCATAAAAATATACGTCACAAGAAGATGCCAACGCCCCTATCAAATCCAAAGGACCATGTCCTTCATGCTTCCAACAATGAAAACGTTGTTGGCCCAAATTCGTATACCCCCCACAATCAATTGTTGTTGAATATTTTATTGATTTATTTTCCAAACCTGCTAATCCAACCACCAATTTAAATATAGAACCGGGAGAATAAGTCCCATGCAAAGACTTATTTTGAAGAGGAGATTTTTTATCATCACGTAATTTTGACCAATTTTTAACACTAATTGGGGCCAAAAACAATGACGGATCAAAGGATGGTGCCGACACCATTGCCAAAATTTCACCAGTATTTACATCCATTACAATGGCACTGGCTCCGTGTTTTCCCAAAGCCGAAAGAGCATATTTTTGAAGTCTGTTATCTACGGTTAAATACAAATCTTCACCTGCAACAGGGGGAGTTTTATCCAACACCTGAACAGAGCGACCCGCCGCATTAACTTCGGTTTTCAAAGCCCCAGGAGTTCCTTTTAAATTTTCATTCAATGTTTTTTCAATACCCGTTTTTCCAATGCGATATCCCGCTAAATTTAAAAGCGGATCATCTTTATCTTTGGCATCCGAATCTGTAAACAGAGAAACATAGCCGATTGTATGGGCGTGCAATTTTTCCTCTGGATAAAAACGAATTTTCCCCTGTTCAATTTGAATCCCAGGTAAATCCGGTGCATTTAAATGAAGCAGAGCCATTTCTTCATCAGTTAAATTATCTTTTATACGCACTGGCATAAAAGCACGCTTATATTTCACTATTTTTTCAATATGCTCTTTTTCTTCTTCATCCACAGAAATCAATTTATAAAAACGTTCCAAAGTCTTTTTATAGTCTTTGGTTTGTTCTTTAATCAAAACAGCCTGAAACGTATTTTTGTTATCAGCCAAAATAATACCATTTCTGTCATAAATCTTTCCCCTATCGGGCATTGATAAACGGGTTGAAATTCTGTTTTTTTCAGCCATTAAAAAGTATTTATCGCCCAAAATTATTTGCAAATAAAATAAGCGTATAATTAAAATTAAAGCCAAAATTAAAAAGAATCCTGATAAAACCAGCAATCTTTTTGATAAAATGTGATCTTTTTCATAACGCCATACTGCCATTACACATCCTTGGTATAACGATTTAATTTTGCCGTAAGCCATGTTATTATCGGATAACATAGACAGGTAAAAAAGTATTGGACAAACCAAAATGATGCACTAACCCATACGCCTGTCGTTAAACGGGCAAGCCATGCCCAAATAATATCACTTATCAACATCAAAGCACAAAAAAACAACCACAGGTATTTAAACGAAAAATTTTGAATATAGGGTTGCAACAAGTTTGCCATGAAAAACATCAATACATAGATAAAACAATTTAAACCTATTGAACCAAAAGATAACAAATCCGCCAACAATCCCAAAATAAAAACCAAAAAAACATTTAATCGTCTGTAATCAAACAAAGCGTAATAAAAGATAACAATTAAAACCAAAGGTAATACTTGATGGTAATTCTGCCACAATCGAATTGGTGAAAATGATACACAAACCCACATCAAAGCCCATAAAAAAGGCATTAAAAAAAACAAACAGTGCTTTAAATACTTTTTTTTCACAGCTCTTCATCCAATTTTAACAGCTTTTCAGTGATGCCTAAATCCACCATACGAATAAAAGTTAAGGTATTAATATCTTCAAACAAAGCAACCCGATATATTTCCTGATTGTTATCATAAACTACACCTATCGGTAAATTGGACGGATAGACACCTAAATAACCACTCGTCATAATTATATCGCCTTTTTTGGGTAAATAATCATCCTTAGGAAACTGTAAATAAGGCTTATCGGTATTATCCCCTATTAAAAAGGCGGATTTTTTATTATCCCCGACAAAAACAGGCACACGAGACATATAATCCGTCAACGGCATTACGCGGGAATAATTGTCGTCAACCTGAACAATACGTCCCATTAAAGCTTTTGGACCAAAACACAACATACCCTTTATAACTCCTTGATTTTTTCCAGAAGAAACAATAAAAGAACGAGAAAAAGCCCCACCTTCGTCCAAAACAACTTCTGCTGTCAAGTATTTGGATTTTTTAGGTGGTATAAAATTTAAATGTTCTTTTAATTCTTTGTTTTCTTCTTCCAATTTCAAAGCATATAAACGCCATTTCTTTAATTCGTCATTATCTAATTTTAATCGTTTATTTTCATCATAAGCAACAGCCCAATTTTTAATACCATCAACCCCACCTTTAACCCAGTAAAGCGGTTGACGAACCACACTGATAACAGGTGTAAAAAATGAACGTATTGCAGAGCGAACAGAAACAACCGTTGGATTTTCCGAACGGATTAAAATCACCATCAATAAAGCAATGAATAAAAATAAAAGGGGTACAAACCTACGAATCTGTGCTTTTATTCGCTTTAAACGAAAATTTTTGCACTCCATGGGTGTCCCCTTCTTAATACTAATACATACTGGTTAGGATATTTTCAAATTTGGCAATTTCTTCAACGGTTTTTCCCGTTCCCAAAACCACACATTGAAGGGCATTTTCACCAACAGAAACTGGCAAACCAGTTGCTTTACGCAACACTTCATCCAAACGTTTTAACAACGCTCCACCTCCGGTTAAAACAATGCCTTTATCCACGATATCAGCTGCCAATTCTGGATCAGTGTGTTCCAATGTTTCCTTAACAGCATCCACAATTTGAGCAATTGGAGAAGCAAGAGCCTCAGCAATTTGGCGTTCTGTAATTTTAATTTCCTTGGGAACGCCATACATCAAATCACGCCCTTTTACAGGAATTGTTTCACCATCACCTTTGTGCGGAGGCATAGCCGAACCGACAGATTTTTTTATCCTTTCCGCAGTGGCTTCCCCAATCAATAAATTATGATTGCGACGAATATAAGAAACAATCGCTTCATCCATCTTATCGCCCCCAACACGAACCGACAAAGAATAAACAATACCACCCAAGCTCATTACAGCAACCTCAGTTGTACCACCACCGATATCAACCACCATACTGCCCGAGGCTTCATGAACCGGCAAACCAGCACCAATTGCCGCCGCCATCGGCTCTTCGATCAAATAAACTTTACGTGCATGACTGTTTTCAGCAGCCTCCTGAATCGCACGACGCTCAACGGCTGTTGATCCCGACGGAACACAAACAACAATCATTGGACGGGACAAACCACGACGTTCCAATGCCTTTGCAATAAAACGGCGTATCATTTCTTCGGCCACATCAAAATCGGCAATCACACCATCACGCAAAGGACGAATTGCCTGAATTTGTCCCGGTGTTTTTCCCAACATCTGTTTTGCTTCATTACCAACAGCAATTACCTGTTTTTTTCCACGGGATTCAGCAATAGCCACAACGGATGGCTCACTTAAAACAACACCACGACCACGAACATAAACCAATGTATTAGCCGTTCCCAAATCAATTGCCAAATCCGACGAAAACAAAGTCATCAGCTTTTTAATACGTGTAATTGCATTCATAACAAATTCCTTTCAATAAGTCTTTCTTATTGTAATACACGAAATTTAATTAAAAAACAAGTATTTTTTATGTTTTTTTAATTTTTTCTTTCAGTTAATTTCCTAACCATTCGGTAAAGAGTTTTAATTTCAGAAGACGTTAGCTCATTACGCATAAAAATATTACGCATGTTATGAAGCATTCTCAACCTTTTTTCCGGCCATTGAAAATAACCACTTTCATCAAGTTCTTTTTCAAAGAATATCAAAAAGTTATTCAATTCTTTTTGAGTAGAAATAGAACTTATTTTTTCTTTTTTTACCTCTTTACTTTTGTTTTGCCACCAGGACCAACCAACTAACAAAACAGCCTGTGCTAAATTTAATGAAGGATGCACAGGATTTAAATCGATTGAAATAATTGCATTTGCCAAAACAATATCTTCATTTTCCAAGCCTGTTCTTTCTGGACCAAAAACAAAAGCGACCTTTTTGTTTTTTTTCAAAAACGAATTTGCTTTTATGGATGCAGTCTTTGGATCTAAAACAGGCTTTACCATATCTCTGGTACGAGCTGTTGTTGCAAAAGAATAATGAACATCAGCCAATGCATCCGTTAAAGAATCATAAACTTTTGCCTCTTCCAATATCCTTTGCGCCCCAGACGATGCCGAAAAAGCCTCATCAGACAAATGAGATTGTTTAGCTCCAACCAATCGTAATTCCGACAAACCACAATTCATCATGGATCGTGCAACCATTCCAATATTTTGAGACAATTGCGACCGAACCAACACGATAACAGGGGCTGTTACATGAACGTTTTCTTTATACTTCATTCTATATTATTTGTATAAACAGCCGAAACTGTACCCGAACCAACTTCTGGTCCCGCCTCTGTCGCCATTATCAGAAAATCTGAAATAGCTTTACTATCTATGCCACCTATTGCTTGCATATCTGAACGTGTCATTTTGGGAATTTTATATCCTTCAATAAAAGTCATAAAAGCCTCAAACGGATTGGCATCTATTTGAGCGTCTAATTCTTCCAAATTTGTTTCACCCAAATTGTTTGCTTTTCTGTTAAAAATTTTATCTTTTAATAAAGTGGCATCCTTTTCAGAAAAAATCACACCATAATTTACATCATTCGGCGAATACGCACCATCACGCATCATACGGACGATGTATTTCACAAAAGTCGCATCATGATACATTTTAGTATCAAACAACTCACGCAATCTTTGCATTTCAGCTTCTGATAAGCTTCTATTCTCAAATTCTGCCGTTTGTGCCTGAGTTAAAAAAGGCGTTAAACAAATCAATGTTAAAAGTATTTTTTTCATAATAATCCCCCTTTGTTTTTTTTATGAAACAGATTTTCTTTTATTCTTAAAAAAGATAAAAATTCCCACTGGTATTGATAAAAGATAGCACAACCCCAACAAACTCAACACACCCCAAGTATGAGTTATCAGGCCAGCAATAAACAACAATAAGAAAATAACCACACCAGATGCATAATCTTTTTTCAGATGAATATGTTTCAAACAAAACGTTGGTATTTTACTGGCCATCATTATACCGGCAAAAACAACAAAGAAGCCGGCAAATAAAGGATCACGTAAAAACAAAACCTTTTTATCCGTTGCTAACCACATAATCAACGGCAACATAGCCAATATTCCACCAGCTGGTGCGGGCACCCCCATAAAAAAGTGTTTCCAATAATTTGGCTGTTTTTCATCCAACATCGTATTAAAGCGTGCCAACCTGGCAGCACAACACATGGCCAAAAACAATATAAAACACCAAGCAATACCAATTGCCATCTGTTTATAGGAAGGATCCCGCATCGCGATTAAACGCATACGATCATTCATCGTCCACATATACATCAAAATTCCCGGAGCAACACCAAAACTAACAAAATCAGAAAGAGAATCCAATTCAGCCCCAAATTTAGACGACACCCCCAACATTCTGGCCACTTTACCATCCAAAAAATCAAACAACCCAGACAAAAGAATAAACAATACAGCCATCTTCCAGTTACCCCATAAAGCCATATTAATTGAAGACACACCGCATGCCAAAGCTAACATTGTAACTGCATTTGGAAAAAATATCTTTGGATTAATTTCTTTTTCTGTCATTTCATTCTCCCTATAATTATTTAAAACGAGCTAATATTGTTTCACCGGCAACCATTGTCTGTCCCACCAAAACTTCCGGTTTAACATCCTTTGGCAAATACACATCCAAACGTGAGCCAAAACGAATCATACCGAACACCTGCCCCGCATTCAATTCATCGCCAACCTTTAAAGGACAATATATACGACGAGCGACTAAGCCGGCAATCTGTGTAAACGCCAATTGAGTTCCATTATCCATACGCAATAAAATTTCCTGACGTTCATTTTCTTCACTATCCTTATCGGCTACACTAACAAATTTTCCGGGATTATAATTTAAAGCCTCCACTTTACCTTTTACAGGAGCACGATTAACATGAACATTAAAAACACTCATAAAAATACTGATTCGGGTCAATTTTTCATCCTGCATTTTGAAGGCTTTCGGTGTATCCACTTCCTCTATTTTGCACACAATACCATCGGCCGGCGAAATAATCAGATCTTCCCCTGGTGGCACGATTCGTTCGGGATTTCTGAAAAAATAATAAGAAAAAAGACATAATGGGCCTAAAATCAACCACAACCAACAAAAAATCAACCCCAACACAACAGAAACCGCCAAAATGACAGCAAAAATTTTAACACCCTCTGGATGAATGGGCGGCAACAAATAACGTTGCCAAGACAAATCTGGAAATTGCTTTTCTTTTTTAGTCATAATAACTCCTTTTTTGGTTAGACTAAACTATTTTTTTATAAAAAGCAATTCTTTTTTCAAAAAAAATTATTTTTACAATTGGGTATAATTATACCACATAAAAAAACACTTGACTTTATTACTTTTATCATATATAATGACACTGTTTTACAAAAAAAAGGAAATTAAAATGACAACAAAACAAACACAAAATATCAAACCGGCCGATGCTGATATCAAATGGTATTTGATTGATGCAACCGATTTGGTTTTGGGTCGTTTGGCCAGCCAGATTGCCACAATTTTGCGTGGTAAAAACAAAGCTTGCTATACCCCAAACCAAGATTGCGGTGACTACGTCGTTGTTGTGAACGCCGAAAAAATCGCTGTTACCGGTAAAAAAGAAGAACAAAAACATTACTATCATCACACAGGTTATGTTGGCGGCATCAAAGACATTTCTTTGAAAGCCCAATTGGAAAAACATCCTGAACGTGTGTTGACAGCGGCTGTTAAAAGAATGATTTCCCGCAATAAGTTGGGACGTCAACAAATGAAAAAATTGCGTGTTTTTGTGGGTCCTGAACATACTCATGCCGCCCAAAACCCAATTGTTTTAGATATTGCTGCTAAAAATCCGAAGAATAAGAGAGGTGAATAATGGTCGCGAAAAAAGAAACAAAAAAGACAGCTGAAGCCGTCAAAACAGTTGTTGAAAAGAAAGTGGCTAAAGTTGCCAAAAAATCTTTGGAAGATTTGAAAACTGTTGCTCAAGAAAACACAGTTGTTGAAACACCTGTGGCCGAAACAAAAGCCGAAACAAGCACAAAACGTGAACCAAAAAAAGACAAATTTGGCCGTTCTCAAGCTGTCGGTAAAAAGAAAAACGCCATTGCTCGTGTTTTCGTGAAATTGGGTAAAGGTAAAATTACAGTCAACGGACGCGATATGAAAGATTACTTCCCCCGTCCTGTGTTACAAATGATTATCAATCAACCTTTTGCCGTTACAAACCGTGAAGGAGAATTTGATGTTGTTTGCACAGCAACCGGAGGTGGTTTGTCTGGTCAAGCTTATGCTTTACGCCATGGCATCAGTCGTGCCTTAGATTTATTTGAACCTCAATTACATACAGCTTTGAAAAAAGCCGGCTTCTTGACACGCGACTCCCGTGTTGTCGAACGTAAGAAACCTGGTCTTTCAAAAGCTCGTAAGAGATTCCAATTCTCTAAGAGATAAAAAAGGCTTTACTTTTATGGGGCATCTTCGAATGCCCCATTTTTTTATTTTCTTTCTTTGGCCAACACCTTATCAATCCAGCTTTGATAATCACGGCGTAAGGCTATCCGACCAAAATCAGGCACGTTTACAATAGTTGTTTCCCCTTCTTTAATCCTGTTCAAGGCCGGATCAAAACACTTTTTATTGATAAATTTATGCAACGATTTATCAATCAGACACAAATTGGAAATCTTGTTATTTCCGCCACCAGATAAAGGCACAATATGATGCACATCATAACCTTTCGGAATCAATCCACGGGCCGCACGGGCCAAATTGATTTGTTTGGCATAAGGTTCTAACTTACCCGAACGATAAAGCCATAATACAAAAACACGATTTAATCTTTTATGATCAAATTCTTTACGCATTTGACGTGTATATTCTCTGTTTTGTTTTGTAAAAATAACCGGCATATTACCCCGCTTTCAATGTCATTATAGCCTTTTGTCGTTCAAAAAGATACAATAATATGCGTAAATTGTCATTTTTTTTCAAATCACTGTCTTCGACCAATACCTTTTGGGCATAAAGACTGGCCTTATCCAACAAATCCTGATGTTCAGGCAATTGGGCCAATCGGTATTGTTGAAAACCACTTTGGACAACACCCAAAACCTCACCGGAACCACGCATTTTTAAATCCTTATCAGCAATAACAAAACCATCATCTGTTTGACGCAAAACTTCCAATCTTTCCTTACCTTTTTCACCCAAGCGACCATGCAATAAAATACACGATGCTGATTGATGCCCGCGCCCTACCCGACCTCGCAGTTGATGCAAAGTGGCCAAACCAAACCTTTCTGCATGTTCCACAATCATTATATTAGCATTTGGTACATCAACCCCCACCTCAATAACTGTCGTAGCGACCAAAATATGAATTTTGTTATTTTTGAAATCATTCATAACTTTTGCTTTTTCATCTGGTTTCATTTTTCCGTGAACAAGGCCAACGTTTAACCCATAACTTTTCAATTCATCAAAGCGTTTTTCGGCCGCCATTAAATCAGATTTTTCCGTTTCTTGCACCAAAGGACAAACCCAATAAACCTGAGTATCTGAATATCTTAATTTTTTCAAAATTTCAGGTACTTTTGATAAACTCATCACCCGTGTTAAAATGCCTTGACGACCCGCCGGCTTTTCATCCAAAATTGAAATAACCATATCGCCGTAGTTTGTCATGGCCAAAGAACGAGGAATAGGTGTTGCACTCATTACCAACAAATTGCATCCTTTTTGTTTTTGTATTAGTGCCAAACGCTGATTTACACCAAAGCGGTGTTGTTCATCCACAATAGCCAATGCCAAATTTTTAAAAATAACATTTTCTTCTATTAATGCGTGCGTCCCAATCAAAAGTTGAATTTCTCCCATAGCCAATTGAGATAAAATTTCGATTCGTTTTTTCCCCTTTTCTTTGCCCGTCAACAAAGCAACTTTTACCTTTGACAATTCAAGCAATTTTTGAATTTTTTCATAATGTTGGCGGGCCAAAATATCCGTTGGAGCCATAAAAGTTGCCTGATAACCCGAATCTATTGCATTTAATGCAGACAAGACAGCTATAATTGTTTTACCCGATCCAACATCACCTTGCAACAGGCGATTCATTGGATAAGAAGCTGATAAATCTTGGGATATCTCTTCTAACACTTTTTGTTGGGATTTTGTCAATTCAAAAGGTAATTTCAATGGAGTTTTTCCCATTATAGAACAGGAAATACCTTTTTGTTTTTGATGGTATCGGCGTATTAATTTTAAGGCCAACTGATGCGCCAACAACTCATCAAATATCAATCTTTGACGAAAAACTGATTCAGCCCCAGAATCTTGTGCATTTTTGGGATTATGAGCCCCCAACATTGAATCTCGCCATGAATGAAAGCGATATTCTTTTATTGTATTTTCGTCTAACCATTCGGGCAATTCGGGCAATTTACACAATAAACGCTGAATCAAACGATAAAAGAAAATGCTGTTTTTTCCTTGACTCATCGGATAAATGGCTTCATATTCGGGAATATCTTCTTTTTTTAAAGCCATAAAATCTGGATGAACCATTTCATAAAAATCATCTTTTTGCTGAATTGAACCGGCCAAATAAACCTGTGTTCCAACAGGAAACTTGTCTGTCATAGACGATAAATGGTAATGAAAAAAAACTAAATCTAAACGCCCAAAATCAGCCTGACATATGATTTTTAATGGCCGACGACGAACCGGCGGAATTAAATATTCATCAATTTTAACACGGATACAAACAGGCTGGCCCAATAATGGATTTTTATTTAAAAACGGACGATGAATCACAGATGTCGGCAAATGCCATAAAACATCCAAAACCGATGAACCGCCACATAAATATTTTAACCATTTGGCTGTTTTTGGACCTATCCCTTTTATTAAAGACACATCTGAAAATAACGAAGATAAAACAGGCAAAGTCATTTTTATTTTTTATTTACCTTTAAAGCCGGACGTTTTGCTTTCAAAAAAGTACCATCAGATAACTTTAAACTACCATCACGATAAACAATAGATTTAAACAAAGGCATATTTTTAAATCTATACAAAACCTCATTACAAGACATTTGAGGGTTCTTTTTTTGCTTACGTTCTGCTCTTAACTTTTCTTGAACATAGCGTCGATAACCATCTTTTTCTTGTTCAGCTGAATTGGCTTTATTGGCAATTAAACGAACGGCAATCAATTCATAATCATCTAATTTTTGAGTGTTTTCATTGCAAGCTTTTGCCACACCAGCCATAGTCCCCAACACCCCAGCATCTTCAAAAAAGGTATCTGAGCTTGCCATAAACGGAAAAATAAAAATCAAAAAAAATAAAATAAATCTCATTTTTACTCCTTTATCTGGTCCGATTATATTAAAAAATAATTTAAAAAAAATTTCAAGACAAAAAAATATTGAAGTTTCAAAAAAAATAAGGTATTTTAAAAAAAAGGGGAAATATAAAATGAAAAAAAATCAAAAAAAACAAACTATTCAGTTACCAACTGACCAAGATCACTTAGAGGCTTATCCCGAAAAAAAACAGGTGTCTGCTTTTCCCGAAAGACGTTTCATCAAAACAAACAGAATGTTGACAATTTTTGCAATAATCAATTTAGCATGCATTTTAGCATCTGCCGGAATTTTTTCATATCTTGCAAAAAGCGTAGATATCAGCATACAAGACCCAAAAAGAATTTATCTGTTTCAAATCAACACAGAAGAAAAAACACTTAAACCAGCTGAATACCATAAAATAAAAGAACCTGCATTAAAATTTATTGTAGAAAAATCTTTGCGTGATTATATAGAGGTACGACATAAGGGTGTCAACAATATGTATATAATGAATTCAAAATTACTAAATGACGACAGCCCAAAAGGTGATGACGATGAAAAAGATATTATAAAAGACAGAATCATTATGCGTCTATCAAATCAAAAAGTTGCCGAAGTTTTTGAAAAAGAACACCATGATCTGTTAAACAAAATCAGAAACCAAAACATCGTAAGAGAGGTACATATTTATAATTTGCATTTTCTGAGAAATAATTTATGGACAGCAGTCATTGAAACATTTGATTTTCCTCAGGAACATTCTTTGTGCAAAAATTGTATGGACAATTCCTTTGAATGTATTCAATGTAAAACAAAAAAAAGATTACATCAAGAACGCAGACGCATATGGATTCAAACTTCATTTACAGGAAAAAAAACCATCTACAATCCTTTCGGTCTGAAAATTGATGGATATTATATGGGCTATATGCCCATAGAAAATCAAACAACTGAATGGGATTTGCCATCAGAATTAAAACCAAGTTTACCTGAGGTTTAATTTTTCAAGATTCTCTTTCAATTGGATTAAATCATCAGGTAAATCCGCCGAAAAAATCATTTTTTCATTTGTTTTGGGATGAACAAAACCTAATAAACCAGCATGTAAGGCCTGACGCGGAAAAAATCTCAATTCATCCGGCACACCTTTTGGGGCCGAACCATATAGCACATCCCCAATCAAGGGATGTTTTATGGATGTCATATGCACACGAATTTGGTGCGTACGTCCCGTTTCCAAATGACACTTCACATGGCTGGCTGTAATACCGTAAGCATCCTGTCTTTCATAGTGAGTAACGGCTGATTTTCCGCCCTGCAAAACCAAAGCCATTTTTTGACGATTTGAAGAACTACGCCCAATATTTCCTTCAATCCGACCTTTTTCATTAACTAAACCCCAAACAAACGCATCATAGACACGTTCAATTGAATGGACTTCAAATTGTTTGGCCAACCCCTGATGAGCAAAATCATTTTTGGCCACCACTAATAGCCCCGATGTATCTTTATCAATCCGATGCACAATACCGGGACGTTTCACACCATTTATGCCCGATAAAGAATCCCCACAATGATACAACAGAGCATTGACTAAGGTCCCTGTCCAATTACCGGCCCCTGGGTGAACAACCAAACCGGCCGGCTTATTGACAACCAATAAATCACCGTCTTCATAAACAATATCTAATGGGATATTTTCAGGTTCCGGATTCGGTTCAATCGGTTCGGGCGGAATAATTGTATAGGTAGCACCGGCTATCACTTTATCGTCCGGTGAAAGTTGGACTTTTTCCTGACCCAGAATTTTAACAGCCCCTGCCCCAATCAAACGAATAAATTGATTGCGTGAATAATCGGGAAAATTGTCCGCTAAAAACTTATCCAATCGTGTTTTAGGCAATTTTTCAGGCGCTGTTAAAGTCAGATTATTATCCATTTTTATCTCCATCAAAACCTAAACAAAGATCATGAATTGTAATTTCCTTAATTTGAACATCGCAATCAAATTCTGGTAAACGTCTCATGCCCATTTTTTGATAAAAATTAAGAGCTTTTGTGTTGCCGTCTAGCATATAGACACAAAAAGATCTTCCCTTAATTTTTTCTTTAAAGGCGTTAAACAAAGCTGTACCAACACCTGAACGCCAATGGTCTGGATGAACATAAAAAACGTGGATTTCATAAGAGTACGGTAAATTATTTTTTGTTATTTTACCCCCTCTTAAAAAACCAACGACTTTATTATTTTGTTCCGCCACAAAAAAAATTTCAGCATTGGCTATATGTTCTTTTGTCCGCTGAATCCGTTTTTCGGTAACTTGCATTTCATCCAGAATTGAATCACTAACCAAACCACGATAGCCAATTTTCCATCCCAATGTATTGATGGTGGCTATATCATGGGCATCTTTTTGTTCCGCCGGACGAATTTTAAGCATGTGTTTTCCCTTTAAATCCCAACATAAGATCATGCATCATAACACCATAAGTTTCACTATCACTATCAAATTTAGGATAACGAATCCCGCCTATTTTTTGATAAAAATTAAGGGCACATGTGTTACCATCCAATGCATAAACGCAAAAAGGTTCACCTTTAATTTTTTTTCTAAAAGCCTTTACTAAAGCACACCCCACACCCAAACGTTGACAATTAGGATGTACATAAAGCGCATATAGTTCATAAGGATATGGAACATTAGCTTCACGGGATTTTCCACCCGACAAATACCCCACAACACCACTTTCATTTTCGGCAACCATATAAATTTGCGCATTTTGAATTACTTTTTTCCACCCTTCAACACGTTCTTCTGTGACAGCCAAACTATCCAAAATTTGATCTGGCATCAAACCACGATAAGTTGTTTTCCAACCTAACGTATTAATGGTGGCAATATCAAAAGCATCTTCGGGTGTTGCTGGGCGAATTTTAAGCATGTGGATTGTCTTTCATTTTTCTGTACACAAGCATTTGAGTATTAGGATGGTTACGACTGCCTGCTGTTTCTTTGCCATCCCAAACATGGCCTTCTTTTTCGGCCGCTTTACGCGAACGGGTATTAGATTTATCAATTTTTAAAACTATTGCATCCAATCCGGCTGAAAAAAGTGTTTTTTCAAAAGCTTTTGTTGCTTCGGGTGCATATCCTTTTCCGGCAAATTTTTCAAATAGCATAACACCAAGTTCAGCTGTTGTTTTTCCTTTTTTTTCTTCAAAATTAAAAGCCCCTATACTGCCCATTAACTCATTAGTCTGTTTATTCCAAATGGCATAATTTTTTTCTTTTTCACCACACATAAGCATCTGTAAAAAAGATTTTTCTTTTTCAAAGGTCATGAGTTCATCAAAATGAGACAAAAATTTCTTAAGCCAAAGTAAATTTTGATTGATTGAATCCACCCATAATTGGATATATTCCTTATCCAAAGTATGTTGTTTTAATATTAACCGTTCTGTTTCAATTTGTGCTGGTAATTTTAATTCCATCTATTTTCTCCCTGTGTTTTTTTGAACAACCATCAATGGAAAATATCCGTATTTTGCTTCCAGTTTTTGATTACGTTCATGGAGTTTATCTACTTCTTCATTTGTGATGACAATGCCAGATTTGGCTAATTTCATTGGATCATCGGCTTCCAATAAACGCTTTGCCAATTCCGAAGCAACCACGCCGCAGACGTTATGGCGTCTGCAAATGGGTTTATCATTCACGAAAGTATTGACAGTACTGATTCCGAGAAATCCATTATCTTTTTGGTGCATTATGTTGGACCATACATTAGCATGTAATTTGATGCCATCTGTATAATCGACATCCGCTTCATAATTGGGGTCTCCCTTTTTTTGAGCATGCTGTTCTAAAACAATCACATCCACCGCATCTTTTTGGGGTTTAAAATTAAAACAGGCGACGGAAGCATGTTGGATCTTACCAAACATTAAATGAATAGGAACGACAAGTCTTCTTTCTGGCAATGAATGATCCGTCCAAACGTTTTTCAATACTGTTAAAAAATCCATCCAATATGGAACCAAAATCTTTTGATCATCATCCGTAAGCAAAGGAAGTTCTCTCGTAATTATTTTGGTTTTATCTGAAAGTTGTGTAAAATAGGAAAGAAGTTTATTTTTGTCCCTAAGATGCATGGCTTCCAAAAAATCAAGCACATCAAAATAGTAGGCTTTGTTCTGTTTTGCCCATTGTTGGCTTAAAAAATTTCCATCAGCGCTACCATAGCCAATCTTTGGATTGGATATATCCTCTAAGTGTAGCTGTAAAGCAGAATTTTTGGCCCAATATTCCTTCCACTTCAAAAAACATTCATAGAAATCTTCACGCATAATTTTCTCTCTTTTCATTTTTGGGCATAAAATCTTTATCCCGTCAACCCCAAAAATCCCGAGCCGAAAAGGCTCGGGGTATTTGAATTGTCTATCAATTAGGCAGAAGCTTTTGTATCGCGATCTTCGGCAATACGGGCTTTTTTACCAAACAATTGACGCAAGTAATACAACTTGCTGCGTCTGACCAAACCACGACGCACGACTTTAATTTCCACAATGTTCGGGGAATAAAGCGGGAAAATACGTTCCACACCTTCACCAAAGGAAATTTTACGCACTGTAAAGGTTGAGGCAGCGCCATCATTGTGACGGGCAATACACACACCTTCATAGGCTTGGTTACGTGTATTTTTTTCTTCCACGATTTTGCAAACGACACGCAAAGTATCGCCGGCTTTAAAATCAGGAATTTGTTTATCTAACTTGGCAATTTGTTCTGCCTTTAAGTCTTGGATAATTTTCTTTGTCATTTTCATGATCCTTTCTTTGTTTGAGCCAGATATCTTTCATACAAGTCCGGCCGTCTTGTTTTTGTTAAAAGTTCTGATTGTTCTTGTCGCCACTTGCGAATATTTCCATGGTGTCCACTGATCAAAACATCCGGAACCAAACGATTTTCCCAATTCTGGGGTTTCGTATATTGCGGATATTCCAACAAATTATTGGAAAAACTTTCATCTTGAATCGATTCGGCATTTCCCAAAACACCATCTATTAAACGCACCGTTGCATCCAACATTGTCAATAAAGCGGGTTCTCCACCGGATAATACGAAATCACCGATACTAATTTCCTGAACGCCCCATTTTTCCAAAACCCGTTCATCCACACCTTCAAATCGTCCACAAATAAAAGTCAATTCTTCTGTTTTAGAAAATTTTTCGGCTGTTTTTTGGCAAAATACTTCACCCCGTGGGGATAAATAGTAAATTGCACCTTTGGGTTGAACAAATGTTAACGCTTTATCCAAAATGTCCGGACGCATAATCATACCAGCACCACCACCAAAGGGCGTATCATCCACGGATTTATAACGGTTATCCGAAAAATCGCGAATATTCACAACATTCAATTCCCATTTTTTATCCGCCAATGCTTTACCAACCAACGAATAACCCAAGCATCCCGGAAACATTTCTGGATAAAGTGTTAAAACGTTCACTTTCATTTTAACCTCTCCTTCATATCTTCGGGTAAAATAATCTGGATTTTTTTGTTTTGAATATCAACCATCGGGAAATTGACCTTAGAAAACGAAAGTTCCAATGTCTGGCCCTGAACGGTTTTGATTTGTAAAATATCACCCGCACCATAATTTAATACACGTAATACTTTACCAAATTCCACATTATCCTGACAAACGGTTAACCCCACCAAATCACAATGATAAAATTCATTTTCATCTGTTTGGGGCAACTTATCACGTTGGGCATAAAGCACCATACCCTTAAAGTTTTCAGCCGTTGTACGATCGGTAATCCCTTTCATGGATACCAACCAACAATCTTTTTGACGTCCCACCAAAGTGGCCACAAAGCTTTTTTTGCCATCTTTATCGGTCAAGGGATTAAATCCCGAAAAATCGCAAGCATTCACCAAATAAGGTTTGACTTTCATCACACCTTTTATTCCATGAACATTGACAATTTGACCAACAGCAATCAGCGACATTTTAAATCCTTATTCAGCCTTTGGTTCTTCGGCAGCAGCTTCGGCTTCAGCACGGGCTGCTTCTTCAGCGGCGGCTTTAGCTTCGGCTTCGGCTTTCATTCTTTCTTGAGCTTTTGCTTTTGGAGCTGATTTTTTCGGTGTTTCACGAACGACGGGTTTTTCGCACAAACCGACTAAGGCAAACAATTTTTGCACACGTTCTGTGATTTCAGCACCTTGAGCCATCCACTTTTTAGCAGCTTCTGTATTGATACGCAAAGCATCTTGGCTATCCTTAGGAAGCAAAGGATTATAGAAACCCAATTCTTCAATATAACGTCCATCACGACGACAACGCTTATCTGCCACAACGATTTTGTGAACAGGGCGTTTTTTGGCGCCACCACGGGCTAAACGAATTCTAACTGACATTTTTTCTTTCCTTTCTGTTGTAGTTAGACATTAAACGGAGGAAATCCCCCGCCATTACCGGGCATTCTTTTCAGCATGCTGTTCAATTCTTTAATCTTGGACATCATACCCAAAGGCCCTAATTTCTTTAATTTCTTCATGGCATCAGCCATACCTTCCCAACCACGGATCAAGCGATTGACATCTTCCACCTTCACTCCGGCACCGGCCGCAATACGAATTTTGCGATTGGCCTTAATGATATCAGGATTAGCACGTTCCTTGGGGGTCATAGACTTAATTATGGCAGCCTGACGTTTTAACAATTTATTATCCACCTGCGATTTATTTAAACCATTGGCAAAGCGAGCCGGCAACATAGAAATTAATGATTTCATATCTCCCATTTTATCCATTTGTTCCAATTGTTTTAATAAGTCATTCATATCAAAACGTCCTGAAAGCATTTGCATCGCTTGTGCCTGCAAGTCTTCTTGATTTGTCTTGGCCAACGCTGTTTCGACCAAACCAACCACATCACCCATACCTAAAATACGATCCGCCACGCGTTTAGCATCAAAAACTTCAAAAGCATCCGCTTTTTCACCAACACCCAAAAACTGAATCGGCATTCCGGTAATGGCACGCATGGACAAAGCAGCACCACCACGAGCATCACCATCCACACGAGTTAAAACAACACCCGTCACACCCACTTTTTCTTTAAATTCATTGGCAACATTGACCGCATCCTGCCCCATTAAACAGTCCACAACCAACAATGTTTCTCTGGGCTTAGATAAATCACGAATTTGGGCCACTTCCTGCATCATTTCTTCATCAATATGCAAACGACCGGCCGTATCCAAAATCAACACATCATACAAACCCAACTTCGCTTCCTGTAAAGCACGCTTTGTGATTTCCAAAGGCTTTTGACCAGACACAATCGGCAATACATCCAAAGCATAAGCTTGTCCTAAATCAGCCAATTGTTCTTGGGCGGCTGGACGATAGGTATCCAAACTGGCTAACAAAACTTTTTTACCCATCGTTTTTAATTTAAGGGCTAATTTAGCCGAAGAAGTTGTTTTACCTGAACCTTGCAATCCAACCATCAAACAAACATTTTGAACATTAGGTTCAAAGACTAAACCAGGTGCATTCCCCAACAATTCAACCAATTCATCATGCACAATTTTAACCACCATTTGGGCTGGTTGTACAGAACGAACCACTTCCTGACCCACTGATTTTTCTTTAATACGAGCAATAAAATCTTTCACAACAGGCAAAGCCACATCGGCTTCCAACAAAGCGATTCGGATCTCACGTGCCGTATCATCCATCACGCTTTCGGTAATATATCCCCTGCCCGATAGTTTGTTAAAAACTTTTATAAGCCTATCTGACAAACCGTTAAACACGACCAAAACTCCTTTTATAACACTTGTGCCCCGGTGAGCGAACCATCGCCGAACGGGGTATCTCCTTGGAGACTAGATTTATATAGTCCTTTATGGAATAAGGGAATTATATCATTAAAAAAAACAAATGTCAAGGTATTTTTAATAGTTCAATCAGTTAAAAAATTTACCTTTTCATACCCATTGAAGCCAATCTGTTATTTTGTTTACGCAACAACGAATTTTCCTGACGTAAAGAAGTCAGATTTTGCTTTAACTGAGCATTGGATTGACGAAGCTGGGTAACATCCGTTCGAATTGAATGAACTTCTTTCCTCATCAATTGCAATTGTTCAAGCAAAGCCGTCATATCCGTTGGCAACTCTTCTTTTTGAGGAATAGAAACAGTTTTCGGATATTCCTCTTTCTTTGGTTGCAAATTATTTTTTTCTCTTTGAGATAAAACATCCCCTGAAATATCCAATTTTTTACTATATCTTATATTGGGATCACCCAATTGATTACCCAATTGAATCGGATTTTGCCCTTCACGTCCAACCAAATAATAAAATAAATCGCAAAGTTGTGCTTTGGCTGCAACTTGCCCCAAAGACTTTCGTCCCATATATTGACGGGTAATATCATAAAGCATTTTACGTGGCAAAATGGATTCTAATCTGTTTTTCATTGAACTAAATTCATCAGAAGAGACTTTAGCCAAAGGTTCAGGACCAAATTTTATACCTTTTATTTCTTGACCATTTTGCGTAATCGCAAACCCGTCCAAATATTCGTGATTTTTCGTCTGTAATACAGGCTTTACAATATTATAAAATTCTTTAGCTATTTCAGGTGTAATTGATTTGGGCATATAAAGATTCAAAGTATCCGTTCTGTTGCCACTTGATGATATCTTATAACCACTTTGATAACGCAAAATAAATTCATCTAACCTTTTAAATACGGATGAAATATTAGGATCATCCAATTTTACATCCGCAACAAAGCGTTCAGATATACCCTCTCCTGGTTTTCGGGCATTATGCCACCAAAAAGAACCTTCCTGATCGTGTGAAACAATTCCGGATAAAAATTCCTTTTTAAATCTGGAAAAATTATTATTTAATGATGTATTATTAAATTGTTGAGCAATTCCTGATGGTGTTTTTTTATGAAAATCATACATAGCATCAGCCAAATCATATGCTTTAAATTTTCCCATTTTGTTTATTTCCTGAAGCATTTGATCCTTAATTTTTAAATATGCTTCATCCGTCATGGCAGGATTCGGTTTAATACCCAAACGTTTTGCGATTTGAACCAATGTTTCCATTTAAATCTCCTTTTAATATCCTTCTTATTCAATAAAAACTATTTTCAAAAAAATTGCAACAAAAAAACACCCCTTACATCAAGGGGCGTTATTTCAAATGGTGCGACCAAGAAGACTCGAACTTCCACGGATCTCTCCACAAGCACCTCAAGCTTGCGTGTCTACCAATTCCACCATGGTCGCAACAATAGTATTCTAGCAAAGTTTTTTTTAAATTGCAAGATTTTTTAAAAACCATATCAAACATTTTATTAAATTATTCAAAACTGTCAAAAAACATCACAATTAAAGAAATAGAGTCTGTTTTAAAAATCCCTTGATTTTTTTGCGATTTTTTGGCATAATAGATAACGTATTTTTATGTGTTGTCAACGCTGATATAAATGAAAGGAAAAAAGCAGATGACTGATAAGCAAAAATTCTATCCCGAATTGAACCCCAAAATGAACTTTTCCCAAATGGAAGAGGAAATTTTACGAATTTGGGACGATAAACGAATTTTTGAATCAGTTAAAGACAAACGCAAAAACGGTGATGAATTTGTGTTTTATGATGGTCCTCCATTTGCCAATGGTCAACCACACTATGGTCATATTTTCGTATCCTATGTGAAAGATACAATTGCCCGTTTCCAAACGATGTTGGGCAAAAAAGTAGAACGTCCCTTTGGTTGGGATTGTCACGGTTTGCCGGCCGAAATGGCCGCCGAAAAGGCTTTGGGTGTTTCCGGCCATAAAGCCATTGAAGAATTTGGCATTCAAAAATTTAACGATTATTGCCGTGAGGACGTGATGAAATACACGGGTATTTTTAAAGATATGTTCCACCGTATTGGTCGTTGGTTGGATCCGGATTTGGAATATCGTACCATGGATTTAAACTTTATGGAAACCGTGATTCATAACTTTAAGAACCTATATGATAACGGCTTGATTTATGAAGGTTACCGTGTGCAACCATATTCATGGGCCGCCCAAACAACTGTTTCAAACTTTGAAGTGGCTCAGGCCTATCGTGATAAAACAGATAATGCCATTACGGTAATGTTCCGCTTGGAAAATGGTATGAATTTATTGGTATGGACAACAACCCCATGGACATTGCCATCCAATTTGATGATTGCTGTCGGTGCCGATATTGATTACGCTGTTATGGAAGAAAACGGTGAAAAATATATTTTGGCTGTTCCTTTATTGGCCCGTTATAAAAAACAGTTGGAAAATGCCACTCAAGTAGCCACAATGAAGGGATCCGAATTGGTGGGTCAATCTTATGAGCCAATGTTTCCTTATTTTGCCAATTTAAAAGAAAAAGGTTGTTTTAAAATCATTGTGGGTGATTTTGTATCCACCGAAGACGGAACGGGTATGGTTCATATCGCCCCCGGTTTTGGTGCAGAGGACTTTGATGCCTGTATGAAAGTATCACATGATTTTCCTGTGATTTGTCCAGTGGATGATGCTGGTTGCTTTACAGCTGATGTCCCTGATTATCAAGGTCGTCAGGTTTTTGATACCAATGATGACATTATCAATTGGTTAAAGGAAAATCACCGTTTGGTGAAAAAAGAACAAATCACACACGCTTATCCGTATTGTTGGCGTACGGATACCCCGTTGATTTACAAAGCGATGTCCAGCTGGTTTGTCAAAGTGACAGATTTTAAGGATGAAATGGTAGCCTTGAATAGTCAAATTACCTGGACCCCAGAACATGTGAAAAACGGTCGTTTTGGAAAAGGTTTGGAAACGGCCCCGGATTGGAACATTTCCCGCAATCGTTATTGGGGTGTGCCTTTGCCCGTGTGGCAATCGGACAATCCAAAGTTCCCTCGCACGGATGTTTTTGGTTCCATTGCTGAAATTCAAGAAAAAACAGGCTGCAACGTGACGGATTTGCACCGCCCGATGATTGATGATGTGGTTTATCCGAATCCGGATGACCCCACCGGTCAAACAATGATGCGCCGTGTGCCGTATGTATTTGATTGTTGGTTTGAATCCGGTTCTATGCCACAAGGTCAGGTTCATTATCCTTTTGAACGCAAAGATTGGTTTGATGCACACTTTCCGGCCGATTTCATTGTGGAAGGTTTGGATCAAACTCGCGGTTGGTTCTATTCATTGCACGTGTTGGGAACGGCTTTGCATCATAAACCAGCCTATAAACACTGTATGGCCACGGGTTTAGTGATGGCTGAAGGCGGTGTAAAAATGTCCAAAAAATTGGGCAATTATCCCGATCCTTATATTATTTTGAATACATCGGGTTCCGATGCCATGCGTTGGTTCTTGTTGTCATCGGCCATTGTCCACGGTGGTAATGTGTGTATGGATTATGAAGGCAAAGAAGTTGCCAAAGCAATGCGTCAGGCTTTAATGCCCCTGTGGAATGCTTATTATTTCTTCTGTTTATATGCCAATGCTGAAGGAATCAAGGCAAAAGAAATCACCACATCCAATGATGTTTTGGACAAATACATTTTGGCCAAGTTAAAGGATGTGTCGGTTGGTGTTCATTATGATATGACCCGTTATGATACGCCGGCAGCCAGCAATAAAATTGTTGAATTTTTGGATTTGTTGAACAACTGGTATATTCGTCGTTCCCGTGAACGTTTCTGGGATGGTACGGATACATCGGCCTTTGATACGCTTTATACGGTTTTGGTAAATCTTGCCAAAGTGGTGGCGCCGTTGACACCGTTTATGGCTGATTTCATGTATCGTGGATTGACAGGCAATGAATCTGTTCATTTGGAAAATTGGCCGAATCTCAACACCTTGTCCGATGAAAATGAATTAAAACAACAAATGGATTTGGTGCGTATGGTTGCTTCCACCGCCAAAGCAATTCGTGAGGAAAATCGCTTGCGTAACCGTTTGCCGTTGTCATCTATGACCATCGCAGGTGAAAAAGCCGATACTTTGGTTGATTTTAAGGATATGCTCAAAGACGAAATCAATGTCAAAGAAGTTGTTTTGAATACAGATGTATCATCGGTGGCAGATAAATTCTTGTATTTGAAAACACCATTGATTGGCAAGCGTTTAGGTAAATTTATGGGTGCCATCATGGCCGCCAGCAAACAAAACCAATGGGCTTTAAATTCGGATGGCACTTTAGCCATTGGCGGTCAAACATTAAATTCGGATGAATTTGAATTGCGTTTGACAATGAAAGAAGGCTTTAAAGGTCAACCTTTACCCGATAATACGGCTGTTGTTCAATTAGATTTGACGGTCCACCCTGAATTGGCCCGTGAAGGTATCGCCCGTGATTTTGTGCGTATGGTGCAACAATATCGTAAAGACAAGGATTTGGATGTGTCTGACCGAATTACTTTGAGTTGGACAACTACCTCAGATGAAATTAAGCAGGCTTTGACCGAACACAAAGAATACATTTGCGATCAGGTTTTGGCCACTTCCTTTGAACAAGTGCAAAATTCGGGTAAAACGGAAGAATTGGGCGAAGCCTCAATTACTTTTGATATTCAAAAGGTATAATGAAAGGATTAAAAAATGGGCGTTTTGGAAAAATTATCCCCCGAAAAAAAGGCAGAATATCGTCGTCGGATGGAAAATGTCAGAAAAAATCCGAACGCCCGTATTCCATCTGAATACCATCGCAATATGATGGCGATTTATGAAATGGGGGCCGGTGGAATGCAGGCAATCAGCGAATCTGCTCCTTGGCCACTTCGCACATCGTGCGTTTCCCGTTCGGCACAAAGAATGGCTGGCAACGCCTTACCGCATGCGGGGGCCTTGGGTAATACAAAAGAATGTGATTTTTTGATAAACAGTTGGTATGCCGATATTGATACAAAAGATGCTGATGGCCATACGGCTTTGTTTAATGCTGTTAAACGTAAACGTTTGGGAACAGCCGAATACCTTTTGAAAAACGGAGCCAAAATTTTACCAAACAGAAAAGGTTGGAATCCTGTTTTATGGGCCTGTCGTGAAGGATTTATTCCGGCTTTAAATATGTTCAAACATTATGGTGTTGATTTTAATCAACCATATGCCCAATGGACATGGAAAAAAGGATTACCGAAAAAGGAATGGATTTATCCTATTAAAATAGCACTGTTATCAAATAACACCTCTTCTGTTCTTTGGTTGCTTGATAATGGTATCAGCGTAAATGACCAAGCAGGAAAGGATCATACTGTTCGTGGATTGTTTGAACAAAATCCGAAGTTTTTTACCCAGGAAATCAGGCAAATGATGGCTGAAAAAATGTTGGCCGAACCCGAAAAAACAATTCCGAACCACCCTAAAAAGAAAAGCTTTTTCCAAAAACTTAAACCAACAAAAGAAAGAGATTAAAATTCAGCCCCTCGTCTAAGGGGCTTTTTTTTATACATCAAAGCAAAAAGATACTATATGAGTAATGCTGTTTTATTTGAGATTGTCTATTTTTGACGACCGCAACGACGACAACAGCCACCGCTTTTTTTGCATTGAGGTCTTTTTATACTTTCCGTTTCTCTTATTAATCGCTTTGGTGTGAAAGTAAGCATCAACCTTTTAAGTTCAAGGCAAAATTTTATATAATTCCTGTTCTAATTGTTCTGGTGTTAAATCAGGACGCATTTGAAGCATCCAGTCCTTTAACAAAGGTTGTAATTCTTGTGAAATAGTTTGTGTTTTATATTCTTGTTGTTGTGAAGCCATCTTATTTATCACGCGTTGCATACGCTTTTTTAAATCGTCAGATGTATCACAACGCATCTGAGGTGTTAAAAGAAAAATATCTTCCACCGGCTCTTCAATTTTATCCTGAGATAGAACACCCTCTCCTACTTCAGAAGACAACATATGGCGAATAGAGGACAAAATCTCATCCATTGACATTTCTGCTTCACTCATCTAAGCCCCCAATTAAAAGTCTGTTCCATAACCCAACCATTTATTTTTAACGGCTTCATAATATTCGGTCGGATCATATGGTTGAACAGCCAATCCCAAATGAGTCGGAGTCATTTGGCCAACAGCCGACATCAAAGCAAATGCTGCTACAATTTCATCATGATGTACTCGAACCAAAGCAACCTGATTATCTAAATGTTCCTGTTCGGCATCCAATACATCCAAAACGGTACGGGAACCAACTTTAGCTTCACGAATGACACCTTCCAATGCCATCTTAGATGCCTTTATCTGATCTTTAATTGAAACCACCTGAGCTTTGCTTGCTGTATAATTTTCCCAAGCACTGATAACTTCGGCATGAACATCCTGAATTGTTTTATTCCACAAAATACGATAACGGTTTTCATTTTGTTTTGCCTGACGAATATTGGCATATTCTAAACCGGCTTGATACAGGGGAACAGAAACATTAGCCTTTACTTGCCAAAAATCATTCCTGTCAATGGTCATATTTTCTTCAGTACGGCCTGCCGCAACGCCTAGATTAATTGAAGGCAACAAGCTCCCTTTTTGTGCATTAACGGCATAACGGGCTGATTCTTGTGCATAATTAGCCGCCAATATCTGAGGATTTTGTTTCATTGCTAATTCCATTGCCTCAACCAAGGTTGTCGGCAAATTAAAATTTAATGTTTCCACATCCTTTAATTCATTCGGAGCCTGACCAACCACAGAAAAAAACATCGCCTGAGACATTTTCAACTGACCATTTGCCGCAATTCTGGCCGCTGTTGCACCAGAAGCCCGAGCTTCGGATTGGGCAACATCTGTTCGGGTCAATTCACCCGCTTTAAAGCGTTTACGATAGGAATCCAAATGCTTTTTCAAAACCTTTTCTTGATTTTCCTGTAATTCCAAAACTGCCTTATCACGAATCACATCCATATACACAGAAACCGTTTGTAGCAAGATATTTTGCTCAGCGTTCAACAAACTACTTCGACCGGCCAAAACCTGTTTTTTGGCAGATTTTACCGAATTCATAGTTGAAAAACCAGAAAAAATCGGTTGATTCAAACTTAATTGGACAGATGTCGGATTTTGATTATATGTTTGTTTTCCGGCACTATTCAAAAATTCCTGAGAATTATGAGCCCGACCAATTGAACCATCTGCCGAAATTAAAGGACGATAGCCAGATTTTGCCTTAGCAACCTCTTCATCTGTTGCTTTTTGCGTCACCCGATTGGCCTGTAGCGTCAAATTGTTTTCATAAGAATAGGACAATACTTGATTCAAATCATCTGCCAACGCCATATTTGAAAAAAGAACACAACAGGTGACCGTTAAAAGAATTTTTTTCATTTTATCTCCTCTTTAATTTTAAAGCCGTATTATAATCTAAAAAAAAATTTTTGTAAGTTTTTTTTAATAACCTTCTAACTTTTCTTCCAAATCTGCACCGGGCAAAAAATCAATTAAAGGCAATTCTAATAACGTATATGCACCATAGTCTCCACGAGCTTTTGCATTCATCACCGCACGGGCAGAAGCCACCATAACATTGGCGGTAAATTCAGGATTATTTCCTTCCACAGTATATTTTTGATTGACTTCCTGAGCTGTTCTTTCCAATTCAGCTTCATGATGCAAGGTGTTATATTTATTAATATTAGGAACAAATAAAACCTCGGTTGGATCATTAATAAAATAAGAGTCCTTCTTAATTGCCTTTTCAATGGCTTTTTCATCTGCTCCTTTTTCTGTTTGGACATAAACACGCCGTTTTTGACCACCACGACCATTCGCCAATGTCAATGCAACAGCATCCACAACACCTTCAATTGTTTTAACCACTGCTGTATGGCCCATACTTCTGCCACCTTTTTCACCACCAAATGTGGTGGTTGTGCGACCAGTGATTGAAACCATTTTCATCAAAGCACGAACAACAGAATCTGTACCAGGATCCCAACCAGAAGAAACAACAGAAACCGTCTTTGTCGCTTTAGCTGAAATATCATCATCACGTTTAAGAGATAAAATCTTTTCATGTTCATCATAGCTGTCTACTGTACAATATCCCATTTTTTGATACATTTTTGTTTTTTCGGGAATTTCACGTGAAGGAATACACAACAGTAAAACATCTGGTTTATTCACCAACTCAGATACATCCGAAACAACAACTGTATCTTGTAATTCTTCACGATTTTTATACAATGAAGCCGGCCGCCGAACAACACCAACCAAACGCATATCATCACTCTCGGCTATAGCACGTTTACAACCACGACCAACATTACCCCATCCGATAATTGCTACATTTATTTTACGCATTATTTTCTCCTGTTATTTTTTTGTAAAGTTCTTTATAATCCTCACTGGATTTTTGCCATGAATAATCTTTTTGCATTGACATTTCACGCATCCGATCAATGTGATGCGGTCTATCATAATAGGTGGCATTGGCCCATCCGATAGTATTATACAACGCCTGAGCCGAAACATCATTAAACTTAAAACCTGTTCCGACACCATAATATTCATTATAATTTAAAACTGTATCTTCCAAGCCGCCTGTTGACCGGGCAATCGGCAAAGCACCATAGGTTTGACTGACCATTTGAGTTAAACCACATGGTTCATAGATAGAAGGCATTAATGAAAAATCTGCACCGGCACACATCATATGTTCTTTTTCTGGATTAAATCCAATATCAACAGCAATTTGCCCCGGATACTTATGTGGCAATGAAGCAAAATATTCATTAGCCCATTTTTCACCCTGCCCCATAATCACAAATTGCGTTTGCATTGTCTTTAAAACAGGCTCAATACACTCGGAAAGCATCTTAATACCCTTTTGTTCGGACAAACGCACACACATAGCAATCACAGGTTTTTCCGTACTTTCCAAACCGACAGATTGAACCAAATGACGTTTATTTTCGTTTTTACCCAAATCAAAATTTTTAACCGAATATTTTTCAGGAATAATTAAATCCTTTTTGGGATTCCATAAATCCGTATCAATACCGTTTAAAATACCACTTAAATCAGCCTTTCTTTCTTTTAAAAGCCAATCCAAACCACCACCAAATTCCGGCGTCAAAATTTCACGTGCATAGTTAGGACTGACCGTATTGATTTTATCAGCAAACCGAATACCACCTTTTAAAAAGTTAATACATCCGTAATCTTCAAAGGCCCAAGGAGCAAAAACATCCCAACCAATTTTTGCATAGGACAAAACATCGGCCGAAAAACGCCCCTGATAAGGCAAATTATGAATTGTCATTAATGTTTTTGTATCTTTAAAAAACGGATCATTTTCATATTTAATATAGTATGGAATTAAGCCCGTTTGCCAATCGTGTAAATGGATAACCCCGGGAACAATCCCTAAATCTTTTATTGTCTGCAAGGCTGCCCTGTCAAAAAATGCATAGCGATAGGCATTATCCATATAACCTTGACGGGTAAAAGCATCATCATACACTCCATTTCGGTCAAAATATTTTTGAAATTCAATAAAATAAGTATCAACACCTGACACATATTTTGAATGATGAACCGAAAAAAATTCCTGACAATTACCCATATTAACACAATTGCCCTGCATCACCTTTTTCAATCCAAAACGACGATAATCAATTTTTGAATACAATGGAATTATAACTTTGACATTCACGCCCAAACGAGCCAACGCTTTTGGTAAAGCACCAACAACATCCCCTAAACCACCGGTTTTGATAAAGGGAGTCATTTCACTTGCAATAAAAAAAACGGTCTTTGAAGTCATCTTTCCTCCTGCCTTTTTTTAAGCTAGTATAAACAAGCGCGAAAACTTTTGCAAGTCTTTTTTAATTTTTTTATAGCTTTTTTTAAAAAAATTGTTATAATCCGAAATATGTTCAAAAAACGCAAAAAATATTTATACAAACAAATCTTACAAGCCGATTCAAGGGCTTGCCAAATACGAACATTGGATGGACGTATTTTGTATACAAATCCAAAGGGAACGCTTCTTTTTGGTTTAAAAGAAGATCCTTTTATCACCTTTAACGACAAAGAACAAACTAATCTTTACGAATTAAAGCGTGCCTATCAACAAGCTTTACCTTTTGAAACGGTTTTAAAAAAACAAGATCGTATTTTTGAAGTAAAACTAACTCCTTTGGATAGCACTCTGTTAATCACCGCAACAGATAAAACATCCGCTCAAAAAACATACCAAGCACTAGAACGTCAACTGGATGTATTGGGCGAAACAATCAAAAACATCACTACCCCTATTTTTTTAAGCGATATACATCAAACAATTTTGTATGCAAATCCAGCCTTTACACAAGAATTGCATTTAGATTTGACTCAACTTATTGGACATAACTATTTGGATTTTTTTCATTCTCTAAAACCCAAAGGATGGGACATAGTTAGATTGAATGCTGCCAATGAAGATTTAATTTTAGGTATCAAAAAAATCAAATGGGCTACACAGGTTTCATCAGATACGGAAAGTTCTCCTGTTCCAACCGTTATCATTGAACCTAAAACCGGAAAAATTATCGGCATAAACAATGCATTTTCTTGTTCTTTTGACAAAAATTTAAACGAAGTAATTGATACTGACTTTTCAAAATTGTGGGATTCTGTTTCTCAATCACAACTTGATGAAATCTATACAAAACTAAATACACAACGAAACATCAATATAGTTTATGATTTAAAAACTCATACAACCGAACAACACTTTCGAACCATGTGGGGCAAACAAAACAATAAATGGGCGTGTTTTTTATTTGATATTACACCACGCAAAAAATTGGAATTGCAACTGGCTCAGGACCAAAAAATGCAAGCTCTTGGCCAATTGACCGGAGGCATTGCTCATGATTTCAATAACATATTAACGGCTATTATTGGCTTTACCGATTTGCTTTTACAAAAACATTCGTCCAATGATCCATTATTTTCGGATATTATGCAAATTAAAGGGAACGCACAAAAAGCCGCTTCTTTGGTTGGACAACTATTAACTTTTTCCCGAAAAACCCCCATTCAAACAAAATTGATTTCTGTTCATGATGCTTTTGTTGATTTAACCCCTCTTCTTCAAAGATCCCTTGCTCCGCTTTCAACTTTAAAATTGGAAATTAAAAAAAATTTAGGATGTATCCGTTTGGATCCCAACCAACTGACTCAAATTTTACTGAATCTTGCAGTTAATGCCAAAGATGCCATGAAAAAAGGTGGTATTTTAAAAATAAATGTTTCCCATGAATTGGTCAAAAAAGCACGTCCATTTGGCAACACAAACTTACCCATGGGTGACTATATAAAAATAACAGCTTCCGATACAGGAAATGGTATTGATGCAAAAATCCTACCACATATTTTTGATCCGTTTTTTACAACAAAAGAAAAAACACAACAATCTGGCACCGGCTTAGGTCTGTCAACAGTTTACGGGATTATCAACAGTGCCGGCGGCTTTATCAAAGTGGACAGCGAACAAAACATCGGCACAACCTTTACCATTTTACTGCCAAGATTTGAACAAGAAAAAACCAATGAAACAATCCATCAACGAACTGTCCCTCATATCTTTTTACCCCAACAAAGCGGTAAAATTGTTTTGGCCGATGATGAAGACGGCATTCGGTTAGTTATCAAACGGGCTTTAACCGTTAAAGGATTTCAAGTTATTGAGTGCCAAAATGCCACTCAGGCCATTGATGCTGTCAAATCAAATCCGGACGTTCAATTATTAATTACCGATATGATGATGCCTGGTATGGATGGCGAACATTTAATTCAAAATGTAAAACAGTTAAATCCGAATATCAAGGCAATTTTAATGTCAGGCTATTCCAATCAATTTGAAAAACATACCGCCAACACACCTTTGCCATTTACATTTTTAACAAAACCTTTTGTTTTAGATGAACTTTTACGCTTGGTGCAAAAGGTACTGCAAAATTAAAAGACACCTTCCAATGGACTAAATCTTAAATAAATTTCTTTCCAATCACCATAGTGATCGGCATATTTTTGCGATAAAATATAAAACGGTGATTCTGTTCCTTTTCCGGCACAAATATAAACGGCCCGCTTAGCACTTTCGGAAACAGATGAAAAAGCAGGATAGTTTTGTTTATTCAAAATTTTAACATCCCGAACAGAACCATCCTTATTGATAAATGCTTTTATTTCAACAACAATTTCGTCCAGATTTTGAGCACCACCATCTATATTCCAACATTCACGTAATTTAGAACTGATAAAATCTTTTTCAGAAATAGACAAAACCTGATCCAATCGACCTTCTAATCCTGTATTGCCCATATCGGCCGCCAAATCATTTTGGATTGTTTTAACTTCCTGTTTCACGGGTTCTTTTCTGACTTTTTCAACGCTGGACAATAAAGATTGCAAATCATACCCTTTTTCTTCTTTTTGAGGTTGTATTTTTTTAGGTTCTTCTTTGACGGTTTCTTTTTTCGGCACCTGCGTTTTTTGAACTGGCACAGCATCTTTCACCGGTGTTGCTGGTTTGGGCTGAGGTTTAGGTTGTGGCTTTTGGGATTCAGCTTTTGGTTTGGGTTTTGGTTTAGGCTTAGGTTGAACTGCTACCTCTTTTTTCTTAGGTGTTTCCTTTTTAGGTTCTTCTTTCTTTTTTTGAACAGGTGCTTTTTTCTTTTTAACGGATTTTTGCGGTAAATTTGTTTTATTTGAAATTTGCACTTTATTTAAATCCACATGCAAAATAACCGAAGGTGGTTTTGAATATTCACGATTAAAATTAAAATTCACCAACATCAGGGTTAAAACAACCCCGTGCAAAGCCAATGACATTAAAAAGGCCCTGCGTTGCATTTTATTTTCCCTTTACTTTCATCACTTCGGCATCTGTTTTCAGGCCCACCTGAGTAAAACCAGAAGCCCTCAACAATGCCATTACCTCTATCACACGACCGTAATCTGCTTTGCTATCACCGGAAATCATCATTTGAATTTTGGGATTTTCCGCCACCAAAGCCGTCACTTTATCCGTCAGTTTTTCCAACTTAATTTCCTGATTTGCCACATAAATCTTGCCGTTTTTATCAACTGAAATATCCAAGGTTTTTTCGGGTGAATCCACCGATTTACCATCCCCTTTTGGCAAATCCAAAGGAATCCCTGTTGTCAATAAAGGGGCTGTAATCATAAAAATAGCCAACAAAGACATCATCACATCAATCAAAGGGGTTAAATTGACCTCGGATTTTACGGATGTATGCCGGCGACGAACACGAATCATCTATCCTCCTTTTGTGATTGAGCCGACAAAATGGTTGTCAATTCATTTCCGAAAGTTTCCATCCGACCGGCCAAACGATCAATATCATGGGTAATTTTATTATAAGCAATAACTGCCGGAATCGCCGCAATCAAACCAACTGCTGTTGTGAACAAAGCTTCCGCAACACCAGGGGCAACCGCCGCAATGTTTGTACTTTGAGTAGCCCCAATAGCATTAAAAGAATCCATAATTCCCCAAACTGTACCAAACAACCCCAACAATGGAGCCACAGAACCAGTTGATGCCAAAAATATCATGCGAGTTTCCATTTTTTCAATTTGACGTTCAATGGTTATCTGAACCACCTTTTCCAAACGTTCCTCCATTTTAATGGCACTGTTTTTTGCCTTTTCGCTTACCAAATGTTTCCATTCATGATAGGCATTGACAAAAATTTGAGCCAAAGGTTCTTTCGGTTTTTTGGGCAAAGCATCCGCAAAACCAGATAAAGAGCTAGCATGCCAAAAGCGTTCTTCAAAATTTTTCATCCGTTCACGCATACGGCGTATCATCATCAACTTATCAAAGATAATTGCCCAACACCAAATTGAGGCGAATAACAGTCCTAAAATCAATATTTTCATAAATAAATCAGAATCTTGAAACATTCCCATCATAGAAATGGAATGATGTACAACTTCATTTTGCATTTTGCTTTCCTTTCGTTAATTTTAAAATATTTTTTTGTTTCTCTTCTTTTTCATTTGCCCTTTGTTGCCCTTGAATCATTATACTTTTCATACTATAACAAACTCTTTCCTTTTGCAATGTATCAATCAGTTTTAATGGCTGAATAACTGTCCCTTGTACCTTTTCACTAAATACCCCCGTCTTTAAAGCAACATCCCAAAAATGCTCTGGTGTTATTTTTGGATTTACCTGTCGAGCCAAGAGAAAATTAGCTGCCAACCATGGCGTTGCCCAACTAAAACCTCCATCTGAAAGATGAAAATAATCATTATTCCCTGTTGGTGAAGCTGTTGTTCTATGATCCATTGGAACAAATATATTTTTTTGCGAAATAAAAGATTCAGGCAAATTATATGGGCATTCGGAGTAAGAATTAATATCATTTGGATCACTGTTTACTTTTTTGCCCATTCCTAAAAATCCTAATCCATATTCATATTCTTTTCTGGAAGCAGTAGTCAAAACAAACAGGCCAGCCTCTTTAGCCTTTTGCAAAACTTTTCGCCATTCTTCTGATTTTTCCGTATTTTCTTGCCCCATCCATCCTGCAGAAACAGAAACGACTTGTATTTTTTCTTTATCGGATAAAGTTTCATTGATTTTTAAAATGCGCTCTAATGCCCGAACCCTGTAATCTGCTGTTCTGACTTCTTTCCCATCCTTGGTTTTTCGTGTATTTGTGGCAAAATAATATAATTTTGCCTTTGGTGCGACACCACAATTTTTTCCAACAGCAATGCTGGATACCGCTGAAGCATGCATCTGACCACGTTCGGGGGCTTTTTCAAAGCCAATTTCTTCATAATGAACTAAGTTATCATGATATTCTAAATGATCCGAAAGGGCTTGATCAATAATCGCCATTGACATACCAGCCCCATCAATCCCTTTTTCATGTAAACAACGTATACCAAGCCCCGGATCTTTTCCGATTTCTAAAATCTCGTCTTTTTTGCCCCATCCGTTCGGGCAAAACTTTTCATCCGAAAATTGTGTCAGTGTATCAAAATCTATATCCTGCATATCATAATTTGATAAATCATGCGAAACTTTCCATGACGATAAATTAACCGTTGGCGTTCGACTCCAATTTTCAGTGTCTTTTTTTCCCATTTTCTCAAACTCAGGAATATCTAATTTCCCTGGCGTTTCAAATAAAGCCTCCTTACCATTAGCATAACTTCTGAGTTTTATATTCACCATTTTTTATTCCTGTTTTAAATACTTTTCATATAAAGAGCGAATATCAGAGGCAATCCGTTTGGGGCGTAAAGTATGGGTATCAACAGAAACGGCTTCAATCAAAATCCGACAAATCAGCTGATCTTCAATATAAAATTTTTGTTCCAAAGTACAACTGGCCGCTTTAATTTGTAAAATTTGGCTTTTAATTGTGACCAAAGAATTCAATGGAGCTGGTCTTTTATAATCAATTTCGGCATGATTTACCACAAACGAATCCCCACGGGCCAACAAATCCGGCATCAACAAACCGACTTCGTTAAACATTTCCGTACGCGCACGTTCGGCATAGGCCAAATAATTGGCATGATAGGCAATCCCACTGGCATCCGTATCTTTATAATAAATTCTGAAAGTATATTCATGTATCATTTTGTTTTTCCTTTTTTAATGGTTGAAATTAAATTAGACTTTTGTTTACTTTCAATGGGTGAACCAGTTGGCTTTAAGGCATCCAATCTTTTTAAATAATACCTTACGTTGTCTACACATTCTTCAGGTGGCGTTCTTCCAATATTACAACGCGCCATTTCATGATATATACCAATAAAAAAATTACGATGAACAGTTTCCAAATCAATGGTCAATGGATTTTGTTTAGGGGCTTGGTTATATGCATTTATCACGTCGGCCCAAAATTGAAAAGAAATTTTTGTGCTTAATGCTGCAGATGGAGTAAAATCCTCATAAACAGAGGCATTTCCAGTAACATCAAAATCAATTATTGAAAGCTTTTTTTTCTTATCATCCCATAATATATTTGATGGACGATAATCACGATATGCTAAAACCTCTGGTGCTTCTTTCTGACGGTTATAATTTTGAATTTCTTTTTTCAATTCTTTTTTTTCATCATCTGTTAAAGCAGGTTCAAAATAATCATACGTTTGTTTCAATGTTACAAATTCTTGTTGACCAGGATGTAATTTAACTGTTTTCCCCGTCATTGTCCTTTGGTGGGTATAACTCAAAAATTCACCCAAATCCTGAGCAACTTTCTTTTTTTGAATTGGAGACAGAGTTTCATAAACAGAAGAAACAAATTCTTTTCCCGCTACCAACTCTTCAACAATAAAATCATCCCCTTGCTTTATCCTTTGCGGTGTTCCAATGGGCCCATGATAATCACCAAAATATTCACCCTGTAAATCACAGGCTTTTGCCTGCCGATCTTGCCATCTGTCCAATTTTTTTAAATCGTTTGGAATTTTAAGAACAAAATTTTTGCCATTTTTATCCGTCAATAAATATGCCGAACTGTTCGCACCGGAAAGCCCCAATTGTTCACCAATGGTAAATTCACCATCCAAAGCATCTTGATAATGCTTCTTTTCATCTTTACTCAAAGCTCTTTTTTTACCACAAAAAGACATCGTTTAATCCTTTAAAATTTTATCCATATCATCCAATAAATCAGGTTGTATCATATTTAATGGTGTTTTCAATCCCAGGTGTTTATAACCGGCGGGTGATAAAACACGCCCACGGGGGGTACGCATTACCAAGCCCAACTGCATTAAATAAGGTTCAATCACTTCTTCCAAAGTATCCCTCTCTTCCGATAAAGCGGCCGATAAAGTATCCGCCCCAACGGGACCGCCGGCATATTTTTCGGCAATACAGCATAAATAGCGTCTATCCATAGAATCCAAACCGGACTTATCCACCTCTAAACGATTTAAAGCCAAATCCGCCAAAGAAGCATCTACGGTCTTTTTACCGGCAAAATCACGTACCCGACGCAATAATCTGCCCGTAATACGAGGTGTTCCACGTGAACGCTTGGCAATCTCATGGGCGCCTTCCTGGGTTATATCCAAATTCAACAAACGGGCATTGCGTTGAACAATTTTTTCCAAATCATCCGTATCATAAAAATTTAAATGCATCGGAATACCAAATCTGTCACGAAGCGGCGTTGATAACAATCCTGAACGCGTTGTCGCACCGATTAAGGTAAACGGAGGCAAATCAATCCGAACCGAACGAGCCGCCGGCCCTTCCCCAATAACGATATCCAACTGAAAATCTTCCATAGCCGAATAAAGCACTTCTTCAACCGCAGGATTCAAACGATGAATTTCATCAATAAACAAAACATCCCTTGGCTCCAAATTGGTCAAAATGGCGGCCAAATCACCCGATTTTGAAATCATAGGACCTGAAGTGGGTCTGAAATTCACCCCCAATTCTTTGGCCACAATTTGTGCCAATGTCGTTTTACCCAACCCCGGCGGACCAAACAACAAAACGTGGTCCATGGCCTCTTTTCTATCCCTGGCCGCATTTACAAAAACACGCAAATTTTGACAAAGTTGTTTTTGTCCGACAAAGTCATCCAAACTTTGTGGGCGCATACTTTTAAAAACTTCCTCATCCCCCTGTTGTTTTTGTGGTGCAATAATTCTGTTTTCTACCATTTTTCTTCCTTACAATTCACTTAAAGATTGGGCAATCGGATTACCATCGGGTAAACCATTGGCGTATTTTTGAGTAATCAAAAACCGTGATTCATGACCTACAATCGGTGAAAGTCCAACCACAGACCCCAATGTCATATCCCCTGTATAGGGTTCTTCTGTCGTTAAATCAAATAAAACATATTTACCTGCGGTATTTTTTTCAAAATAATACTGCTTGCGTAAAACATTTATTTCTTTTTCTCTAACGCCATCTTCCACATAATAATAGGTATCCTCCCCCTTGCGTGGACGAATTTGAATTTTTCCAGTAAAAAGAGTATCATCTTGTTGATTTTCAGCCTTTGAACGCAACTCATCCAAAGCTAATTTGCGTGCCTCCATACACTTCTTTTTGGCCTCTTTTTGGTAAATATCCATACATTCCCACTTATAAATATCTTCGCCCCTTTTATAACGATAGAGTCCGTGTTCATCAACATAAAGTTCATTTTTCTTGGAATTTTTCTCATCCAACACAACAACACGTGCAAAAGACGAAACAGAACACAACAAACACAAAACCATTAAAATTATCTTTTTCATAGACTCCCCTTTCCTATTTCCTTTAAAGATAAACGAATCAATTCTGAGGTATTCGCATCCGGATTTTGACGCAATACATTGGCAACCACCATACCTGCTTCAATTCTGGCATAGCCCAAATTGGATAAAGCCGATATCGCATCATCCATGAACGAATTATGTTGAAGCGTCGCCCCAGAAGCCGAAGATACAATCATCGTTTCATTTGAACCCAGCGCACCCATTTTACCTTTTAACTCGCTGACGATACGACTCCCCAATTTTGGCCCCACGCCACTGGCACGGGTAAAAGCCTTACCATCCCCCGTCATGACCGCCATTTGAATTTCATTTGGCGAAAGAGCTGATAAAATTGCCAGTGCTACCTTACTGCCAACCCCTTGGACAGTACTCAATAAAGTATAGGCCTGTTTTTCCGTTGCATCCGAAAATCCCATCAGATGGATATGGTCTTCACGCACCTGAGTTTCAATCAACAAACCAGCCGTACCACCTGTCGCAGGCATTTTTGCCAGTGTCTTACCTGAACAAAAAACACGATAACCAACCCCTGCCACATCTAAAATCAAATATCCGTCATAAACAGAATCCACTATACCTGTCAATTTTCCAATCATGAAAGTTCTCCTTTCGTTCCATCCTACACAAAAAAGAATAAAAATGCAAACAAAAAAGATTGATTTTTTCATAAAATAAGTGTATAAAAAAGCCAATAACTATTTTATAGAGGCTTTCAAATGGATATTCAACAAAACACTACCCGTATTCCCCCGCAAAATATTGAAGCTGAACAAGCTGTTTTAGGTGCTATTTTGGTTAACAATAAGGCTTTGGAAAAGGTATCCGAGTTTTTAAAACCGGAACATTTCGTCCATCCCGTCCATGCCAAGATATACGACACCTGTCGTAATATGATTGACCAAGGACGCATTGCCGATACGGTTACTTTAAAGCCTTTGTTTATCCATGACGAAAACATAAAGGAAATCGGTGGTATTGAATATTTGGCCAAATTGGCCGGGGCCAGCACACGAATCGTTAATGTGGCCGATTACGGACGCACTATCTTTGACGCTTATCTCAGACGTCAATTGATTGAAGTGGGCACAAATGTCGTCAACAACGCCTTTGATACGACACAAGATGAAGATGCCATCAAGCAAGTTGAATTAGCCGAAAAACAACTTTATGATTTAGCTAATGAAGGTGAAAAGTCTGGTGGACCTGAAATTTTATCTTTGGCTTTAAGAAAAACCTTGGAATCCACACAAACGGCCATGAACAACCCAACCGGTGTTGGCGGCACACCAACCGGATTAGTTGATTTGGACAAGCTATTGGGCGGTTTATACGATTCGGATTTAATCATCTTGGCTGGACGTCCCGCTATGGGTAAATCTGCTTTAGCTACCACCATTGCTTTTAATGCAGCACAACGCTTTGAAGAAGAAAACAAAAAACCAGATGCCGTTAAAAAATCCGTTGCATTTTTCAGCTTGGAAATGTCGGCTGAACAGTTGGCTGGTCGTATTCTGGCTTCTAAGGCGGGTGTTTCTGCCCACTTAATGCGAACGGGTAAATTGACGAATGATCAATTTGATGAATTGGCTGCAGGTGTTGACTTGCTGTCTCGCGTGCCCTTGTATGTGGATGAAACTCCCGGTATGACCATTACCGCCATCAAAAATCGTGCCCGCCGTTTAAAACGAGATTCATCCAAAGGATTGGGATTAATCGTTATTGACTATTTACAATTAATCAATTCCAATAAAAGAAGCGAAAATCGTGTTCAGGAATTGTCCGAAATGACTCGTGCTTTAAAAATTATGGCCAAAGATTTGAATGTTCCTGTCATTGTTTTGTCCCAATTGTCCCGTTTGGTGGAACAACGTGATAACAAACGCCCCTTGCTTTCTGACTTGCGTGAATCAGGATCAATTGAACAGGATGCCGATATCGTGATGTTTGTGTATCGTGAAATTTACTATTTACAAAACGAACAACCGCAAAGACGTATCAATGAAACGCCCGAAAAATTTGCTTTGCGTTGTGCCGAATTGGAACAAAAGAAGGTGGAATTAGCCAATCAGGCCGAAGCTATTATCGCCAAACAACGCCATGGACCGGTCGGTACCGTCAAATTATACTTTAACGGCGAATTCGGTCGCTTTACAGATTTGGAAAAGGATGCTTAATGAAAGATTATAATCCATACCTGCAACGGGCTTTAAAATCAATCGTTCGTGAAGTTTTAACGGATGTTTCCAAAAACGGTTTAACGGACGAATCGTATTATGTTTTAAGCTTTCAAACCTCAAAAAGCAAAATTCCGGATTTCGTGCGGGCTAAATACCCCGAACAAATGACTATTATTTTACAAAATCAATTTCAGGATTTACAGGTCAATCAAAATGATTTTACGGTCGTTTTGGGCTTTGGCGGTGTTCCATGCGAAATACGTGTTCCCTTTGATGCTTTATTGGATTTTGCCGACCCCAGCCAAAAATTCGGACTAACCTTTACCCCAACGCCGGTTGAAACGCCCAAACTAAAAGAACAGGAAAAATCCGCAGAAGTCATTGATTTGGCAAGCCTTAGGAAATAAACATGAAAAAACATTCCGTTGAATTATCCGGCCACCGAACCAGCATCGCCATTGAAGATGAATTTTGGTTTGAATTAAAAAAAATTGCTGAGCAAAAGAATACTTCTTTACGCCAATTATTGATTCAATTGGATAATAACCGAACAAATAATTTAGCCAGCACTATACGTGTCTTTGTTTTAAAGCATCATATAAATCAAAATGAACAGCCCCAATAAAATACGGTAAAGGGCAAAAATACCAAAACTGCTTTTTTTAACCCAATGCATTAAAAAGTATATCGCCATCAATCCCATTATCATTGTCATTAAAATGGCACCTATTCCCATAGATGCCGTCGGCATTTCAATATTGCCCGAAACCCCCTGATAAACGACATAGGCAACAGCGGCCGAAATCGTTGGGATTGACAAAAGCATAGAAAAACGCGTACTTTCAACCCGACTAAGCCCCAAAATACGGGCACAAGTAATGGTAATCCCAGAACGACTGGTCCCCGGAACCAAAGATAAAATCTGAGCACATCCGATACAAAAAGCCCCTCCCATACTCAATTGTTTTAAATTCTTTTTCTTGGGTGCATACTTATCAACCAACCATAAAACACAACCCCAAAAAATACTGTTTAGCGCCACAAACATCGGCAAACGTATTTGATTTAAGAGATTAAAAAAGAGTAATCCAACCAACATCACAGGCATTGTGGCGACAATCAAATTGATCAAAAGGTGCTTATCTTGTTTGGGTAATAATGATATCAAAAGAGAACGGATATCTGACCAAAAATAACAAACAACAGCCAATAGAGTCCCTAAATGTAACAAAACATCCATCCCTATCCCCTGTTCAGATATCCCAAAAAATTGAAGCAAATAAAGATGTCCAGACGAGCTGACTGGCAAAAATTCCGTCACACTTTGAATAAAAGATAAAATAAATAAAGAAAACATGTAAACTCCTGTGTTTATAAAAATTATCCATTTTTTTTAAAAAGTCAACAAAAACGTGATTGCATTTTATAAAAAAAAATTTTATATTAAAAAAATAAAGATTAAGGAGACAAAAATGACACCCAATCAAGAAGCCTTTCAAGGTTTAAAAGAATATATAAACAATCAAATTATCGGTCAACCAAAACTGATAGACAGATTATTAATCGCCCTATTATCTGACGGACACCTGTTGGTTGAAGGGGCTCCGGGATTAGCAAAAACAAAAGTAATTAAAACGCTTTCAAATGCCATAGATGCCTTAGCTCACCGCATTCAATTCACACCTGATTTATTGCCGGCCGATATTACTGGCAGCGATGTTTTTAAACCGGAAACAGCATCCTTTTATTTTCAAAAAGGACCTATCTTTCACAATCTGATTTTGGCCGATGAAATCAATCGTGCACCGGCTAAAGTTCAATCCGCCTTGTTGGAGGCCATGGGCGAACGCCAGGTAACCGTTGGCAATTCAACCTATCAACTACCCGCTTTATTTACCGTGATGGCCACACAAAATCCAATAGAAAATGAAGGAACTTATCGCTTACCGGAAGCACAATTGGATCGTTTTTTGATGTATGTAACCATCACCTACCCTAGCATTGAAGCAGAACGACAAATTTTAAAAATTGTACAACGGGAAGAAAAAAAAGAAAATCCACCGTCTTTCCCCAAAATTTCGGAAAAAACCATTATGGCTGCCCGCCAGGAAATTTTAAACGTGCCTATGGCGCCTGAATTGGAAGAATACATCATTCAATTTGTTATGGCCACCCGAGATGCTTCTGCCTATGATCCTGGAATTGCCCAACTGATTCGCTTTGGGGCCAGCCCACGCGGCACCATAGCTTTGGATGTTTGTGCACGTGCCAATGCTTGGCTGAACGGACATGAATATGTGATGGCATCGGATATTACCTCTTTAATTCACGATGTTTTACGACACCGTATTACCTTGTCTTTTGAGGCCAAATCAGAACATATTACTGCTGATATGATTTTAGATAAATTGATGGCCTGTGTTCCTTTGCCATAGGAAAAAGGTATGACGAATCCTATTCAACCAGAATTGGCCGATTTAATATCCTTAAAATCAAAGACTGATTTTTTGGGTTTTCCATCCCATAAAAACACAACCATCGGTTTTGGTCAAAATAAGTCTTTGTTTAAATCCAGAGGCTTAAATTTTGAAGAAGTTCGCCAATACCAACCCGGAGATGATATTCGTCAAATTGATTGGCGGATAACTGCAAAATACGGCAAACCTTTCACAAAACTTTATACTGAAGAAAAAGAAAAACAAATCTATATCTTGTGCGATTTACGCCCCAATATGCAATTTGCATCCCACGGACATTTTAAATCTGTCATGGCAGCTCGCCTTTCGGCATTCATCGGTTTTTTGGCCGAACAAAAAAACGACAGTCTTTCCTATCAGATTTTATCATATAAAATAATTCAATCATTAGCAAATCTACCAGCTCGAGATAGCTTGCCGTATTTTTTAAATCAACTGACCCAAGAAAACACACAAAGATCAGATGTTGCCTTTAATCAAATAATACCCTTTATGGAACAAAATGTTCGCCCTGGTGCTATCATCTTTTTAATCAGTGATTTCCACGATATCACAGCCGATGATTTTCGTTTTTTGGGGGAACTGTCCCATAAAAATACCATAAACTTAATCCATCTATATGACAATATGGAAGTTCAACTTCCAAAGGGCATTTTGCCCTTTTCCAATGGGCAAAAGCAAATTTTAATAGACACCCAATCTAAATCCTTCCAAAAAAGTTTTACTCAATCGTGGTCGCATAAAACTGATTTGCTACGGCAACAGGTAAAAAAATACCATTGGGGCTATTTATCTTTGTCAACTGATTCGGATTACTTGGCTCAATTTCAACGTTTTTGCTTGGGGGATTTGTCATGAATCAAATTGATTTATCAGGACTAAAAGACATCAGATTACCCATTCAACCTAATTTTTGGCCTTTGGCAAAAGGATGGTACGTCTTATTTTTTACAATTTTATTCCTGATAACTGTGAGCGTAATTACATGGAAAATATATCAAAACAGACCTCTGCCCTATGCATTGAAAGAACTTAAGAAGATCAAACAGGAAAACAAAAAAGACAGCCTAAAACTGCTTTCCCAATTATTAAAACGTGTGGCGATGGCCAAACACGGGCGTGATGCCATTGCCCCATTGCATGAAGATGAATGGCAAGAATTTTTGTTGGCTTCTGCACCACAAATTTTATCAAAAGAACAAGCAAAGCAACTGGCCTATGCGATTTACAATCCAAATCCTAAAACACCAGATAAAAAACTCTTTTTATCCTGCCAAAAATGGATTGAAAAAGTTTTGAAAAAATAAGGGATGCAAAATAAGCATCTCTTTTCTTATCTGACTTTAAGTTTGGCCATACGGGCTTGTGCTGCTTTAAAATCTGCGTCCTCTTCTTTTTGAGTCCTTCCATAATTTAAAACTGTATTGGCTTCATTTGGATATGGCAAAAATGCATCAGCCACCCCCTTTCCATAAATATCAGTAGGATATACCGACACATTTTCAAAAGGAGTTTCAAAAACATTTTCCATTATTTGAGCAGATTTTCCATCACGCCATTGAGTACATTTTTTTATTTCTTCTTGTAATGAATGATGTGGCCAAGAAGAACTGATTTCCATAATTCTTTGTTCTAAATACATTAAATCCTTTGAACCATGAAAATCTAAACCTTTTGCCATCTCAAATTCCTTCCTTTTGGCCATTCTATCTCCACCCCCCGCTACGCTCCTTTCATCAGCAACATCACATAATGATTCTGCGTGTTCCAAGAATTCATGACAGGAATCCTGCCATTCTTTTTTATTTTTATCATTCACTTGTGAGCGACAAAAGCCTACTGTTGTTCTGTAAGCATGAGCAAGCGCTTCTCCCATCTGCCTGTCATCTAAGGTTCTCCACGCCATTTTTTCTTTTATTGTCATTTTTCGTCCTTTGTTTAAAATCGCTGTGATGCGAAAGCGACTGGACGTTAGAACCTATAATTAGACAAAATAGTACGGCATATTCAGCCGACGGCCTTATTCTGCCGTCATCCAGCCATAAGGCTGGCATATCAAAACCGAAACAATTCGGCTGTCTAATTTTGGGAGTTCTAAGTCCCACAAGATGGCATCACATTAAACACCTTGCAACCTAAGTTTACTGCATTTTATATCAAACTGCAAGCTCTTTTTACAAAAAAATCCCCGAAAAATCGGGGATTTTAACTTCAATCAAAACAATTCGGATTACACACCTGTGTTTGTTTTACGAATTGCTGTTGTTTTTTTGGCCACACCGGCACCGGTAATTTTACCAGCATTTTCAATGTGAGCTTTTTTGGTTTTCAATTCCGGTTTAGCGGATTTCTTTTCTTCCACTTTTTCTTCTGTTTCAACTTCAACAATCTTACCGGAGTCTTGACCTTTGGCCTTCACATCACGATCAACCAATTCCACAATCGCCAAAGGAGCGCTGTCGCCATAGCGGAAACCGGCTTTTAAGACACGCACATAACCACCGTTGCGTTTTTCGTAACGTTTCACCAAAACGGTCATCAACTTTTCAACCATTTTTTCTTCACGCAGGAAAGCCAACAATTGGCGTCTTGCATGTAATGTACCGTCTTCGGCTTTTGTCACCAATTTTTCAAAAATCGGGCTCAATTCTTTTGCCTTGGGTAAAGTTGTTTTAATTTGCTCGTGTTTAATCAAAGCGTTTGCCAAGTTTGCAAACATTGCACGACGATGAGCAATTTTCTTATTTAATGTTCTTTTTTTAAATCCGTGACGCATTTTTCTTTCCTTTCGTTAAAGTGCTTTGCTGGGCAAAGCGGATTTCATTGCTGTTCCTTCCACCCGCCGTCACGCGTGCAAAGGACAGACGCCCGAGACCCCTCGGGCGATTTTTTTAGTCCTCAAAACTGACAGAATTTGCCAATTCTTCCAAATTTTCAGGCGGCCAGTTTTCAATTTGCATACCCAAATGCAAATCATAAACAGCCAACAATTCTTTGATTTCGTTCAAAGACTTGCGACCAAAGTTTGGTGTACGCAACATTTCAGATTCAGTTTTTTGTACCAAATCACCAATGTAACGCAAATTGTCGTTTTTCAAACAGTTGGCAGAACGGACAGACAATTCCATATCGTCCACTTTACGCAACAAGTTTTGATTGAACGGCAAATCAGCAATCTTTTCTTCCAAAGTTTCTTCGGCCGGTTCTTCAAATGTCACAAATGGTTTGAGCTGTTCTTGTAAGATACGGGCGGACAAAGCCACGGCATCTTCTGGAGAAATAACACCATTTGTTTCAACGGTCATTGTCAATTTATCATAGTCTGTTTGTTGACCCACACGGGCATTTTCAACATTATAGACAACAGATTTGACCGGTGAATAAATTGAATCAATCGGCAACAAACCAATCGGGCATTCTTCGGGACGGTTTTGGGCAGCGGTATAATAACCTTTACCTGTACCAACCAATAATTCCATTTCCAAAGTAGCATCTTTATCCAAAGTGCAAATCACTAATTCAGGATTCATCACTTCTACAGCATGATTCACTGTAATATCTTTGGCTTTCACCACACAAGGACCTTGTGCTTTTAATGTTAAACGTTGATCTTCCGAAGCGTCAACACGCAAAGCCAAAGACTTAATGTTCAAGATAATTTCGGTAACATCTTCACGAACACCCGCAATGGATGAAAATTCGTGTTGAACACCGGCAATCTTAATGGCTTTGACAGCACCACCTTGTAATGAAGACAACAACACACGGCGCAAAGCATTACCCAATGTCAAACCAAAACCTCTTTCCAAAGGTTCAATTGTTAAAGTTGCTTTATAACCGGGAATAATTTGTTCCACACCTTGTTTGGCGGGCTTAATCAATTCTTGCCAATTCTTTTGAATCATCATTGTCTTTTCCTTTTGTTAAAGATTACACACGACGACGTTTACGGGCACGACATCCGTTATGGGGTACGCCTGTGATATCCTTAATAGACGTGACAACTAAACCGGCGGCGTTAAATGCACGCAAAGCGGATTCACGACCAGAACCGGGACCCATCACCAAAACATCCACAGATTTCATTCCGCGTTCAACAGCTTTACGAGCAGCGTCATCAGCAGCCATTTGAGCCGCATACGGTGTGGATTTACGGGAACCTTTAAAGCCCTTCAAACCACATGTGGACCATGAAACGGTATTTCCATGAGTATCCGTAATTGTTACCAAAGTATTATTAAATGTTGAATTAACGTGTGCAACACCATTGACGGCAGATACTTTTTTCACACGCACTTTTGTTTTCTTTGTTTCAGCCATAACTAACTCCTACTTACTTCGTCACTTTTTTCTTACCGGCAATAGCAATCGCTTTACCCTTACGAGTACGGGCATTTGTATGTGTACGTTGTCCACGCACCGGCAATTTCTTACGGTGACGCAAACCACGATAGCATCCCAAATCCACCAAGCGTTTGATATTCATAGAAACTTCACGACGTAAGTCCCCTTCCACCTGATATTCAGCATCAATGATTTCGCGTAACTTTAAGGTTTCCGCATCTGTTAAATCATTCACACGACGAGTTGCAGGAATTCCTGCTTTTTTGCAGATTTCATCTGCAGTTTTCCGACCAATACCGTAAATATAGGTCAAACCGATATTTACCAATTTGTTTGTCGGAATATTTACACCAGCAATACGAGCCAAGGTTCATTCTCCATTAAATTATAAAAAATAACAAGCCATTTTATGCCTTTTGGCCAATGCTTGCAACCAACGATTGGGAATTATACTCTAATTTTCGTTGTTTGTCAAGATAAAATTAATAGCCTACTACCTTTCTGATTTTTTCACTCACAACACTGATAGGTCCCGTCCCATCAATGCACTTTAATAGCCCCTTTTCTTCGTAGTATGGTATAATGGGAGCTGTTACAGAACGGTATGTGCAGAGTCTAGATACCACCGTTTCATAGGTGTCATCTGCCCGTTTTGTAAATTCTTTTGCGCCACAGCGATCGCAAACACCGAACACCTTTGGCGTTTTAAACTTTTCATGATACATTTCGCCGCAATTTTTACATTGACTGCGTCCCAAAATGCGATCATAAATATATTCATCCGGAACCTGCAATAATAACACCAAGTCCGGTTGTAAATTTTGTTGACTATACGGTTCTTTCGAAATGGCTTCATCAAACAATCCTACCTGTTCCATGGAACGAGGAAAACCGTCCATAATATAGCCTGCACTATTTTCAGGTTTGGAAATTTCCTGTAACATAGCACGCACGATAATTTCTGGCGGAACCATCTTGCCAAAATCAATACGAGCAGCAATTTGTTTACCCAATTCTGATCCCGTACGAGCTTCAGCACGCAACAACTCACCAGCTGATATCGTTGTAATTTGTAATTTTTCTGCCAAAATAGCGGCCTGAGTCCCCTTCCCTGAACCGGGAGGACCAACCATAATTATATGTTTGTAAGCTTTTGCTGTCATTAAAAGCGCCCCCTTAATTTCGCTTTTTTAATTAAACCTTCGTATTGATAAGCCAATAAATGTGATTGTGTTTGATTAAATGTTTCCAAAATAACCGAAACCACAATCATCAATGTTGTTCCGCCCAAGAAGAAGGGTATCTTAAACGTAGCAATCAAAAATTCAGGAAAAATACACAAGAATGTTAAATAAATCGCCGCCAAAACCGTCAAACGTGTAATCACATAATCCAAATATTTGGCTGTATTTTCACCAGGACGAATACCTGCCACAAAACCACCTTGGCGTTTCAGGTTTTCGGCTGTTTCTTTCGGATTTGATTGAACCCCTGTGTAAAAAAATGTAAAGAAAATAATTAATACAGCAAAACTTACAACATAAACCCATTGCCCCGGTGTCAACAACATTGCTGTCTTATTTAAAGTGTCATTGTCGCTTGTTTTTGAAAAATACTGAACAAGTCCTACAGGAATAGCCAACAAAGCACTGGCAAAAATTGGAGGCATTACACCGGTCGGATTAATCTTCAAGGGCAAATGAGAGCTAACGCCCTGCACTACACGACCACCCATTTGATGTTTGGGATATTGAATCACAATACGGCGTTGAGCAGTTTCAAATAAAACCACCAAATAGATAATCGCAAAAATCATCGCCAAAATTCCCATTACAGCCATACCGGACAAAGCTCCTTCTTTGCTATCCACTAAAATACGCATCAAAGCCATCGGAATATTCGCAACGATACCCACCATAATCAAAATAGATGTACCATTACCAACACCTCGAGCGGTCATTTGTTCGCCTAACCATACGACAAACATCGTTCCACCCAACAAAGAAAAAATTGTTGAAAGTTCAAATAACCAATAATTAGACATAATCACCGCATTTCCGCGTTCCAAAGCCAAGGCCATAAAATAAGCCTGAACAACCGTAATTAAAATGGTCAAAACACGGGTATATTGTTGCATTTTACGCATCCCGACTTCCCCTTCTTTTTTCAAAGCAATCAAGCTTGGGAAAATACTGGCTGCCAACTGGATAATAATACTGGCCGAAATATACGGCATAATATTCAGAGCAAAAATGGACATACGAGATAAAGCACCACCTGTAAAGGCGTTAAACATACCGATCAAACCGCTCTGATTTTCATTAAAAAACTCGTTCAAAACGCTGGGGTTAATTCCCGGAAAAGGAATATATGTCCCCAAACGAAAAACAATAATTGCGAGGAGAGTGAACCACAACCTCTTGTGCAAATCCGTTGCCTTTGAAAAAGCCGAAAAATTCACACCTTTTGCCATTTTTTCTGACATTGAAACCATAACTCACTCTCCCCTTTCAATTATTTTGTTTTTTTTGTTGTTTTTTTAGCCGGTTCTTTTTTGGAAGTTTTCTTTCCTTTTTCCAAAACCGTCTTTTTGATTGGATTCACAATCACACTGCCACCCAGCTTTTCAACAGCTTCAATAGCAGATTTTGTAGCACCAACGACTTTGATTGTCAATTTGGTTTTCAATTCGCCTTTACCCAACAAACGAACACCATCTTTGACTTTCTTAATCATTCCCGCTTCCATCAAAACCACTTCGTTGATTTCGGCATCAGCCTTTAACACTTTATTGTCAATGGCTTTTTGCAAATCACCCAAGTTGATTTCAGAAAAGGATTTACGGAAAATATTCACAAAACCGCGTTTTGGCAAACGGCGATAAACGGGCATTTGACCACCTTCAAAGGCATTGATAGAAACACCTGTACGGGATTTCTGACCTTTGATACCGCGACCACCTGTACGTCCTTTACCGGAACCATAACCACGGGCAACACGCATTAAAGATTTGCGGGCGCCCTTATTATCACGAATTTCATTTAATTTCATTTTGATTCTCCTTATTCAGCCACTGTTTCTTCACGATGGCCAACAATTTCACTGACCTTTTTGCCACGACGAGCAGCCACATGGCGTGGAGCAGCTTCATCCAACAAAGCTTTAAAAGTCGCACGAATCATGTTATGAGGATTGGATGAACCTGTACACTTGGCAACCACGTCCTGAATACCCAACACTTCAAAAACAGCACGCATCGGACCACCGGCAATGATACCCGTACCAGCCGGAGCTGTACGCAAAATCACTTTACCGGAACCAAAATGTCCATACATATCGTGATGCAATGTACGACCTTCTTTCAAAGGTACACGAACCAATTTACGACGTGCCAATTCTGTGGCTTTTTTAATAGCATCAGGCACTTCCTTGGCTTTTGCATGGGCAAAACCAATACGGCCTTTTTTATCACCAACCACAGCCAAAGCGGCAAAAGACATATTGCGTCCGCCCTTCACTGTTTTGGAAACACGATTGATGTGAACAACACGATCAATGAATTCATCCATCGGTTTATCTTCACGGTTTTCGCGTTTACGCGGTGCACGTTTTTTCTCTGATTTTTCAGCCTTAGCAACAACTTCTTTTTCAGCTGTTTGAGCGGCTTGTTCGATTTTTTCTTCTGTCATGTCAACTCCTTAGAAAGATAAACCTGCTTCGCGTGCAGCCTCAGCCAAAGCCTTAATACGGCCATGGAATTTAAAGGCACCACGATCAAAGACAACTTCTTTTACTTCAGCTTTTAAAGCACGTTCAGCAATCATTTGGCCGATCAATTTGGCACCTTCAACTGTTGAACCTTTGGCTTTAAAATCTTTTTCCTTTGAGGAAGCAGCAGCCAATGTAATAGCTTTTTTATCATCAATCAATTGTGCCTCAATATGGCGTTCGGAACGATTGACACACAGACGTATACGACCGCTGCCTTTTTGCTTAATTGCAAAACGGACACGATTTTTACGACGTTCAAATGCAGTAATTTTTTCCATTGTCTTACTTCCTTATTTCTTTTTACCTTCTTTGCGCAAGATTGTTTCTTCCGCATATTTCACACCTTTACCCTTGTAAGGTTCAGGCTTACGATAAGAACGAATCTCAGCGGCAACTTGACCCACCAATTGTTTATCGGCACTGGTCAATTCCAATTTTGTTTGATCCGTCACAACGGCCTTCACCCCTTCGGGCAACTCATAATTTATATCATGAGAAAAGCCTAATGTCAACTTTAATTTTTGACCTGATACTTGAGCGCGGTAACCAACACCGATTAATTCCATTTTACGAGAGAATCCCTCTGTAACACCTTTAATCATGTTGGCAATATTGGCACGCATTGTACCCCAAGCCGCATGAGATTGTTTTGTTTCATGCAATGGTTTAACAGTCAACAAACCTTCGCTGGCTTCCACAGAAACACCCGATAAAATGTGTGTTTTCAATGTCCCCAACTTTCCGTTGATGGTGATTTCATTATCTGACAAAGTGGCAGTTACACCAGCCGGTACAACCACAGGATGTTTTCCAATTTTAGACATCTTAAAACCTCCTTAAAACACTTTGCACAAAACTTCGCCACCCAAATTGGCTTGACGAGCTTCATGGTCAGACATAACACCTGACGGGGTTGATAAAACATAGATTCCCAATCCATTATAAAATTTGGGCAAATCTTTCACTTTGGAATACACACGACGACCCGGTGTGGAAACGCGTTGGATTTCCTTGATAACCGGCTGATTGTCATAGTATTTCAATTCAACTTTGAATTCATCAATGTTTTTACGAACATTGACACGTTCATAGCCACGAATGTAACCTTCACGTTTCAAAACATCCAAAACGCTGGCACGCAAATTGGAAGCAGGAACCGTAACGGTTTCTTTATTAGCCATCCCACCATTACGCAGGCGGGTCAGCATATCACCTAAAGGATCTGTCATAGACATAATTTCTTCTCCTTACCAGCTCGATTTTTTCATACCGGGCACCTGAGCCTCATTGGACAGTTTGCGCAGTTGAATACGGCTGAGTTTTAATTTTCTGTAAAAACCATGGGAACGACCTGTCAATTCACAACGGTTGTGAACACGAACTTTGGAAGAGTTCCTTGGCAATTTTGCGAGTTTCAATGTCGCTTCAAAAACTTCTTCTGCAGAAGAATTCTTATCGGCAATAACGGCCTTCAAAGCAGCACGTTTTGTTGCATATTTAGCAACCATTGCTTCGCGTTTTTTATTACGATTAATTTGACATAATTTTGCCATGATTATTTTCCTTCCTTCATAAAGGGCATACCAAAACCAGCCAACAAAGCTTTTGCTTCTTTGTCTGTTTTGGCGGTTGTGCCAATCACGATATCCATACCACGGATTGCATCCACGGCATCATAATTGATTTCCAAAAAGATAATCTGTTCTTTGATACCCATGGCATAGTTACCATGACCGTCAAAGCTTTTATCGGAAATACCACGGAAGTCACGAATACGAGGCATAGCTGTTGTAATCAAACGATCCAAAAATTCATACATCTTTTCACGACGCAAGGTCACTTTACAGCCAACAGGCATACCTTCACGCAATTTAAAAGAAGCAATGGATTTACGGGAATGAGTGATAACGGGTTTTTGACCGGCAATCGCTTGCATATCCTTCACAGCGCCCTCAATGGCTTTTTTGTCTTCGGTTGCTTCACCAACACCCATGTTCAAGACAATCTTTGTCAATTTGGGAACTTCCATTTTGTTTTTATAGCCAAATTCCTTGATCAAAGCAGGAACAATGACTTCTTCATACTGTTTGTGTAATCTTGTTTCCATTTATTCCTCCTTATTTATCCACAACTTCACCGGATTTTTTGGCCACACGAACTTTGTGTCCGTCTTTGTCCATTTTGAATCCCAAGCGGGTTGCTTTGGATGTTTTCGGATCAATGAAAGCCACGTTGGAAATATGGATGGGCATTTCTTTTGAAATGATGCCACCGGCATTTTCTTGTGTTGGCTTTGTATGACGTTTCACCATGTTGATACCGGAAACCAAAACTTTGCTTTCTTTCACCAAAACTTTGGTAATTTCGCCAGTTTTACCTTTGTCTTTTCCAGTAATAACAATGACTTTGTCACCCTTTTTTAATTTTAACTTTAACATTATAAGACCTCCGGAGCCAAAGACATAACTTTAACAAAACCAGCAGCACGCAATTCACGTGTCACCGGACCAAAGATACGTGTTCCAATCGGCTCACCATCTTTACTGACTAACACAGCGGCATTAGAATCAAAACGAATTGCAGAACCATCTTTACGATGAATTTCTTTTTTCGTACGCACGATCAATGCACGTTGCACTTCACCTTCCTTGACTTTACCACGGGGCACAGCTTCTTTGACGGAAACGATAACCACATCTCCGACGGAAGCATAGCGACGACCGGCAGCGCCAAGAATCTTAATACACTGAACTTTCCGGGCACCGGAGTTATCAGCTACATCAAGATTTGTTTCAACCTGAATCATAGTTCACCTTTCATTTAGGTTGTTAATCTTCAACCACTGTCCAGCGTTTTGTTCTGGACAAGGGTCGACTCTCTTGAATCCGCACATTGTCACCGACTTTATGCAGATTTTTTTCATCATGCGCCGTATATTTTTGCGAACGCTTGATGTACTTTTTATACACGGGATGCATTACTCGGCGTTCCACCTGAACAACAACAGACTTGTCCATTTTGTCGCTGACAACGACCCCTTGTAAAATACGCTTAGGCATTATTTATTCTCCTTTTTTGAGGCTGTGGCCTGAGCCATAGCGGTTTTAATACGGGCCACTTCGCGACGAATTTGACGACGACGTGCCGTATTTTTCAAAGCCCCTTGTGCTTGTTGAAAACGCAAGTTCATGGCTTCTTTGTGTAAAGCCTGTTCCTGAGCCTTTAATTCCTCAACAGACTTGGCTTTAATTGTTTTAAATTTTTCCATTTTACACCTCTTCATCAGCCGTTCTGGCTACAAATCTTGTTTTAATCGGCAATTTAGCACTGGCCAATGTCATGGCTTCGTGGGCCACGGCTTCGCTGACACCATCACATTCAAACAAAATGCGACCGGGTTTTACACGACAAATCCAGTATTCCACAGAACCTTTACCTTTACCTTGACGGACTTCAGGCGGTTTTTTGGAAACAGGAACATCCGGAAAAACACGAATCCACATACGACCTTGACGTTTCATGGCGTGTGAAATGGCACGACGAGCCGCTTCAATTTGACGTGATGTCATACGGCAGGGTTCTTCGGCCTTCAAACCGAATGTACCCTTGTCCAAAGTAGCACCACTTTTGGCTTTACCATGAATACGGCCTTTAAAAGCTTTACGATATTTAGTTTTTGCAGGTTGTAACATTGTACATTCTCCTTAACGTTGTTCGTTCAAGCGTTTGTCTTGAGCCATCGGATCATGGGCCATAATTTCACCCTTGTAAATCCAGACTTTGACACCGCAAGTACCATAAGTTGTAAACGCAGTAGCTTGACCATAGTCAATATCCGCACGCAATGTATGCAAAGGCACACGACCTTCGTGATACCATTCTGTACGGGCAATTTCAGCACCACCCAAACGACCGGCACAGCTGATTTTGATACCTTCTGCACCTTGACGCAAAGCGGATTGAACGGCACGTTTCATAGCACGACGGAAGGAAATACGTTTTTCCAACTGTTGAGCCACATTTTCAGCCACTAACTTTGCATCTGTTTCGGGTTTGCGAATTTCCACGATATTGACGCTGACTTCATTATTACCGGCCATTTTAGTCAATTCCTTTTTCAAGGTTTCAATGTCTTGACCTTTTTTACCGATAATCACGCCGGGACGTGCACAATAAATTGTCACACGGGCTTTTTTGGCCGGGCGTTCAATCACGATGTGACTGATACCGGCAGCAGCCAATTTCTTTTCCAAGAATTTACGCATTTCAAGGTCAGCCAACAACAATTCGGCATAATCCCCATCAGCAAACCAACGAGAATCCCAAGTACGGTTCACCCCTAAACGCAAACCAATCGGATTAACTTTTTGTCCCATTATTTTGCCTCCTTCTTAGTTGTTTCTTTTTTAGCTTCAGCTTCTTTAACCACGATGGTCAAATTTGAAAAGGGTTTCAAGATACGATGACCTGAACCTTTGGCAGCAGCGTGCCAACGTTTCATCACCATAGCTTTACCAACATAAGCTTCAGCCACGACCAAGTTATCAATATCCATACCAAAATTATTTTCGGCATTGGCAATGGCAGCAGTCAATAATTTTTTAACATCAACAGCCACACGTTTGCGTGAAAATGTCAATTGAGCCAAAGCCTTGTCAACTTTCAAACCACGAATGGTTTCGGCCACTAAATTCAGCTTTTGCGGAGAAATACGAATTGTCCGAGCAACAGCTTTTACTTGTTTTTTATTTGCTACCATTTTTTACTCCTTTTTGGCTTTCGCATCTGCCGCAGTATGAGCCGCGAAGGTTCTTGTCGGCGCAAATTCACCAAATTTATGTCCAATCATGTTCTCGCTGACCAAAACGGGGATAAACTTATGACCATTGTAAACAGTAAAAGTCAAACCCACGAAATCGGGCAAAATTGTGGAACGTCTGGACCATGTTTTGATTTGTTCATGACGACCGGATGCTTTGACTTTCTCTGCTTTTTTCAACAGAGCGGCATCAACAAACGGTCCTTTCCATATAGATCTTGTCATTTAAGCCTCCTTTTAAGCTTTCTTGACAGCGTGACGAGAACGCACAATCAGGTTATTCGTCCGCTTGTTATTACGAGTCTTCTTACCTTTGGTCTTCCATCCCCACGGTGAAACAGGATTACGTCCACCATTTGTACGACCACCGTGCGGGTGATCAACAGGGTTCATGGCAATACCACGGACGGACGGACGAATACCCAACCAACGGGCACGACCGGCTTTCGCCAATGTGGTATTTTGATGATCCGCATTGGAAACGGCACCAACGGTTGCAAAACATTCTGCACGAACTAAACGTAATTCGCCAGAGCTTAAACGGATTTGTGCATAACCGGCATCTTTACCGATTAATTGAGCATAACATCCGGCAGAACGGGCCAATTGACCACCACGACCAGGTTGCATTTCAATGTTGTGCACAATTGTACCAACAGGCATATTCTTTAATTGCATTGCGTTACCGGGTTTGATATCGGCTGTTGCAGCGGCAATCACTTTATCGCCTGCGGCCAAACGTTGTGGAGCCAAAATATAGGATTGAGTACCATCTTCATACTTAACCAAAGCAATGAAAGCTGTACGGTTTGGATCGTATTCCAAACGTTCAACAACGGCTGTCATATCCAATTTTTGACGTTTAAAGTCCACTAAACGATAGGCTTTTTTAGCACCACCGCCACGACGGCGTGAAGTAATATGACCATGATTGTTACGACCACCGGTGGATGTTTTACCTTCCACTAATGTTTTAACAGGTGAACCTTTGTACAATTCACTACGATCAATACCAATCAAGTGGCGTGTCGTTTTTGTTGTCGGTTTATAAGTTTTCAATGTCATCTTACACCCCCGCTGTCACATCGATTGTTTGACCTTTGGCCAAAGTAACGATGGCTTTCTTCACATCAGAGCGAACACCTTTTTGACCACGGAACAATTTAACTTTTCCTTTTTGGTTCAATGTATTCACTGCTTTTACTTCTACACCAAAAACACCTTCAATGGCTTTTTTGATTTGTGTTTTTGTGGCTTCACCACGCACAACAAAAGTCACTTGATTGTTTTCGGCAGATTTCATTGCTTTTTCCGTAATAACGGGACGAACAATGATATCGCACAATTCAGCATTAAATGCTTTTTGTTCGGACTTTTTCATTAAGCTAACCGTCCTTCCAGTTTTTCAACCGCTTCTTTGGATAACACCAAAACATCGCGGCGCATAATGTCATACACGTTTGCTCCTTGAACCGGCAACACGTCAACATTGACAATGTTACGGGCTGATAAAGCAAAATTTTCATCCAATTTTTCGCCACCAACAAACAAGATAGAATCCCATTTATTAGCATCAAAAGCTTTTTGGAAGTCTTTGGTGGAAGGTTTTTTGGCAGACATATCATCCAAAATGAACAATTTGTTTTCCAAAACCTTTTCCGACAAAGCCATTCTCATAGCCAAAGCGCGAACTTTTTTGGTCAAACCATAGGCGTGTGAACGCACAACAGGACCAAAAGCAACACCACCATGGTACATACCAGGAGCTGTTTTCACACCTTGACGGTGACGACCTGTACCCTTTTGTTTAAAGGGTTTTTTACCTGTTCCGTGGACATCACCTACGTCTTTTGTAGCGTGAGATCCTTGACGACGTCCATCCAATTGCCATTGGATTGTGCGGGCCAAAACGGATTTATCCACTTCTTCTTTAAAGACTTTGTCGTTCAATTCAATACTGCCGACAGTCTTTTTTGTCAAATCAATAACATCGTACTTCATGATATTATTCCTTTACCTCTGTTGTCGCAGACGCTTCTTGAACGGGAGCTTCAGCCTTAGGAGCTTCCACAACCTTCAAACCGGCAGGAACAGGTCCTACTTGTTGTTTGGAACGTTTTTTGGCGTCTTGAATAATAACCATACCTTCGTCAAAACCGGGAACACCGCCCTGCACCATCACCAAGTTGCGAGCTTCATCAATAGCCACAACTTTCAAGTTTTGGACAGTAACTTGTTTGTTACCCATTTGACCAGGCATCTTACGGTTTTTAAATACACGACCGGGCCATTCGCGGTTACCGGTTGAACCTCCCGAACGGTGAGTACGGGAAACACCGTGTGTTGCATTATCACCATGGAAGTTATAACGCTTCATCACACCGGCAAAACCTTTACCTAATGAAATACCGGTAACATCAACCAATTGTCCGACGACAAAGTGATTGGCACCGATAACGGATCCAGCGGGTACCAAACAATCTTCGCTAACGCGAAATTCTTTTAATACACGCTTGGGTTCTTGCTTTAATTTAGCAAAATGTCCTTTTTGGGGCTTAGCCAAATGTTTTTCTTTGGCTGTTTTGTACCCAATCTGAACAGCGGTATAGCCGTCTTTTTCCTGAGTACGGGTATCAACAACTGTACTGTCAATTTTCAAAACAGTAACAGGGACTTGATCTCCGTTTTCTTGGAAAAGACCCATCATACCGACTTTTTCTGCGATAACAGCTGTACGCATAGTCTTTCTTCCTTTACACTTTAATCTCAACATCAACACCGGCGGCCAAATCCAGCTTCATCAGCGCATCAACCGTTTGTGGTGTCGGATCAATAATGTCGAGCACCCGCTTGTGGGTTCTGATTTCAAATTGTTCCCGTGACTTCTTATCGATATGAACGCTACGATTCACGGTAAATTTTTCAATACGCGTTGGCAAGGGGATAGGTCCAACGACCTGAGCCCCTGTGCGTTTAGCTGTATTGACAATCTCAAGGGTTGATTGATCCAACAACCCATGATCAAAAGCTCTTAAACGAATTCTAATTTTTTCCATTTTAAACTACCTTTCTTAACCTGCCATCTTGGCTTTAATTTCATCAGCAATCATTTGTGGCACATCTGCATAATGATCGAACTGCATGGTGTATTGGGCACGACCTTGGCTCATAGAACGCAAAGTACCCACATAACCAAACATGTTGGCCAACGGCACCATGGCATCAATCACACGGGCATTTGCACGTGAATCCATACCACCGACTTGACCACGACGTGAGTTCAAATCACCGATGATATCACCCATGTATTCTTCAGGTGTAACGATTTCCACCTTCATAATGGGTTCCAACAATTTCGGACCGGCTTTTGCCATACCTTCACGGAAGGCAGCACGGGCAGCGATTTCAAAGCACATCACGTTAGAGTCAACTTCGTGATAGGCACCATCATACAATGTTGCTTTAAAGTCTGTGCACGGGAATCCGGCCAAAACACCTGTTTCCAAAGCCTGACGCAAACCTTTTTCCACACCAGGGATGTATTCTTTGGGAACAGAACCTCCAACCACTTCGTTTTCAAATTGGAAGCCGGAACCTGCTGGCAACGGTTCAAATTTGATTTTAACACGGGCAAACTGACCGGCACCACCGGATTGTTTTTTGTGTGTATAATCTTCGTCATACAATTTGGAAATTGTTTCACGATAGGCCACCTGAGGTGCACCAACGTTGGCGTCCACCTTGAATTCACGTTTCATACGATCCACAATGATTTCCAAGTGTAATTCACCCATACCACTGATGATTGTTTGACCTGTTTCTGTATTAGAAGCAACACGGAAAGACGGATCTTCCATAGCCAAACGATTCAAAGCCAAACCCATTTTTTCAATATCGGCTTTTGTTTTTGGTTCAACAGCAATTGAAATAACAGGATCAGGGAAATCCATTTTTTCCAAAATGGCCTTCGCACCATCACCACACAAGCTGTCACCGGTTGTTGTATTTTTCAAACCGACCAAAGCAACGATATCACCAGCATGAGCTTCTTTGATATCTTCACGGTGGTTAGCATGCATCAACAACATACGACCGATACGTTCTTTTTCATCTTTCACAGTATTTGTCACATAGGTACCACTTTGCATAGAACCTTGATAAATACGGGCAAATGTCAAAGAACCGACAAACGGGTCATTCATAATCTTAAATGCCAAAGCAACCAACGGTTTGTTGTCAACGATTTCACACACATACGGTGTTTCTGTACCAGCAACAACACCTTTGGCAGCCGGAATATCAATTGGCGATGGTAAATAATCCACCACCGCGTCTAATAAAACCTGAATACCTTTGTTTTTGAAAGCTGAACCACAGAATACTGGAACGAAAGAGCGGGAAATTGTTCCCTTACGAATACATTTTTTCAATGTTTCCAAATCGGGTTCATTACCTTCCAAATAAGCTTCCATAGCTGCATCATCCATTTCAACAGCCATTTCAACCATTTCGTTATAGTATTTATCAGCCAATTCCTTTAATTCTTCGGGAATTTCTTGTTCTTCAAAGGTGGCACCCAAGTCTTCGGAATGCCAAATAATTGCTTTTTTATTAATGATATCCACAATACCTTTGAATTCAGATTCGGCACCAATCGGCAAAGCCATAACCATCGGACGGGCACCCAAGCGTGTTTTAATCATATCAACACAACGCAAGAAGTTGGCACCGATACGGTCCATTTTATTGGCAAAGCAAATACGGGGAACGCCGTATTTATCGGCCTGACGCCAAACTGTTTCAGATTGAGGTTCCACACCGGCCACACCGTCAAAAACAGTGATAGCACCATCCAAAACGCGTAAGCAACGTTCCACTTCAACTGTAAAGTCCACGTGGCCCGGCGTATCAATAACGTTAATGCGGTGATTTTTCCACATAGCTGTGGTGGCAGCAGAAGTAATTGTAATACCACGTTCTTGTTCCTGTTCCATCCAGTCCATTGTGGCACCACCATCATGCACTTCACCGATTTTATGTGTTTTACCGGTATAGTACAAGATACGTTCTGTTGTTGTGGTTTTACCGGCGTCAATGTGCGCCATAATACCAATGTTACGATACTTGCTAATCTCAGTTGTTCTGGCCATATTTCCCCCTTACCACTTAAAGTGTGCAAAAGCCTTATTGGCTTCGGCCATACGATGTGTATCTTCACGCTTACGAATCGCAGTACCACGATTGTTGTAAGCATCTTGCAATTCATTAAACAAACGTTCTTCCATGGTACGTTCGCTACGACCACGGGCAGCCCCGATAATCCAACGAATCGCCAAAGCTTGTTGACGATCAGCACGCACTTCTGTCGGTACCTGGTATGTAGCACCACCCACACGACGAGAACGCACTTCCAATTGAGGCTTCACATTGTCCAAAGCCGCTTTAAAAACTTCCAAAGCGGGTTTTTTAATTTTATTTTCCAATTCGGCCATAGCACCGTACAAAATAGCTTCTGCAACGGATTTTTTACCGGCCAACATCAAAGAATTCATAAATTTGGCAACAACGATGTCATTATATTTGGCATCGGCCACCACTTCGCGTTTAATAGCTGCATGTCTGCGTGACATAGTATCTTCTCCTTATTTGGGGCGTTTAGCACCGTACAAAGAACGGGCTTGTTTACGATTGGCAACGCCTTGTGTATCCAGCGTACCGCGAATAATATGGTAACGAACACCAGGCAAGTCCTTCACACGACCGCCGCGAATCATCACGACTGAGTGTTCTTGCAAGTTGTGTCCTTCACCGGGAATATAGGAAGTCACTTCAAAACCGTTTGTCAAACGCACACGGGCGACTTTACGCAAAGCCGAGTTCGGCTTTTTCGGGGTTGTTGTATAAACACGCGTACAAACCCCACGTTTTTGGGGGCACGCCTTTAAAGCAGGAACTTTATTCCGCTTTTCCACTGCTTTCCGTGATTTACGGATAAGTTGGTTAATTGTAGGCATCTTTTTTCTTTCCTTTTTCTACCTATTCACAAAAAATCTTTCATCAACCTATTTCAGGCGGACAAAAGCACTAATTTTCATCTGATAAATCCATAAGTGCTTGAATTTAAAAGATATAACTTCCTGATTTTTCTGGCAAACCTTTTCCAAAAAGCCCCCGAAAGTATCAAACAAGTAAGAACATTATACCCTAGTTTAGCCCAGTTGTCAAGCACTTTTTACAAGATTTCACATAAAAAAGGGTGGCCCGAAAGCCACCCCAAAATCAATCGCCGAAAGACGATTAGTTTTTACAGTAGTAACCAGCTTCACATTCAACACACTTTTTCGTTGTTTTATTTTCATAATATCCATCTTTACATGTGAAATCCGTTGAACTGGTACATCTGATTGAATTTGCTGTACAGGCTGTACATTTTTCATCCCCTGCACCACTGTATGTCAAATTAGGACATGCCGTACAGGTGGAAGCACCAGCGGCCGCATATGTGTTAGCAGGACATTTTTCTCTTGTATTATTTCCCGTACATTTATAACCTTTTGTACATTGTGTACAAGTTGTAGAATTGCTATTTTGTTTATAATACCCAGCTTTACAAACAAAGTTGGACACCCCATTTGCACAGGTTGCATTTGCCGGACAGGCAGTTTCACATACCGTATGATTGGCATTGGCCTGTGTGCCCGTTTTACATGCCGAACAGCTGCTGGCACCCGCAGCAGAAATAGTATTTCCCGAACAAGGCGTACAAGCACTTGCCCCCTTTGCCGAATAAGTACCAGCAGGACATTTTTGTTTTGTTGCCGCAAAGGCATCCGTTGAAATTAAAGCCACACCCATAATCAGGGCCAACATAATTTTTTTCATTTTATTTCCTTTCTTTATATTAATAACCAAGATGGAATTTCCCCACCCCTTACAAATTCAGCATATTCAAAAAAAATTTAAAAAGCAAGTAAAAAAAAAATAAAAAAGGCGTTTTTTTCAAAACGCCCCAATTTAAACATTTTAAATACAAAGTTTATTCACAAGAATAACCCTCTGGACATTGTTCGCAAAAACCTAGTCCGAAATCATACCACTTTTCATCACAAAGACATTCATCTACAACCCAACTGGCATGTGCACCACAAAAATGACATTTTCCACCATACCAATTACCATCTGAATCTTCACAATCACTTTGTTGAGAATAAGAATCGTTCTTTCGACTAATCTGCTTTGACATTGGAACAATATCCTTAGAATCAAACTTAACAACAAAATACAGATTATTTGTTTCATCACATTCTGAGAAAGAAGTACACGTTATTATTGTTTGAGCATTTTTCCCAGGATCTGAATCCAAAATGCACGCAATATGGGCCGTTGAACCAGAATTATAACTCAATGATTTAGATTTTATAGCATTACATAAGGATATCGGAATTTTTGCACCCGATACTTCAACCACAACCGCATTAGAAATTGAATATTTGGCATCAAAGGTATAACTGACAGAACCTGAGGTTTTGTATTCTGTTATGATTTTTTCATCATTTTTTTTCTTTGTTCCATATTCCGGAGAGAAAATCTTTTTTTTAGACCCCATTCCTGACAATTCCGCATTGGATTTTCGTTGCGCTGCACGGGCCAACACGTCCTTAATAATTGAATCCGCCCGAACCGAATCCGCCCCTTTGGCATACATATAAATACCCGTAACACCCAAAATACCAATGATTGCTATAACGGATAACGTTTCCAACATTGTACGACCATATTGTGATATTTTTTTCATTTTTATCTCCTTGTTATTTTTTTCAATCTAACTTAGAAAAATTATTTTTGCAACAAAAAAATTGCACTCACCCTCCGGCAAGTGCAATTTCAAATCAAAAATCCGATTTTATTTTAAACCACCAAAACGGCGATTTCTGCGTGCAAAAGATTCAATAGCAATATCCAAATCCTGTTCATTAAAATCGGGCCAATAAATCGGCGTAAAATAAAGCTCGGCATAGGCCATTTCCCATAAAAGAAAATTACTGATACGTTGTTCACCACTGGTACGAATCACTAAATCAGGATAAGGAATACCGTGCGTGGATAACGAATCATTTATCTTTGCCTCATCAATGGCTGATATCAAATATTTATTTTCACGAATATCCAAAGCAATCCGCTTGACGGCCTCAATCAAATCCTGACGACCACCATAAGAAAGAGCCAAAATAACATGAAAATCGTCATATTGTTCCGTCTCGCGTTCTATTTCACGCATTCTTTCCACCAAATCGGATGAAAACTTTTCACGCGATCCAATAAAAGAAACCCGAACTTTTTCTTTTTGTAATTCTTTAATATCACCAAATAAGTATTTGCGAAATAAATCTAAAAGATATTTTACTTCTGGTTTTGGACGATTCCAATTTTCAGCCGAAAAAGCAAACAATGTGACATATTTAACCCCTTTGGCCTTAGCATGTTCCAAAACAGGACGAATATTTTCTCCGCCCGCTTTATGACCCGCCGTACGGGGCAATCCTTTTTCTTGAGCCCAACGCCCATTACCATCCATAATAATGGCAATATGTTGGGGAACAGTTTGCTCTTGTGCTGTTTCAACCATTTTAAACCTCTCTCAATTCTGCTTCTTTTTCCTTTAATTTGGCATCCATTGCTTCAATGGCTTTATCGGTCAATTCTTGGATTTCTTTTTCATAACGTTTAAAATCATCTTCTGGAATTAAAGATTTTAAAGCCTTTAAAGAATCCAAAGCTTCACGACGGGCATTACGAGCCGATACACGGGCATCTTCTGTAAAACGATTGGCAATGCGGATAATTTCATTACGACGTTCTTCGGACAATGGCGGAATGGGAATACGTATCATTTGACCGTCATTCATCGGATTCAAACCCAAATTAGCCTCAACAATTGCCTTTTCAACTGCCTTTAATTGACTTTTATCCCAAACGGTCACAGACAACATTCTGGCCTCAGGCACACTGACCGCACCAACCTGATTCAAAGGAACCTTTGAACCATAGGCATCCACAAAAATTCCATCCAACAAAGCGGTTGTGGCACGACCGGTTTGAAGACCGGAAAAATCATGACGCAAAGCTTCCTGAGCTTTTGTCACGGCCAATTGCATTGTTGTTTTAATTGCATTAAAATCCATTTTTACCTCCTATAAATTACGGGGTGCCGATAAAACGGCACCCGATATAACTAACCGATTTGCTTAGCCACTTCGGCGGCAAAATCTTCTTGTTTCTTTTCAATACCTTCGCCCAAATTGTAACGAACGAAAGATGTTAAAGTACAACCGGCTTCGGCCACAACATCTTTGACCTTTTTATCCGGATCCATAACAAAAGCCTGTTCCAACAAAACAGCTTCTTCATAAAATTTACGCATACGGCCTTCAACCATTTTTTCAATAATGGCTTCGGGTTTACCGCTGGCACGGGCCTGTTCAGCAAAAATTTCACGTTCGTGATTGGCTGTATTGGCGTCCACATCAGCAATTGCCAAGAATTTAGGGGCAGAAGCCGCAATATGCATTGCCACTTTTTTACCAACTTCGGCCGCATTAGCACCGGATAAGGCCACCAACACACCGATTTTACCCAAACCCTCGCTGGTCATTGTATGGATATAAGGAACAACTGTTTCGCCTTCCACAACGGCCACACGACGCAAAGACATATTTTCACCGATTTTGGCAATCAAATCAACCAAAGTATCTTGAACAGATTTACCATTTAAATCAGCGGCTTTCAATGTTTCAATATCTTTACCGTTATCCAAGGCCAAATCAACAACCTGTTTCAAGAAAGATTGGAAGTCTGTGTTTTTGGCCACAAAATCTGTTTCTGAGTTCAATTCAACAACAGCACCTGTGTTACCACGAACGGCCAAACCGACCAAACCTTGATTGGCCACACGACCGGCTTTCTTTTCGGCCACGGCCACACCTTTTTTACGCAAAAAGTCAATGGCTTTTTCCAAATCACCTTCACAGGCAACCAAAGCCTTTTTACATTCCATCATACCAACGCCGGTCTTTTCACGTAATTCACCGACTAATTTTGCATTAATTTCAACCATTTTTTCTCCTTTCTTTAAGTTTTTGTTGAATTAAATTTTTTGTTAAATCTTGTTTTTTATCACCTGACACCAACAACTCATCGTGCATCTGATGAGCAACCAGCAAATTTCTTTTTGCATCCTCACAATCCAACAAAGCCTGACGTAACCAATGCACTTTATCCAACATTGGGTGATAAGTATAGTGTTGAATAGACATTTTTGTCAAATATGACGCAGGAATCGGCTTAGGGGCCAATATTTCCTGATAAACCGTTTTATCTGTTTCATTATCCGTCTGACAAGTTGTTATATAATTCATACTCCAACTTTTAGGATCTTTTTGCCATTTTATTTCATGCAATCCCTGCAACAGATTATTCACAGGATAAAAAGTATGTACAAACTCTTTTTTATCAATACAAGCAATAAAACTTTGATTACTGGCCAATTCAAAATAATAAAACCAATCGTTATTTTTATCAGAGAATTTTTTACATTCATCCGGTTTAGCACGACGAAGCTGAACAATCGGAGCAGATAAAATTTGAAGAGTAGTTTCTTTATCCATTATACCCTCCCCTGACGATAACTTTTTATTAAAGCACAAGGCATTTTTTTGGGAACAACAAAACGTTCGGATTGCACCCTGCGAATATCAAATGCTTTTTTATAAAGCGGATTGTATTTAAAACAATACATCCAAAAAGGACTGACAGAATCTTCAGAACTCAAAGCCGGTTCAAAAGCACGAACATATGCATTGTATTCTAAAACAGGGGTATTTTCATCACATTTAACTGTTGTTTTTACCCCGCCAAAAGAATCACTTGAACGCTTCCAATTAACCTCTTTTAAATTCGGCAAAGCAGCATCCATCGGACGCACGGTATATTCTTCTGATGTTTTGGAAATATGAGTCAAAAAATGCTGTCCTGTATGAACGCTAAAAACGTAAAGACATCCATCAGGTTTATCAGCAAAGCCTTCAGCCTCTTCGTTCGTTGCGTCACGAACTTCGGTTACAGGCGCCAACAAAATCCGACGGATGCCTTCTTCGTTCATATCAACCTCTGATTATTCAGCGGGTGTTTCCACGGCAGCACCGACATCAACACCGGCAGCTTGCAATTCAGCCTGAATACCATCCAAAACAGCACCACTGATTAAATCGCAGTACAATTGAATGGCTTTAGAAGCATCATCGTTACCGGGAATCGGATACATAATTCCGTCAGGATTGGCGTTAGAATCGCAAATCGCAATCACGGGAATACCCAATTTTTTTGCTTCGGCAGCGGCCAAATCTTCCTTCACCAAGTCAATGATAAAGACCAAATCAGGACGACCGTTCATATCACGGATACCACCCAAAGAAGCATTCAACTTTTCACGTTCACGTTCAATGTTCAATTTTTCTTTTTTGGTCATACCGGCAAAACCGTCTTTTTCCATACGGGCATCAATATCTTTCAAACGTTTGATGCTGGCGGAAATGGTTTTCCAGTTTGTCAACATACCACCCAACCAACGTTTATTGACATAGTATTGACCGCAACGGTTAGCAGCATCAGCCACCACCTGTTGAGCCTGAGCCTTTGTGGCAACAAACAAAATTTTGCCACCTTTGGCGGCCACATCACGCACGGCTTCCATAGCACGATACAAATTCGGCACAGTTTGACCCAAATCCATGATATGCACATTATCACGCACACCATAAATAAAGGGCGCCATCTTGGGATTCCAACGACGGGCATTATGACCAAAGTGAACACCAGCTTCAATCAGCTGACGCATAGTAATATTTGGAAGAGACATTTTTAATCCTTTCTTTTTCCAGTTAAACCTCTGCGGGAAGAGCATAACCTTTTGATTACACTGGAAATCCTGAACCAATCCAACACGAACCGGTGGACTTTCCCGCATGTGAATTATCCACCCCACCATGGGACGGACAAAGCCATTATATCAAAAAGCAAGTTGAAATGCAAGAAAAAATTTTATCAAAAAAATAAAAAAAAAGTGATTTTTTTGCTTGACTTTTGATTTGGGACGATTAAACTGAACACATAGGGATAGATGTATCACATCCAAAAAGTTTTTTTTAGAAAGGGGAAAATATGTTAAAATTATCCAAAACCGCCATTCGGGAATTATCCAAAATGTATCGCGCTGTATTGATAGGTGCCATGGTCACCTTGATTGCCACAGGTGCACAAGCCGCCAACGGGGATGTTATTTCAAACGGAACAGAAATAGTAGCTGGGACAACAGGTACAGTTATCGGAAGCGTCGAAGGGTTGGGCTCTGCTGCTTATACAGATTCTGGTGCTTATGATGCCGCTGGTTCTGCCTCTGCTGCCGAAGCCAATGCAAAAACTTATGCTGATGGTTTGGCTTCAAACTATGACGCCGCAGGTTCTGCCAATACAGCTTTAACTGATGCGAAAGCTTATGCCGATAGTTTAGCTTCAAACTATGACGCCGCAGGTTCTGCCAATACAGCTTTAACCGACGCGAAAGCTTATGCCGATAGTTTGGCTTCAAACTATGACGCCGCAGGTTCTGCCAATACAGCTTTAACCGACGCAAAAGCTTATGCTGACAATTTATTATCATCCGGTTCCTCAGATGCCAAATTTGACACTTTAGAAACCACAGGTGGTGCCACGGTTGGATCTTTAAACACCTCGGGTAAAGTTTCTGCTGGTAGTTTAGAAACCACAGGTGATGCCACAGTCAGCGGAAATTTGAACGCTGGAGCAACAACTGTCGACTCTTTAACCACCAAAGGTGATGCCACAGTTGACGGAAATTTGAACGCTGGTGCAACAACTGTCGACTCTTTAACCACCACAGGTGGTGCCACGGTTGGATCTTTAAATACCTCGGGTAAAGTTTCTGCTGGTAGTTTACAAACCACAGGTGATGCTTCAATTGGTGGTGCCTTAAATGCTGATTCAGCCACAATTACGTCCAGTCTTGAAGTTGGAAACTATACAACCGGCGGAGAAATTGCTGTCATAGGGTCAACAGGAAATGCAGTCTTTCTGAATGGCGATGAAGGAGGTGTCGGTGCAAACTATGTCAGCGTAAGCGATGTTTTGGCAGCAGGTGAGCGTGATGAGTTTTTGGTTGAAGTTGACAATACTTCTGGCAAATCAACCGTTACAAATAACGGAGATATCATCAATTCAGGTACCATCACATCGGACGGTTTAATCACGGCCAAAGGTGGTATTACCACAGAATTTACAGATACAACAGGAAAAAAACAATATGCCGATGCCGACTTGGGCGACACAACCGTAAATGGTGATTTAACCGTTACAGATGGCGGAAATTTTGTACTGGGTGAAAAATCAGTCAATGCAATTGATACCGATGGTTCTGGTTTAACACCTTTGGCCACAACATCATCAGCAGCGAACACCTTGGCCACCGTTGCGACGGTCAACCGTGCCTCAGCCACCCTGTCTGCCGGCTTACAATCCGCTAAAAACAGTATTGGCAGCTTAAATTATTCCAGCACAAATTACATAAAATCCGGTGATAATTTAACAAACGTTGTTTCTGCGTTGGACTCCAACCTGTATCGTTTGGAAAAAGATGTAAACGATATGAACAAAGAAATGAAAGCCGGTTTTGCCAGCGTGGCTGCCCTGAGCGGATTACAACCCAACGCCCGTGCCTTTAATGACACACAAATTTCCGTGGGTGTCGGCAATTATCGAGGACAAACAGGTTTTGCCTTGGGCGGATTCCACTATGTCAATGATAATATCATGATGAACGTGGGTGCGGCCTATGCCGGTGACCACAGTGCCACATTCCGTGGTGGTTTGACTTTTGGTTGGTAATCTTTTTAAGTCCTTTATCCCAACCTAAGACGGCATCCTTTTGGGTGCCGTCTTTTTATGCTTGATTTTTGTACCAAAATATGCCCTAATATACAAAAACACAAAGGGGAAAGAAAATGAATCATTTTTTGCGTGTATTCTTGGTTGTTTTGTTTTTTATTTCTGCACCTGTTTTGGGGGCCTTAAAAATTGATGTCAGCGGGGCAAAAACCGACCCGATTCCCGTTGCCCTGCCCGATTTTTCGGTGCAAGATATTCAATTGCAGGATATGGCAAAAAAAATAACCCAAGTGGTCAAAAAAGATTTGGAAAGCACCGGTCTGTTCCGTGTGGTAGATCAGGATGCCTATTTACAAACTTTCCTTTCCTTGCAAGACAAACCGAATTTTTCCGATTGGCAAATTTTGAACGCTCAGGGACTAATCCAAGGCGAAGTCACTCGTAACCCAAACGGTGATTTAAAGGTGTCTTTTTTATTATGGGATGTTTATACAACCAATCAATTAATGCCCCAAAGAAATTTAAATGCCAACGAAAATAAATGGCGTAAATTGGCCCATATCGTGTCTGATACCGTTTATGAACGGATGACCGGTGATACGGGATACTTTGATTCAAAAATTGCTTTTGTATCCGAAAGCGGCAAACCCAATAAACGCAAACGCCGTTTGGCAGTCATGGATTTGGATGGCGAAAATTTGCAATTTTTAACCGATGATAAAGACATCGTTATGACACCCCGTTTTTCACCAAATGCAAAAGAAATAACCTATATGTCCTATAAATCAGGCGAACCAAAAGTTTATTTAATGAACTTACAAACAGGCGAAAGTTCTTTAGTAGGACAATTTAAAGGGATGTCTTTTGCACCACGTTTTTCACCCGATGGTAAAAAATTGGTTATGTCTTTGGCCGAAAAAGGAAACAGCGAAATCTATGTTTATGATATTGATAAAAAACAACAAAAAAAACTGACCTCTCATCCGGCAATTGATACTTCCCCCAGCTTTTCAAAGGATGGGAAAAACATTGTTTTTAACTCGGACAGAGGCGGCACTCAACAACTGTATGTCATGGATGCCAATGGCGAAAATGTTCATCGTATCAGCTATGGCGAAGGCACTTATGCCACACCGGTTTGGTCGCCTCGGGGGGATTATATCGCCTTTACAAAAATCAAAAACGGCACATTTTATATTGGTCTGATGCGTCCAGATGGAAGTGGGGAACGCTTGATTGCCGAAGGATTTTTGGTGGAAGGTCCAACTTGGTCACCAAACGGTCGCTTTTTAGCCTTTGGAAGACAAGAAAAAAGTTCACGCTCAAATCAATCGGGAAATCCACAAATCTATTACATTGATGTGACAGGATACAACGAAGGCATCTTTAAAACACCAAAAGAAGCCTCTGATCCGGCTTGGTCGCCCCTGCTCCATTAAAAGGCTAAAAATGATTCTTTTTGCGATCTTCTAAAAATTCCTGTAGCCAATGGTTAAAATAACGACCATCAACAAAATCAGGCGTATTGACAACTTCCTGCAACAAAGGAATTGTTGTTTGGACGCCTTCAATCACAAATTCGCTTAAAGCACGTTTTAAACGCAACAACATTCCATTACGAGTACGACCGGCCACAATCAACTTGGCAACCAAACTATCATAATTTGGAGGCACCACACAACCGGCATACATACCCGAATCCACACGAACAGACAAACCGCCCGGCACATGCCAACCTGTAATTTTCCCAGGGCAAGGACGGAAATTTGTCGGATCTTCCGCATTGATTCGGCATTCAATAACATGACCAGTCGGACGTAACTCAGATTGTTCAACACTCAACGGTAAGCCTGCGGCCAACTGAATCTGTTCCCGAACAATATCAAAAGTATACAGCATTTCCGTAATAGGGTGTTCTACCTGAACCCGTGTGTTCATTTCCATAAAGTAAAATTGACCGTTTTGATACAGATATTCCACCGTTCCCACATTGGTATAGCCCAATTTTTTCACGGCATTGACCGTCATACGACCCAAAGATTCACGTTGTTCGACATTTAAAGCCGGCGAAGGTGTTTCTTCTATTATCTTTTGGTTATTGCGTTGAATAGAACAATCCCTTTCCCCCAAATGAATCACATTACCAAAATCATCGGCCAAAATTTGCACTTCTATATGACGTGGTGTTTCCAAATACTTTTCCATATAAAGATCAGGATTTCCAAAAGCTTTACGTGCTTCATTTTGTGCCAAAGAAAAAGCCTGAGGCAATTCCTGTTCATTATAAGCCAAACGCATTCCCTTACCGCCACCACCGGCCGCGGCTTTCACCAAAACAGGATATCCGATTTTTCGGGCCGAATCCATGGCCTCTTGAACATTTCTCAACAACGAAGAACCGGGAATAATTGGCAGGCCTGCCTCTTGTGCTAAACGACGTGCATTTATCTTATCACCCATTTGACGTATCATCTGGGGCTTGGGACCTATAAATTTTATACCGTGTGCTTCCACCATATCGGCAAAATCGGCGTTTTCAGCCAAAAAACCATACCCAGGATGAATAGCATCCGCCCCCGTCAACATCGCCGCCGCAATAATATTGGCTTTGTTTAAATAAGAATCAATCGCCGCCGCTGGACCAATACAAACAGATTCATCCGCCAATTTGACATGCATTGCATCGGCATCCACGGTTGAATGAACTGCCACTGTTTTAATCCCCATCTCACGACACGCACGATGTATCCGCAATGCGATTTCCCCCCGAGCAGCGATTAAAATTTTATCAAACATGCCTTATTCCAATTCAAATAAAGGTTGATTATATTCCACCGGCACACCCGAATCAATCAAAACAGCTTTGATTTTTCCGGCCTTTTGGGCAGTAATCGGGTTAAAGGTCTTCATGGCTTCCACCAAGCAAATTGTTTGACCGACCGAAACAGTATCTCCAACTTTAACATAGGCCGGTGCATCCGGACTGGGCGACAAATAAACAACCCCGACCATCGGTGAAGTTAAGATATTTTTTTCCTCTTTTGGTTTATCGGCTGAATTTTGTTGCGGTTGTACCATTGGTTGAACCACAGGAACGGCCTGAGCCTGTACCTGGCCCACAACCTTTAATAACACACCGTTTTCTTGATATTCTATTTCGTGTAGATTATTTTCTTTTAATAAAGCCGATAACTCTTTAATAAGTTCTTTATGTTCTGCTTTCATTTTTTCCTCATAGAAAGTTATGCGAATATTATACCACGATATTTAAAATTATTGCAAAACAACTTTTATGACAAAATATTACAATTGAAAAATAAGGATTTTTTCATTTTTTTTCATTTTTTTTAAAAAAAGTGATTTTTTTACTTGCAATTTAAAAAAAAATATGGCATAATCATTCTTGCATTCACGGAATGCGGGTGTAGCTCAGGGGTAGAGCGCAACCTTGCCAAGGTTGATGTCGAGGGTTCAAATCCCTTCGCCCGCTCCAAAAAAAACAAACCGTCCGAAAGGGCGGTTTTTTTATTGGAAGTGGCAAGGAGGTGAACCCGAGCAGAGGGTTCAGCCGTAGTGAACACGAAGGCAACGCCAAAGGCGGCCCAAAGGGTGAGGCTTCAGCCGAATAAATCCCTTCGCCCGCTCCAAATTTCAAAGGACCGAAAAATCGGTCCTTTTTTTATTTCAAAAACAAAGCTCCAAAATTTCCAAATATTATTTATCAAAAAAAACGTTAATTTTTATAATAAAAAAAAAGAGCCCTGCAGAAAGACCCTTTTTTAAAGATAAAGAAAAAAATTAAGTTAAATATTTTCTTGGATCCAGGATTGCAATTCACCTTTAGTACAGGCTCCGTTGCGAACAGCTTTCACCTGACCATCCTTAAACAAAATCAAATGCGGAATACTTTGAATTTCATATTGTTCAGCAACCTTTGGCGCCTCATCCACATCCACCTTATAGACATCCACATTTGACATTTCTTGGGACACTTCTTCCACAATCGGTAACATTTGACGACAAGGACCACACCATACCGCAAAAAAATCAACCAATACAGGCTTACTTGCCTTTAAAACTTTTTCTTCAAAATTTGTATCATTAATTATTTCCATTTTTCCTCCTTTTGGATTACACTTTTATATATACATCTTTGCAAATAAAGTCAAGAACTTTTTATACCGAACACATTTGATACATCGGCCAATTCCCCGCTACAATCTCATCCAAAGATGACAAATCCTGACTCATTAAATTTAAATAAACCCAATAATTAACCAAAATTCTTTCCACAAAAGTCCTCGTTTCTTTGGATGGAATTGTTTCCAAAAACAAAAGCGGATCATCATAAAACTTCATCTTTTTTTCCCATCGTCTTAAATTCCCCGGTCCCGCATTATAGGCAACAGCCAATTTAATCAAATTATTTTGAACATATGGTAAATTTAACAATTCTTTCAAGTAAGCCTGCCCTAACCTTAAATTATATTCAGGCTGTTTTAAATGCTTTGTTTTATATTCACATTGAAGCTTGCTTGCCTGCTCTTTTGCGGTTGCCGGCATCAACTGCATCAGCCCCATCGCTCCAACAGAACTTTCCGCCCGATGATTAAAGCAAGACTCTTGACGAACAAAAGCATACACCAAAGCTTTATCCAATTGCCAACTGTCTTGCGGTTGCCAATCTGGCATTGGATAGCGGATGTTTTGGCCATTTAAAATCCCCGTCAAACCTTGCAAAACATCCTCAAAATCATGTTCTTTTGAAACAGCCCATAAAATTTGACGCGTTTCATCGTTTGATTCCAAATAAAGCTTTGTCAATTCTTCAATTGCCCAACGCTCCAGCCCTAATTGCCGTAAAGCATAAAACCTGTCCAATGAGCGATGAGAAAAAGAATCCTTTGTTTTTTTATCCGCATAAACAGGTTCTTCCCATTGGTGTTCTAAGTCTTGGCCCAACAAACGTTTTGCTAAAACACCATAAAAATAATGCGGATATTCTGAAGCTATTTCCAAATAATCAGCCACTTCATCATAATTTTTCAAACGCATTAAGCCTCTGGCCGTCCAAAAAGCAGATGTTGTTTTTAATGATGGATCTTTTGTTTTATGACATGTTTTTTTAAAATAATCTGTTGCTTTTAAATAATCACCCTGACGCCAAAAAATCAAGCCTGTCATCCAACTTGTCACAGGATGTTCTGTATTTTTATGGGCCTTTTTCAACTGCTCTTTTGCCAAATCATCACGACCGTCTAAAAAATACGAAAAAGCCAAAGACGTTCTGGCATTGGCCAACGTTTTTTTATTCAATATTTTTTGTGTATGATACTCATCCAATAATTTTTTAGCATTTAACGTATTTCCACGACCGAGATGGCGGTTAAATTTTTTCATAATCCTATTTGCCTCTTTTTGATTAAATCCAGATAATTTTTCAGGCAAAAGTCCTTTTGTCATATCGCTTGGATCTAAACGAGAAGCCGAAACACATGCATTTGTCATGCCCCCAAAAATTCCCTTTGGACGTGGCAACTTTTTCACTTTCTTTTGCTTACCAAGAGCATAAATCTCTGTTGCAACAGGATAATCCGAATAATTTTCCATCCATTGATAAATTTCCCTTTTATCTGTTTTATACCCTTTAAAAAAATAGCGTTGATATAAAACATACCCCAACAACAAAGGATTTTGAATTTCATGCTGTTTAATTTTGGCTTGTTTTATTTGACCAATCTCCTGCAAATCAAAAACTTCCCGATAAAGTTCTACATCTCTCTCGGAAAGAACCCTCGCTTGAACAGGATATCCCCCAAATATAAAAACAGAAAGCAAAACAAGAAAAAACCTAAACATCATCAGGACGAAGCAATCGGAACAAATACAAATCTTTCACGACATTTTTTTTCACTCATTCGTTCAACTTTACAAACTTTTATTTGAATATCTGGAATTTGAAGCATTGAATCACATGCTGCACCAACAATTTGAAGAGGCAAACCGACCGATCCACCGCTTTGAACATTTTCAAATTTAAAGTCTTTCGTTTGATCCCCTATACCAAGCGTACCTGATATTTCCTGAACAACCCTTTTTGTATCATTAAACAAAACATAATATCCAGAACAATAAGAAACCGCTTTTATTGTTGCTGGATAACTTTTGATATCATTCAAAGCTGTAAAGATATATTTCTTTTCTTCTTCTTCCGACTCTTCTTCATCAGATAACATTTCCTGATCAGGCGTTGGTTGAGTTCCTTGAATTTCATTCTGTTCAGCTGACAATTCTGCTTCTTGTGGATTTTCTTCTTTTTGTTGTAGTTCTGGGTCAATATCTTCTTGAATATCTTCCAAAATCGCCAAAGACTCAGCACCATCTTCTTGAATATCAGCTTGTTCATCCAACAAATTTTCTGCTTTTGTTGATGTAATATCATCATCCCCTGCCTCGGTCTGTATCACACCAAAATCCAATTCAGGAAACAAGGACGGTTCTTTTTTTGTTTGAGCAAAAGCAACGCCAGATAACAATACAAAAGATGAAAATAAAAAAATATTTTTTTTCATAAAATTCCCCCTTTACTTTTTTATATTTTTAATACAGAATATAATCCAGTATAAAAAAACTTTAAAAAAAAGCAACTATTTTTTTCAAAAAAGAGGACTTTATGAAAAATCTTCAACTGATAGCACCTGCCAGCCAACTGCCTAACTTAAAAAAAAATAATTTAGAACTATTAAAAAATAATTTAAAAAGATTAAATTATAACTTGAATTATACAAATTATTTATTTGAAAAAAAATACTTTTTAGCAGGTAAAGATAAAATCAGACTTGCTGATTTTGAAAATGCCTTTTACAATAAGGATATCCACTGCGTTTTGGCTTTGCGTGGCGGTGAAGGATGCATGCGATTACTGGATAAAATTGATTATCAAAAAATCAAAGAAAATCCCAAAATCCTGCTTGGCTTTTCGGATGTAACAGCCTTACAAAATGCATTATGGAGAAAAGCAAAAATACAATCTTTTACCGGTTTTTTAGGATGTTACGGAACAAAAAAGATTTCATCAGGTCTATTTAAAAACTTAAAATTAGCTTTAAATAACAAAATTGAACAAATACCAACAAAAAAAATCACATCAGGAAAAGCCGAAGGAATATTGCTGGGCGGAAACTTAACTACATTTACAGCCCTGTTGGGAACACCTTATATGCCTGAAATGAAAAACAACATTCTGCTATTGGAAGAAGTCAACGAACCAGCCTATCGATTAGACAGAATGTTTAATCAATTAAGGTTGGCCGGTATCTTTAATAAAATCAGCGGGTTAATTTTGGGAGATATGACCGCCGGCTTGAAACCAAAAGATAAAAAAATGGCTCAGGCTATTATAAAAGATCAAATATCCCAAATAAAATGCCCCATCATACAAATACCAAAATATTCACATCACAATGGACAAATTATACTGCCCATAGGTGTTAAAGTCAAAATAGATACCGACAAAAATTATTTATACCTTGACAAATTAAAAAATTTCATTTAAGTTAGATCCATCATTTAAAGGAGAAAAATATGTTAAAAAAATTGTTTAAATTTATTTTTAAAACCCTGCTTTGGCTAATCGGTTTATCGGTTATTTTGGCAACCATTGCTTATTTTACCATAAATTTATGGATTAAACCTTTGATTGGATACGTTGCACCCAAATTTACAAAAACTACAGCATCCATAGAAAGTGCCGATATTTCTTTATTATCCGGTCGCTTAGCTTTGAAAGGCTTAAAAATTGGCAATCCTGCTGGTTTTACAGAACCGTATATTTTTGAATTGGGTGAATTTTCGGTTCAATTTCAACCCAAAAGCATTTTATCAGATAAAATTATTTTGGACAGCATTCTTATTAAAGGCACTCAAATTACAGCCGAAATCAACAATAATACTCAAACAAATTTGCTTGCACTAAATGAAAACATTCAATCCGTATTAAATCCCAAAACAAAAACAACGCCAACAAAACAAACAGACACAAAACAAGTGCAACCCCAAACAAAAAAATCGGTCATTATCAAAGATTTGCAAATTTTAGATACTAATATCCGATTTAATGTAATGGGACATTCTTCAAGCTTAAGCTTACCCAATATTCACGAAAAAAATATCGGGGAAAAGAAAAATATGTCCTTAAAGGAAACAATTCAATTACTGACAGACAAATTAACATTGGAGCCCATTAAAGAGGTTCAAAAAATGTCACAAAAAATGCTAAAAAATGCTTTGGATGAAATCTCAAAACGAATAAAAGACAATGAGGAAATTAAAACTTTATCCAACGCACTTTCTGGTATTTTTTAAAAAACACAAAAAAACACCGATCGTTTTGATCGGTGTTTTTTCATTCAAAAATTAGAAAGGATCTAAATTTTCAAGAAAATTATTCTTCTTCCAAACTTTCTAATACTTCTTTTAACAAATCTATTTGTTCTTTTTCTAATTCTTCTTTTTCTTTTTCTAAAAGATAAGAAAAATAATGTAAAATCAATTTTTTCCATTGTGGTTGAGTTTTATAGTATTTATCAACCAAAGTTAAAGCCTCTTCCAACGGCATTTGCAAAACATCCTGAATTCCCAACAAAAACGATATCATTTTAGAAATCTCTTTATCGGCTGTTTCAATATCAAAATTTTCAATTGACATTGAATCCATATTTATTGTTAAAGCCGGTGCAGTTTGCAAAACAGAACGTTGCTGATAAAACTTCTTATAAATTTGAAAAAGTAACGTTTGTGAGTGTGTCATTTTTTCTCCCCTTTTCCACAAGATTACCCCAAAAAAAGAATATAGTCAAGTTTTTTGTGAATTTAAAAACAGTAAAAATCTTTTTCATGTGCGATAGTGGTTGATTTTCCATGCCCCGGATAAACAATTGTATTATCGGGCAAAGTATTTAACAGTTTTTTTAAACTTTCCATCATTTTATTATTATCACTGAACATTAAATCTGTTCGTCCATGAGTTTGAAAAAACAAAGTATCGCCCGAAAACAAATGATTTTGGATTAAAAAGCAAACACCCCCCGGTGTATGTCCTGGCGTTTCAATAATTTTGATTTGATTATGACCTAAAAATAACTGTATGTCTTTATCAAAAAAAGTATCAATTTGTGGAACTTGGATATGTGGCAAACCGACAGAATCCATAAATTCATTTATTTGTTCCAGCAACACTTTATCGGCCTTGTGCAGGTATGACTTTGCACTGTTTTGCTTTGCTTTTCCGATGCCTGTAAAATGATCAAAGTGACCATGTGTTAAAAGGATATATTTTAATGTTGCATTTTGGGATTGAATAAATTCCAAAATATCATCCCATGAATCACTGCAATCTATCAAGACTGCTTCATGCGATTCTTCATCAATAACGACATAGTTATTATTCCCCAAAGGGCCTTTTATAAATTTTTTTACAATCATCTTTTTTTCCTTTTGGCAGATGTTTTAAAATATTTTATCATCATTGTCAAGAAAAATAAAAAAGTTGCAATTATAAAAAAATTGTTATACTTTCGAAAAAAGGAGAGAAAATGTTTTTGAATGATAAAACAAAAGAATAATCAGGACAAAATTGTTCACTCTGAAGCGGTTATTACATCTGTCGTTGAAAAAAAGAAAAATCTATGAATAAAACGCTTCAAAAAGCACAAGAAGACGGAAAAACATGATTAAAAATGATAAAAGAACTATTACTAAAAAGGGTGTTCTTTTGTCAAAGCAGGTTCAACATTAAAATTTAATTTTATGTTATTTTTTTAATAAAAAAACCGTCCGTTAACGGACGGTTTTAATGTTTGGTGCCCAAGAAGGGACTCGAACCCCCACCCCTTGCGGGACTCGCACCTGAAACGAGCGCGTCTACCAATTCCGCCACCTGGGCAACAGGGGATATTTTAACCAACAACCAATGAAAAGTCAAGAATTTTATGAGCTCTTAATCATTTTTTTCATTGCCTGAGTCACGGCAACCAGCTTTTTATTTCTTTGCCATTTATGGTTTTGATCCGTGCAATTATCCAATACGCGCCACAAAACCGGTTCGCGTACCATTGACAAAAAATAATCTTTTTTCAAAGCCGGTGTACGATGCTTTTTCTTAATTTCATCCAATGAATAACCGTTTTTATTATCACTTATCAATATCAATGAATCCATCAATAATGATCGAACGGTATCACGCCTTGTATTACCTGTTTTACATTCGTTTTTAGCCGCCTTAAAATCCCCTTGACGAATAGCCTTTTGAAATTTCGGATAAGTTTTTTTATATTTATTAAACCCTAAATTATAAATCAAATCCACCACAACCATTTGAGCAGAGGGCGGCAACTGAAACAAATTCGGATGCAATTCTTTGGCTTTTTGAATACAAAAATTTGATGCATAAGTATTGGCCGTTTCCAATGTTGCCTTTGGGATTAGAAACAAATCTTTTTTCCATGCTTTATTTCTGGGATCCGGCAAATCACCTTTACAATCTTTTAATTTGACATTTTTAACTGAGGCAACTTCAGGAAATTCAAGAAAAGTTTTTGGATTTTTCCAATCAGCATTAGCCATCTTTGTCATTTTTTTCAAATTTCTTAAAGAAAGCGACTTACCATTTTTTAATGAAATCTTAACAGCAGTCAGATTATCTAAACTCTTAAAATCCTTAAAATGAACACCACATCCTATCGTGGCGGAATCTTTTTCTTCATAACAAAAAGGAATATTGCCTTCCAACTGTTCGCACAAAGGCATATACATTTTGCACAATTTATCAGAATCAGATTTAACCTGTTGGATTATTGGCGTAGGATCTTTTTCTGATATCATATCTCCAACAACGGGAGCAGCCGATACAGAAAGACTCATACCTGCCAAGAGAGAACGAATAGTTCTTTTTGTTTTTACTGAAAAAAATTGCATATCGCCCCCCTTTATACACGACCATAAATATCTTCATATCTTTGGATATCATTTTCATCCAAAGTATCACCTGTTTGAACCTCAATAAAGACAACCGGAAAATCCGTTTTATTTTCCATACGGTGTTTTTGTTGTTTTTCAATATAGACATGCATATCCTGCGGTGTATCAAATGTTTTATCATCCAAAGTAACGGTTCCTGTCCCACTGGCAACTATCCAATGTTCGGAACGAAACTCATGCGATTGTAATGATAATTTTTGATGGGCGTTAACTATAATTCTTTTAACAATATAGTTTGATCCCACAGCTAAAACTTCCCATGTTCCCCAGGGACGTTCCCCCATTTCACCGACTTTATAACTAACAGACATAGAAAAACCTCCTTTTGCATATTGGTCAGATTAGCTTTTTTATTTTGAAAAATCAAGAAAAAAAGAAAAAATTAAAAAATATTTCTTTTTTAGATTGACAAGTTAGAAAAAATTTGATATAGTGTGTCTATATTGGATGTGTAGCTCAGGTGGTTAGAGCGTTACGTTGACATCGTAAAGGTCGCAAGTTCGAGTCTTGCCACATCCACCATTTTAAATCTCTCCTTGTGGGGGATTTTTTTTATAAGCAATTTTATTCATCCTGCATTTGAGAAAAATTTTCAATTTCAGATCTTAAAATCTCAATTTCTTCTTTTATGGCCGGATTTTCAGTTTTAAAGTATTCAGCCTGTTTTTGGGCAAATTCTTCTTTTAAACGATTTAATTGCTTACCACAAAGCCAACTTTCCACTTCCTGAGCCACAGCATCGGGTGTTTTAGAAGAACGAATCTTATCAATTTGCATCATCAGTTTTTTTTCGGTTTCAGGCATAGGAAGCTCCTTACCTTCTAAAACAGCATCCATCCAACCATTAAAAAGGGCCGTTTCACGAATACCCGAAAAATAATTTAAAGCACTCAAAGTTTCCGAAAAAACAGCCAGTTCATTGGGATAAGCATACAATGATGCCAATAAAAACAGGTCTTCTTGAGGTAATTGCAATTGAATATTGACATTTTTTTTCGCCCCATGATACAACAGTTTTTTCAATCTTTGTTTAATTTCACGTTCATACAGACGACGAATTTCCTGATCTTGAATTTGTTGAATTTTACCCAGCGCATCCGTTTGCAACTTTGCCCGTTGTTCGGGGGTTGAATAAAGGTGTGTTGCCAATAAATCCGCCCAAAACACATCAATAAAACTTTGGGCATTTTGAATCAGATTTTTCCATATTTTGTCGGATTTTTGACGCATCATATCATCTGGATCCATCCCCGGTGGCAAAACCGCAAACCTTAACGATTTACCCGGAACCAACAACGGCAAAGCACGATTCATGGCACGAATCATAGCCCTTTGACCAGCAGAATCCCCATCAAAACACATGATCGGTTCATCACATAACTTCCATAAAATCTGAACCTGTTTTTCCGTAAAAGCCGTACCCAAAGGAGCAACCGTTTGATTCCATCCGTGTTGATGCAAGGATATCACATCCATATTCCCTTCCACCACAATAGCTTCGTTTTTCATACGAATCGTATCAATGGCAAAGGGCAAACCGAATAATTGTTCCCCTTTATGAAATAAATCTGTTTCCGGTGAGTTCAAATATTTTGGTTCACCCTTTTCCAACATACGACCGCTGAAACCGATAACACGTTTTTTGCGATCAAAAATCGGAAACATCACCCTGTCATAAAAATAATCGTAAAATTGTTGACGTGTCTGGTTAAAGGCCAAGAGTCCCAATCTCTGACATTGTTTTAGATCGCAACCTTTTACTCTTAATTCATGTAAAAGCCCGCTGCCCGATGGGGCATACCCCAAACGAAAGGTCTTTGCTGTTTGGCCAGTCAATCCCCTCCCCTTTAAATAATCACACGCCTTTTGACCAGCTGGTGTTCTAAGCTGAGATTGAAAATACTGACAGGCAATTTCCATAATATCAGCCAAAGAAGATTGATGTTGTTGACGTGCCAATTCTTTGGTATCGGGTTTAGGCAAAGGCACCCCCGCCATTTGGGCTAAGGTTTCAACAGCTTCAACAAAAGGCATTTTTTCACAATCCGTTAAAAAACGAATCACATCCCCATGAGCCCCACAACCAAAACAATGATAAAAGCCTTTATCGTCATTAACAGTAAATGATGGTGTTTTTTCCTTATGAAAAGGACATAGCCCCAAAGATTCACGACCTTTGCGTGTCAGCTTTACCCGTCTGGCAATCAAGTCAGACAGTGTCACTTTTTCACGCAACAGATCCAAAAATTCAGGGCCAAAGAACATTTTATCCAACCAATAATTGTTTAATAATACCAGAAGCCACACCAAAGTCCATCTGACCGGCGTATTGACCACGCAAAGCACCCATCACTTTACCCATATCTTTAATACCGGCTGCTCCGGTTTGGCTGATAACCTGTTGGATAACCTTTTTCATTTCATCCGCATCCATTTGTTTGGGTAAAAAAGATTGAATCACGTCAATTTCACCCTGTTCATGGGCGACCAAATCTTCACGATTTCCCTTTTTATAGATTTCAATACTTTCACGACGTTGTTTAATCATACTTTGCAACAAAGATAAAACAGCGGCTTCATCAATACCGTCATAGTTGCCTTTACTTCTGTCGGCGATATCACGATCCTTAATAGCCGAATTAATCAAGCGTAAAGTAGCAACCTTTTCTTTGTTTTGATTTTTCATTGCTTCTACAAGCTGAGTTTTAATTTCATCACGAATCATTTTTTATTCTCCTTTACATGATCTAGTATAAACTTTTTTTACAAAAAAAGAAAGAATTTTATTGCAACCTATCGCTTTTTATGTATACTCAAAAGATAAGAAAAGGAGTTTTTATGTTTTTGTTCACACTTTTTGGTATTATCAGTGGTTTTTTTATCCCCTTTATTGCTGGGCGGTTTGGAAAAATCATTCCCGCCGATCCTGGGACGCTTTTATTAAACTTATTTCACCGCCCACGTTTTCCGACCGTCTATGATCCAGCCAGAGGCTTTTTATTACGTCAATTATGGAAAAAGTTGTATCTATGGGCTATTTTTTGGGCCATAACAAATGGGGGATTATTCGCATTGGCATATTATTTATTGCCTCAATCCATGCACGTTTATGCGGGTGTTTTGATATGGAGCTTAAATGTATGCACTGTTATTGATGCACAATACTACTTATTGCCAGATTTTTTCACAATCCCTTTATTGTTACTGGGGATTATATTCCATGCCAATATCAACATACATGATATATCCTTTTCCTTAACTGGTTCTGTATGCGGTTATATCGTTTCCATTTTATCAGTCCTGGCGTTGGCCAAAGCAAAACATAAAGAATTAGGTGCCGGAGATGTTAAAATGATGACAGCATTAGGTGCTTGGTTAGGAATGATCGGTTTGAACGTCTGTCTAATCTTATCTTTTTTTCTGTTTATTTTGTTTTCAATTTTGCCCATACAAAAAAAAGGTGCTTACGGCCCTGCTTTAGGAACGGCTGCCTTAATAGTCTTTTTTGTTTTATTTTCAAAATAAAACTGGACAATTTGCTAAAAAACAATATAATATAGAAAAAAACATGAAAAAGGACAAAAATATGCCAAAAAAGAAAAAAGAAACTCTTGTACATTTGGACATGACAGAACTCACCAAAACGCCCGATAAAGCAACAGAAGTTCCAAAGGATCAGACTTTGGGCGATATTTTGGCAAATGCACGCAAAAAAAAGCACTTGGATATTGAGGATATCTCATCATCTTTATGTATCAAACCGATTTATATTGAAGCGTTAGAAAAAGGACATTATTATGTTTTTCCGGCACGTGCATATACCGTAGGTTTTTTACGAACTTATGCCAAATTTTTAAAATTGGATACAGATGAAGTCCTTCAATTATTTTATCAGGAAACCTCTGACACAAAAGAGGAACCAATGGATATGTTGGTCATTGAAAAGAAAATGGCCCTACCATCCAAAAAAACACTATCTATTATTATTGGTGTTTTTATCACATTTTACATTATTTGGTATTTAATTGCCAAAAGTTATTCCCCACAAACATTAATTGAGGAAAGCCTACCCAAAATTGAAAAAGAACAATTAATAATTACATCGGAAGATGTTTCAGAAGAAATCAAAGAAAAAACAACAAATATAAAAGAAACACAACCGCAAAATCAAATTGAAGAAGTATCCGTTGATGTTTATACAGCACCTGTTGCTTTTGTTGCCATTGATCGTGTTTGGGTATCCATCAAAGATTCCAGAACAAATAAAGTGTTATTGGATAAAACATTCATTCAAAACGAACACTATATCCCCAAAATAGCATTGAAACATCTGACAATCAGCACGGGCCGCGGTGGCGTATTGGATTTATACATTGACGGCACACGCAATAAAACCTTTAAAAAAGAAGATAATACACCTTTAATCGGATTGACAAAAGATTAGCGTTTTATTCCAATTAATAAAACAATAATTTTTATATAAATCAATCAATTAAAGGAGATAATTATGAATTTACAAGAAAAACTTGAATCTATTTTAGTGCGTCATGAAGAATTGACACAGATGTTAACACAAGAACAAAATCGGGAAGACTTTATTGCCTTATCCAAAGAATTGAGTTCTATTGAAGATATCGTTCGTGTAGCCAAAGAATATCTGGATGCACAAAAGCAGATGAAGGATAATGAAGAAATGATGAACGATCCCGAAATGGATCCGGAATTAAAACAAATGGCCAATGAAGAGTTCTATCAATTAAAAGAACGCCTACCCCAAATGGAACATGAAATCAAGGTTTTGTTATTACCCAAAGACGAAGCCGATGACCGAAATGTTATTTTGGAAATTCGGGCTGGCACCGGTGGTGAAGAAGCTGCTCTTTTCGGGGCTGAATTGTTCCGTATGTATGAACGCTATGCCGCTTTAAAAAAATGGCATTTTGAAGTGTTATCCTTAAACGAAACAGGATTAAACGGTTATAAAGAAGCGGTTGCTCAAATCAGCGGAAATGCCGTTTTTGCACGATTAAAATATGAATCGGGCGTTCACCGCGTTCAACGCGTTCCCGAAACAGAAACATCAGGACGCGTACATACATCTGCTGCCACAGTTGCTGTTTTGCCGGAAGCCAAAGAAGTGGACGTTCAAATCAACGAAGCTGATTTGGAAATTACCACCTGTCGTGCCTCAGGTGCCGGTGGTCAACACGTTAATAAAACCGATTCAGCCATCCGTATTGTTCATAAACCAACCGGTATTGCCGTAGAATGTCAGGAAGAACGTTCTCAATTTAAAAACAAAGAAAAGGCTTTGGTACGTTTAAGAACAGCCCTTTATGATATGGAAAGACAAAAAGCCGACAAAGAACGCTCTGATAACCGAAAAAGTCAAGTGGGTTCAGGTGACAGATCTGAACGAATCCGCACCTATAACTATCCGCAAGGACGTGTCACAGATCACCGCATCAACAAGACAGTCTATCAATTACCACAAGTTTTAAACGGTGAAGGTTTGGATGATTTCATTGAAGCTTTGATTACCGAAGATCAAATGCAACGTTTGGCCGAAGGTTAAGATGACACCGTCAGAATTGGCCCAAAAATTAAAACCTTATTCCAACTGTCCTCTGTTGGAAGCCCGATGGATTTTGCAAAAAACAACCAATATAAAAAAAATCAACCAAATCCTAAAACGGCGAAAAAACAGCGAACCTTTAAGCAAAATATTAAAATGCAAAAGCTTTTGGAAATATGACTTTATAACAAATAAGGATGTTTTAGATCCAAGGGCTGATTCGGAAATTTTAATTCAGGCTGTATTGGATCTTTTTCCTGAAAAAAATGCCCCCTATCAATTTGCTGATATCGGTACCGGCAGTGGATGTTTATTACTTTCATTATTGGGGGAATACAAAAATGCCAAAGGTTTTGGCTTTGATATTTCACTAAAAGCATTAAATACCGCCAAAAAAAATGCAAAACATCTCAATATCAAAGCACATTTTATTAAAAGGGATATGCGACAGATAGACGATTCGTTTGACTTTGCTGTTTCAAATCCTCCTTATATTCCGACAAAGGACATTGAAAAGCTGGATAAAAATGTTCTTTTATACGACCCGATAAGTGCTTTAGATGGCGGTGAAGACGGATTGTATTATTATCGAATTTTAAGTCAAAAAACAAATATTCCTGTTTTATTTTTGGAAATCGGAAAAGGTCAAAAAACAGCCATTTGCAAGATATTCAAAAAACAAAAATGGCAATTTGTCAAACAATATAAAGATTATGGTAAAATCATACGCGTTTTAGTTTTTCAAAAAAATACTTGTAAAAGCAAATAAATTATTTTAAAATGTTTATATGTCGTTATTAAAATCCATTGCCACTGTGGGCGGATGCACAGCAATCAGTCGTGTCGTCGGTTTTGTCCGCGACATTTTAATGGCCCGTTTTTTGGGTGCTAGCATGATGGCTGATGCCTTTTTTGTGGCTTGGCGTTTTCCCAATTTATTCCGCAGTTTGTTTGCCGAAGGCACATTAAATGTCGCCTTTGTTCCGTTATTTACGGGCGAATTACATAAAAAAGGCCCTGAACAAGCCAAAGATTTTGCCAAATCCGCTTTCAGCTTTTTATTCTATGTCTTATTGATTTTTACTTTAATAATTGAAGTCATCATGCCAGCCATGACTTTTGTATTGGCTCCTGGCTTTGATGAAATTCCAGGCAAGTTAGAATTGGCCACATCGCTCAGCCGAATTACCTTCCCGTTTTTGCTTTTTGTATCTTTGGTTTCTTTGTTATCGGGTGTTTTAAATTCTGTCGGCAAATTTTGGGCTGCTGCCTTTGCTCCTGTTATTTTAAATCTGTGTATGATTTTCTTTTTGGTTTGTTTAAGTCCTTTGTTTCAAGGTCCCTATGCCCCCGCCTATTCCTTATCTTGCGGTGTAGCCTTTGCTGGTATTTTAGAATTGTTATTCCTGTTGTGGCATGTCAAGAAAGCCGGTTTTTTATTTGGATTACAAGCACCGATAAAAGCCTTGTTTAATCTGTCAAAGGGCGTAAAAACACTGTTAAAGAAAATGGCCCCCGGTGTTGTCGGATCAGGCGTTTATCAAATCAATTTATTTTTAGATACTTTCTTTGTATCCTTTGTCGGTGCTGGCGCCATTTCGTGGTTAAACTATGCCCATCATGTATTTCAATTACCTATCGGTATTATTGGTGTAGCCATTGGAACGGCTTTATTACCAGTCTTATCAAAACACATTAAAACGGGCGAAATTGAACAAGCCAACACCCATTTAAATCGTGGCTTAGAAGTTTCTTTAATTATGTCTATTGCTTCATGCATCGGAATGGTTATGTTGGCTCAACCGATTGTGGCTACTTTATTCCAACATGGTGTCTTTACCGAAAACGATACATATCATACCGCCCGTGCATTAATGATTTTTGCGTTTGGATTACCGGCCTATATGTCAACAAAAACATTTGCCCCCTTCTTTTATGCCCGAGGAGATACCACAACACCAGTTAAAATTGCCGTCATCGGTGTGATCGTAAATTCAATTTTGGCGTTGATTTTCAGTGGTATTGTTGGCATTGGTTCTTTCAGAATGGGCATGGGTTATGCTGGTATTGCCTTGGCCACCACATGCAGTGTTTGGATCAATACCTTCCAATACTTATTTAAATTATTAAAACATCCCGAATTTTCTTTTGATAAGCTTTTTCAAACGAGATTTTTCAAAATTATTGAATCGGCCGCCATTATGGGGGGGACAATTTATTTGTTAAAAATTTTAAAGTCCCATATACTGCCATCCGCAAACACTTTTGGGGAAATTCTGTCTTTATTTATAATCATTGGTATAGCTGGCAGCATTTATTTGATATGTCTAATTTTAACAAAGGCAATCCCTTTTAATCAGGTAAAAACTATTTTAAAACAAAAGCTGAAAGGAAAAATATGAAACACTTTTTCGTTTTTATTTTTTTAATCCTGTTTAACTTGCCCATTTTTGCCCAACAATCTGATAAATTTGAAAAATTATTTCCTATTTTAACAGCCGAACCTGAAGGCAAAGAAATATCCCCAAAAACAACAGCTGAATTAGAAAAACTATTTGATACTCCAAAAAATGAAATTCCCCGCTTATTTGTCAAGAAATTACCCGATGATTTTGCCGAAAAAGGATCAAAAGAATTATATGCAAAGGTTATCACCACTCTTATTTTAAAAGAAAATGAACAAATTTTGGGTGAACAATATCTGTTTTCAATCCTAAAAGAAAAAGCCGATAAAGGCATTGAATGGAGCGAAAAAGAAAAGCAATTTTTTGATTATTTAGTTGAAAAATATGATGCCATTGTTTTAAAAACAATTCCCACAAAAATTGCCGATTTAACTCTAAAAATTGACGAAATACCACCCGTTTTACCCATCATCCAATCGGCTGTTCAAACCAATTGGGGTAAAGAAAATATGGATTCGCCTTACGGACAAAAAGGATGGCTGGACCGCGAAAATTATGACTTTATCAAATATCCGAATTTGATTGAAGCCACGCAAAAATACGTATTGGAAATGAATTCAACCCCCAATTATGATAGTTGGCGCAATCAAAGAGCCAATCAGAACTATCAACAAAAAAAACAAGGGAGCTATGTAACAATCCAAACCCTCAGAACTTATATGCCAGAAGATGTCAATTATGTAACAAAGTTAAAAAATGAACTTAATCAAAATAAGTTTGTTTATGATTTTGATACTGCCTTATTTCAAAAGAGTAAAAAATGAAATCATTAAAAATAGTTTTAACAATTCTTGTTTGTGTAATGATTATGTTATGTGGATACTTTTATTATCCCAAAACAGTCCAATCTGATTTAACAATTAAAACGGATTTAAATGAAATTACCTATCATATTGAAATTGCAAATACACCTTATCTGCGGGCAAAGGGATTAATGTATCGCAAAAGTATGCCCAAAAATCATGGCATGCTCTTTATTTTTGAAGAGCCGCAAATCATTCCTATGTGGATGAAAAATACTCATATCCCCTTGGATATGTTATTTGTGGATAAAAACGGTATTATTCGCCACATTCATGAAAACGCCAAACCCTTTGACGAAACAATAATTTCATCCGTTGTACCTGTCACATTTGTCATTGAGTTAAACGCTGGTCAAGTAAAAGAAAAAAACATTCAAATTACAAATCAGGTAATCGGCCTTTAAAATTCTTGACATTTATGTAAAAATATTGTACGATAACAATCGGAAGGGCATGGGTGTTGCCTTAGAACAGCGAGTCAGATCTGGAAGGAAGCAGCTCATTTTAAGTGGAACAGGTCGTGTTCCTTCCTCTTTTACAAAAGGATTATCATGGCCCATTCATCCACCGTTTTAGCACGAAAATATCGTCCACAAGTTTTTGATGATTTATTGGGACAAGAGGCCTTAGTCCAAACAATTAGCAATGCAATTGCTCAAAATAAATTGGCTCAGGCTTATTTATTGACCGGCATTCGTGGTATCGGAAAAACAACCTCTGCCCGAATTATCGCAAAAGGTTTAAACTGTATCGGTGAAGATGGCAAGGGTAATATGACCCCTAACCCATGCGGAAAATGCCGCCATTGTATCGATATCACAAACGATGCAGATATTGACGTTATTGAAATTGACGCAGCCAGCAATACCGGTGTTGAAAATATTCGTGAAATTATTGAAGGAGCCAAATATAATCCAGTTTCAGCCCGCTTTAAAATTTACATCATTGACGAAGTTCATATGTTGAGCAAAGCAGCCTTTAACGCCCTGTTAAAGACTTTGGAAGAACCACCTGAAAGGGTTAAGTTTATCTTTGCCACCACAGAAATCCGAAAAGTTCCCGTTACCATTGTATCCCGTTGTCAACGTTTTGATTTAAAACGAATTGAAGAAAAACCATTGGCTGAATATTTACAAAAAATTGCCGCAAAAGAAAACCGTGTACTGCCCGATGATGTGGCCATGATTTTATCCCATGCCAGTGAAGGTTCTGTTCGTGATTCATTATCTTTATTAGATCAAACCTTGGTTCACATCCCTAATGAAATCAGTACAGATAAAGTACGTCAAATGTTAGGACTGGCCAATAAAACTTTTTTAATGGATATTTATCAAGCTCTTTTACAAGGTGATAGCCAAAACGCCTTTAATTTAGTCAATCAACAGTATCAAATTGGTGCTGAACCTGTTCAAATTTTACAAGATTTATTAAATTTAACCTATGATTTAACCTGCCAAAAAACATTTGGTGATAAATATATAAACGCCAATTTTACCAAGGAAGAAACAAAACAAATTCAAGAACTTTGCAAAGATATTTCAATGAATACTTTAACATCTTTTTGGCAGATGTTAACAAAAGGTTTGGAAGAAGTCAAAATTTCCAACTATCCTTTGCGTTCTTTACAAATGCTGATGATTCGGGTAACTTATGCTTCCCAAATCTTAGCGAATCCGGAACAGTTGTTACAGCAGATTCAATCAACTCCGATGCCAAGTGTCATTGAAAAAAAAAATAATCCGATAAGCGCATCCCCTATTCCTCAACCGATTGAAAAAACAAAAGCACCTGCTCCTTTTAAAAATTTAGCGGAATTAGCAAATCTGGCCCGTCAAAAAGGTGAACGTATGTTGGCCTTTAACATAGAACGAATGATGCGTTTGATAGCCATTGAAGATAATGTTTTAAGATTTAGCCCTACCGACAATGCACCTAAAAATTTAAGTGCAGAATTGACAAAATTCTTATCTGCCCTAACGGGACAAAATTGGGTGTTGGATATTCAAAAATCAGGTGGAGCCCCCACAGAAGCCGAAAAGAAAGAGCAAAAAAGTGTGGCTGTATTGGAAAATTTAAAAAAACAAGATGATGTCAGTGCCATTTTAAAACAATTCCCTGGGGCAAAAATTGACAAAATCAAGCCCATTCAAACACAAAACATCCCCATTGAAGACATTGAAGAAGAGTAAAAAACATGATTTGTTGCGAATAAATCCTCATTTTTAAAGATTAAATAAATGTCAAAAAACAATCCCCCTTTTTTTGGGGGATTATTTTTTTCATAATTTAGCTCAAGGGGAACAATACTTCATATAAACATCAAACATCCAATCGCAGTGTTTTGTATAATCCGTTGGAATAATTTTCATCCGCACTGCATTGCCCGGATTTTTAATAGTTTCATATTTACAGCCTGTTGAAAATGCTCCTCTGGCACCTATTTTCTTTCCTTTTTCATCATACCATTCATAATATAACTTACCCCAACCATCGTTACAAGAATTATCATTATCATTATTTATATCGCCTGTCCATTTGACCTGAACATTCGTTCCCTTTAAAATATTTAGTGTATGAGAAGTATAGCTATATGCACTTCCTAATCGGCTTCCTCCGCATTGATTTAAATACTTATATGCCGTATCATTACATTCTTTTTTATCACAAGCTTTTTTATTATTATTCCAAACATAGCCTGTAGGGCACGCCTGACATGTATTGTTTTTACACTGTGGTTTTGCTTCAGTTGTACATGCACCTGTTTTTCCTGTATTATAATTAGCTAAACAAGCAACGCATGTTTTGTTAGAAATAAACTGTTTTGTTGAATCTTTCAATACAACATTACCGTCTTTGCACATATGACACACATCCTGAGCTTGTGTGCCGTTTGTTTTATTTGTCAATGTCCAGTTTGTGGTATTACAGGTTTTACAAGGAGTTACCTTAGTCGTATCCACAACAACAGAACCGTTATTACATTTTCCGCAGGCACCGACAGTCTGATTGTTCTTGGACGTATCAGCCACGCATTGACCTTTGTCAGTATCAAATTTTTGACACGGATTACATGTGGGCTTTTCTAAACATTTTTCTTCGTTTCTATTATAATATGTATTCGATCCCAAACACTTACAAGGGGTATATTCAATATGAGCATCTCCTTTTCCATTAAAAGCCGTGCCATCTGGACAACAATATCCCTTTCCTTCATCATCTTCTACACAATCGCACATCATTTCCAAACAATCGCCTTTATATTCTAAACCTTTGGTTATCCATCCCGCATAAGCCATAGATGATGAAATCAATAACGCGCCCAATAATGATAAATGTTTCATTTTGCCCCCAAATATAAAATATCCATACTAACTCTAAACAAAGGGATAAAAAATGTCAAGAAAAATTTAAGTGCAGAATTGACAAAATTCTTATCTGCCCTAACGGGACAAAATTGGGTGTTGGATATTCAAAAATCAGGTGGTGCCCCCACAGAAGCCGAAAAGAAAGAGCAAAAAAGTGTGGCTGTATTGGAAAATTTAAAAAAGCAAGATGACGTCAGTGCCATTTTAAAACAATTCCCTGGGGCAAAAATTGACAAAATCAAACCAATTCATACCGATATAGAATTATCCCCCGAACACGAAGAAGAAGATTAAAGCCCCCCTTAAATTTAAAGGGGGATGATTTTTCTATCTTATTTGCAATGTTTTTTATTATAACTCCCCGCTGGAGAAGTTTTTCCATCTGGACAAGGCACACAGATTTTTTTATCCCAGTTTTTATAATAATTAGCTTCACATTTCCAACCACCATTAATGCCTGATTCATTTGTACAAAATGCATTTGCGGGTTTCAAATAACACTTGTCTCCTTTTTGACAGGCACCATCCATACAAACTAACTCTTTAAAATCACATGATTCGGCATAATCAACGCATTCATTACATTGACCTTTAAAATAACCATATCCAAAACGACAGCTTGGCAGACCGATTGTTTGTGGAGTACTTCGTTCTCCTTCACGGTAACATCTTTCGGCATTAACCGTTTGATTAAATTCTGTAATTGTATTTTCCGAAAAACTGCTAAAACTAACCCATCTATCTGCACTATAAGTCTCTTTATGGTCTTCTTTTTTTGAAACCATATAAAGCACAGCATTACAACTTCTGGTTTTTAACAAATTTTTTAATTTTTTTGTGTTTTTGTTAATTTCACCATCTGTCATCCAAAGAATGATAAATTTTTGATCGCCTTTACAAAATCCTTCTATCTCACTAAAAGCTTCGTTAAAGCCAGTTCCTCCACTATTTGTGAGTGTATAATTGTATATTACATTTTTAACTTGCTCTTTGGAATGTTTTCCCCATTTTAATGGTGATTTTCCGGCATCATGTTCGAAAACAGCCGAGTATGCGTTCGGATAAATTTTTAATTTTGCCAAAGCCTTATCGACTACATTATATCTTTTATCTTTATCACCCCATTCGTCTTTATAACTATCCTTCATACTGCCCGAACGATCAATAATTAAAACAATCCCGAATTCTGTATCCGGCCCACAGACAGCCAAACAAGTTTGAGAATCAGCATCCCAATGGGGTTTATCTTTTGGACAACAGGCTTGTCCGCCTGTAACTTCTAAAACTGTATGCGTTTCAAGATTACAACATCCTGTTGTTTTATCCGGTTTTGTATAAACATTTGCAGCCAAACAACAGCCATATCTTTCTTCTTTGGATTTATATCCTTCAAATAATGTATTTGTTCTATCATTTACCAGTTTTTGTTCTGGCTCACAACATTCCCCTGCTTTATATTTTACATCATTTATTTTGTTTTTATTACTATATAAGATTGTGCAAACTTTTGAAGAAATACAGCGGTTTGTTGTCAAATCCCATGTTTGCCCCATTGGACAACAGGATTTATTTTGTGTACCAGTTATATCGGAAAGCGTATGTGTTGTTGTATTACAACAAGACTTTTCACCCAAATGATTGGTGTACTGGGTTGTTCCAACAGAACACGAACATCCATTTGTTGTTGCATTCCATGCTTGATCTTTGGGGCATTTGCATAAGGGATATTGGGGATGGACACCACCCAAATATGTGGTATTAGTGCCCGATGGACAACAATGGGCATCACCCGTAGAAGCATCTTCAACACAACCGCGTTCGCAAAACTTTTCCAAACATGAGGATTTGGGAACAGATGTATATGTGCCAGTTCGCGGATTATAATTATAAGCCAGCCATCCCGCATAAGCCATAGATGATGAAATCAATAATACACTCAATAGTGATAAATGTTTCATCAAATACCTCACTTTCAAAATATATTCAAACTAGTCCACTTTTTTAACCTTCATTGTAATTGGAGATAATTTTTGATTAATTTCACCACTTTTCCCCCCTAAACTATATGTGCATTGCTGATAACCTTCTACTGTATTCACATAAATACGAAGTGTCACTTTATTGTTTTGCTTTTTTTGTTCACTGTGAACATGAACACCATGACCATGACAACAACCTGGACAATCTCGATTGATATCCGAAGTCGGAAATGAGGCAACTTTTAAAGAATCCAAATCTATGATATTATTTTTCTTAAAACTAAAAGAATGTGAACCATGACAATTGGAAGGCCCCCACCAGGTTGATTCTGTTATTTTTGCGCTTCCACCATCATCTATAATTTTCCATCGACCAGAGGTTATTTCTTTTGGGAAGGTAAAATATAAATAACAATAATCAACATAACGACCATATGGCGATATTTGCCTGTGATCTTCTTGTCTTTTTAATCCAGAAACGACGACTTTTGCGACACAAGACTTATCAGACTCTGACCATTCCAAACCTGCAGGACACGAACATGTATTTTGTGTGTTACAAACAAAACCATCCGTGCAATCACGATCTGATACGCATTCAACACATTTTTGGTTGTTTAAACAACGTTGTGTATCCTGACAACACTGTTCACTACAAACAACAGTTTTGGTTGTATCTGCCAACACAAAGCGCCCTGTATTTGCATCAAATTTCTGACAACTATTACAAGTAGGTATTTCCTGACATTTCTTGGTTGTCGAATTGCAATACTGCCCAAAAGAACAAGTCTTTCTTTTTTCTTTTAAACAAGCATCCTCATATACATCAGAAACACAATCTTCACTTTCAACTGGTTCGGGACAACATTTACCTTCTCCTGTTTCTGTATTTTCCACACAGCCATAATCACAAATCATTTCCAAACACGAAAACTTTGGCATTTCTATATTTGCTGGATAATACACCCATTTCGCATAAACCATGGATGATGTCAACATCAAAGCTGTCAATAATGATAAGCGTTTCATTTTACCCCCAGTATTGTTAAATTGAAAATAAAATTTATTATTTTTATAAAAAACAACCTACATTATATTTTATTTGGTGTCAAGAAAAAAAATGATAGAAGAAACCCCCCGTAAATCGAGGGGTTTTAGTTTTATTTAATTTTCTTTTCAACAAACTCTTCGTGTTTCCGTGTTTTCGGATTGTATTTACGACGTTTGATTTTTTCAGTATGTGTCCGCGGATTTTTTTTAGCGGTATAAAAATATCCTTCAGGACCTTCTAATTTAATTTTGATTGCGATTTTTTTTGCCATTGTTTTTGCCTTTCATAATAAAGATGTGGTGCATTTTAAATCATTTGTATCAAAAAGTCAAGAAAAAAAGATAAACTATCCTGAAATCATCGTCTTAAACTTTTTTAAATCTTCCCACACCTGACGCCGATAAGTCGGATTTTTCATCAACCATGCCGGGGCAAAGGTGCCAAAAGTGGGAATTTTTAAGTACTTTTCGTGCCCCAAACGCACCTGAGACAATGTATGCCCATCCAACAAGGCCCGAACCACAGGAACACCCAATATCAATATAAAATCAGGACGAATCAATTGAATTCTTTTATCCAATAACTTTTTGCACAAAGCAATCTCGGATGTTGTTAAAAGCCGATTGCCGGGGGGACGCCAAGGACTTAAATATGTCAAATAAGTATTTTTATTTAAATCCAAATCAATGGATGCCAAAACTTTTTGCGTCAGCTCACCTTCTTCGCCCGATAAATAAATTCCCGTTTTATCTTCTTGGGCCGAAGGGGATTCCAAAATACACATCACACGTGGATTTTTTATTCCCGTTCCAACCATCGTATTCATGGCTGTTTTAGATAAAACATTTTTTTCATTTAACACTTCTTTATCCAAATCATCCAATGTCCCCAATAACTTTTGGACGTGTTTTTTCATGTAATTTTGGGGCTTTTCATCACTGAAAGTGGAAATTCCCATTTGAAGAAACCAAAATAATTTTTGAAAGGGTGTCATTTTTGCTTGCTCTTTGTTTTAAATATTTGTAGCATATTTTAAGAAAAAAGGAAAGTGTTTTATGAAAAAGGTCTTTTTTATCAGCTTTTTAACCGCTTTATTAACCGGAACTTCTGTGTTTGTTTATCAATGCTATCGTCCGTCACCCCAAGAAGCAGATTACAGCTATATTTGGAAAACAGACAGAAAATTACCAAAACAAATTGCAATGGATGCTTATTTAACATCTTTGGTTGCCAGAACAGAAAAAAATATCCCGAAATTATTGGAGTCATATGAAAAGGTTTTAAAAAAAGATCCGGATAATACAACCATTTTAAAAGACTTTTATGTTTATGCACAATTTAACGGAACGCCACAAATCACTTTGGATTTTTTGGATAAAATGCCAAAAGAACTGTGTACCGCTTTGTTTTGTGATTATTTAAAAGCAGCACATCTGTTTTCGGAAAATAACAATACACTGGATACATTTTTAAAACAAAAAGAATATCAAAAACACGACGAAGTCATTTTACCCATATTTTACAGTTGGATGGCCGCAAAAAACAATGATAAAATCGGGGCATTGCATCATCTGAAAAACATACAAGAAAGAACATATTTAGTCGGATATCAGGAATTTTTATTGGGCGAATATTTTCAGGATTCCGAATTAAAAAATAAAGGATTAGAAAAAATCCAAAGCAAAAAATTACCAGCAATCGGATTTTTCCCACTGTTAAAAAAACATGCACAACAAAAAAGCCCCTGGAAAAAAACAGCACTTTATGAACAATTCAAAAAAATGGAAGCTCTTTATCCGGCAACATCCGATATTATTCAATCCTTTGGACAAACGAATTTAACAGCCCAAACAGGCTTGGCCGAAATACTTTATTATTTATCCAGCGAAGGAACCGATAGTTTGTTTTCAAAGGAATCTGCCATCTTTTTAAATTCAATCGCTTTATTATTACAGCCCGACAAAGATGTCGCCTTGATATGGGGGGCTGAATTAAATCAAAGCTTTGATTTTCCATATATTGCATTAGAATATTACAAAAAAATACCAAATAAATCAGCCACTTTGTTATTTAAACAGGCATCTAATTTGTTATTAAATAATCAATCAGATGAGGCCGAAAAAATTATGGAAAACTTGGAAAAAACGAACCAAAATTCTGTACCTCTTTTAACATTAATGGGGCAAAATTATGCTGATAAAAAAGAATATCAAAAGGCATTAAATATCTATAACCGTTTGATTCCTTTATTGCAAAACAATCCACAAAATCAACCATTGGCCGATGCCTATTTAACACGGGCTAATCTGTACCAACAAACCAATCAATTTGATTTAATGGTGGCCGATTTGGAACAGGCACAAATTTTAATGCCCGAAAACGCCATGTTAAAAAACAATATCGGCTATCATTATTTAAAAATCGGAAAAATTGATGAAGGTTTTAAATTGATAGAATCGGCCTATTTAAAAAATCCGCAAGACCCATATATTTTGGACAGCATGGCCTATGCTTATTATAAAAAAAATCAATCAACCATCGCCTTGCCTTTGGCCGAAAAAGCATTAAATATGGTACCACAAAATGCGTTAATCAATATGCACTTGGGTGACATTTATCAAGCCATTGGTCGATCCCGTGAAGCCCTTTTCCAATACAAAAAAGCATTAGATTTAAAAGAAGATTTAACCCCAATTATAGAAAAAGAAATAAAAGAAAAAATAAATAAAATAGCGTTAAAAAATACCTGAACCGCCTTTTGTTTTTTTCTCTTTTTGGGAATTTTTACCATGAAAATCACTGTACATTTTTTCACCTTGTTTTAATTCATCTGGTGTTGCCTGAGAACGTACAACAGACAATGCATTTTGAGCCAAAGCATTATAGACTGGATCTTGTTCGCTTTGAACCACTTTCAACCAAGCATAACATCCAACAGCATCGGGTTGGCTGATACCTATACCTTCACAATACATTTGGGCTAATTGATATTGTGCATAAATATCACCTGCTTCTGCGCCTTTTTTATAAAATAAAAATGCTTCGGTCATATTATTCAAACGCGTTTTAAATAAATCCCCCAAATAACCATAGGCTTCTTTATTCCCTGATTCATTCGACTTTTCAATTTGCTCTATCAAGCCCTGAACGTTTTTCGTGGCAACTACTTCATCCACCATTTGAACAGACACACCGAACTTCAAACCGTTTCGTGGCAAAAATCCAATATTTAAAATCATTTCCTGTAAAGTTTTCGGATCATTAAAACCTTCAATAATGATCTCATTTTCCTTTTGCAATTCTTCTTTTGGAACAGATTCGCCTGATTTGTTTGGTTTCCAATTGGCAATTATCGATTGAATCTTTGACAAATCTCTTTTTAATCTTGAATCTTTTAACAGCAAATCCCTTTTTTCGGCGGCCTTTTGACCGATTTCATCCGAATTAAATGCCGCAATAATACTAAACCACGCATAAGCATTGGAAACATTTTTCAAATAACTATTATTCAAATATAATTCGGCTAAATCCATTTGTGCCAACAAATACCCCTGATTGGCCGAACGGGATAACCATTTTATTGCACTGGAATAATCTTGTGGCGTTCCACGACCCTCCAAATACATTTTTCCAATTTGATATTGGGCTTTCATATTACCGCCCAATGCAGACATTTTATAAAAATCAAAAGCTTTCCGCGGGTTTTTTTCAACAAAATTCCCATTCATATAAAGTTCAGCCAATTCAAAAACAGAACTCATTTCGCCGGTCAAAGCCGATTGCTTCAAAAAGGGCAGAGCCGCTTCATATTGTCCCTCATCCAATAAAATTTTTGCCAATTGCGTCATTGCCGGAAAATAAAAAGCCGATGCAGAAGATTCGTATAAATTTTTGGCCATGTTTAAATTTTGGGAAACGCCCTGCCCCAATTGATACATGCGTCCCATATAATACGCCGCAACGGGTTCACCTTCATCCAACAAATAAGCAAATTCGGATAAAGCCGATGAATATTGACCATAATTATAAGCCAAAACCGCATCATTTAAACCTGCTTTGGCCGATTGAACAGTTAAGAATGTACCACACAATAAAGATAAAATTGTTTTTTTCATCGCAAAAACCTTTCCCTTTTTATATGGGTATAGCACAGCTTTAATAAAAATACAAGTTTTTTTAATGCAGATATAAACTGGGGTCAATCGGTTTGGATTTATAACGCACCTCAAAGTGTAATTGAGGCTGTTTCACACCACCTGTTTTACCAACCGTTGCAATTTTTTGATTTAATTTAACGATATCGCCTTTTTTGACGTGTATTTTATCGGCATGGGCATAGGCCGTAAACCATCCGCCGTCATGACGCACTAACACCAAATTGCCATAGCCTTTCAAATCACTGCCCGCATAAGCCACAGTTCCTTTATCGGCCGCCAAAATGGGTGTTCCAGCTTTGGCCGAAATGTTGATACCATCGTTATAGGTGCCATTGGATGTCATACCGAATTTTTGAATGACTTTTCCTTGAACTGGTTTGTTAAAGCGTTTATTTTTGGCATTGGCCGGCAATTTAACGGATTTTTGGGCGGATTTAGCCCCTGTCTTGGCAACGGCTTTTTGATTATTCACAGAACTAACCACACCATTTACATCATCCCAAGATTGCAGAATCAATTTTTGACCCGGTGTTAAAGTATATGGTGGTTGAATTTTATTTTGGCGTGCCACCTGATTGACGGATAAATCAAACTTTCGGGCAATAGAATACAGTGTGTCACCTTTACGCACAGTATAGGTTCTTTGTTGTGGAATTTTCAAACGCTGACCGACTTTGATAACATAGGGTTCGGGAATTTTATTTTCCTGAATCAAAGCACGTACTGGCACTTCGTGCGTTCGGGAAATGGAATATAGCGTATCACCTTTACGCACCCGAACAAATTGGGTACATCCGCACAAAAGAAATAAAACAAAAACGAGTGTCAATTTTTGCATATTCTTACTTCTATCACAGATTTTCAAAAAAAACAAGAAAAAAGCCGATGTCAAAAACATCGGCTGGAAAATTTAAGAATTATTCAATTCTTATTTTTTGGCTTGAGAAGCTTTCACGGCTTCTTGCAATTTATCATCCAACAAAGCGCCAGGATTGACTTGACCGTCAACGATCAACATCGGAACACCATTGATGTTCAATTTTTTGGCGTATTCTTTATTGGCTGTCAATTTGGCACGGATTTCTTTGCCGTCAGCATCAGCTTTCAACTTTTTGGTATCCAAGCCCAAACCTTTACCCAATTCAATCAAAGCAGCTTCGTCCAATTTACCTTTGGCGTTTGTGACGGCTTCATGCATTTGGGCATATTTACCTTGTTTACCGGCGGCCAAAACAAAGCGAGCGATTGTTTCGGAAGCTTCACCAAAGATAGGTGTATCAACCGGAATCCAACGAATGTTCTTACCTTCGGCAGAAGCAACAGCTTTGGTCATTTGAATGTTGGTTTTTTTGCACCAACCACATTGATAATCAAAGAATTCAATGATCACAAATTTACCCTTGGGGTTACCCAATGAATAGTTTGTTTTATCGGCCACGATTTCGGCAACAATCTTATCAACATTCACCGGTTTTTGACGTTCTTTTTCCATTTGTTCGTAGTGTTTATTGACAGATTCAATAATCACTGTCGGATTGGCCTCAACGAATTTTTTGAATTTTTCTTCACAACCAGAACTGACTTTCCACAAAGCCAAACCGGACAAGACCAAAGCAATGGCTGTACCAGCCAAAATAATGGCTTTGCCAGCAGAGCAACCACCGTTGCATCCGCATTTACAATTTTCACCACAGGCACATTCTTTTTTGGCCTCAACACGGTGGTGATGATGTGTTGTTTTTTTCATTTGTTTCATTTGATTTTCTCCTTTACGTAAATTAGAAACATTTTTTGTCTAGCATAGTTTTTTGATAAATGCAAGAAAAAAATAAAAAAAACGGGTTCGTTTTTATCCGAGCCCGTTTTTATCGGATACAATATTAAAATTTATATTGTAATTGAATACCCAATAAATCCGATGCGGAATTATATTTGGCATTGTAGGTTCCACTGGCTTCGGCTGTACCACGGGCGTGGTTAGAACGAATAAACAAGTGCGAATAACCCACATCAAATTGCCAATTATTTTTCATATAAGTGGCACCCAAGGATGTCCAAATACGACGTTCATCGGGAATACGAGCCGTTCTGCGTTCAGGATTACGAATAGCCGTTGTATCCCAACCGGCACCGAAACGGAAGGTTAAGTTTTTGCAATATTTGTAATCAGCACCCATGGCAAAAAACCATGTGTTTTGCCAATCTTCATTGGTTTCACTCAAAACACCATTTGGCTTAGCATTATCTTGCATAATTGCCAAACGGTCAAAACGATTCCAGCGGGTCCAACGGGCCGTACCGGACAAGGTCCATTTTTTATTCAAATCATGGGCCGCCGTCAAGGTAATTGTTTCCGGTGTTACGATTTTGGCACTGGCATCATATTCACCCCCCAAATGAGAATAATTTAATGGATCAAGTTTTGCAAGATTTGACCACGATTTATTTTCCCCCTTTAAATTGTGGGAAACTTTGCTGCGATAAGCCAAACCGAAACGGGTGGATTTAACGGGTTGATAGGTTAAACCGACCGTATAACCCACGGATGTATCATCCGCCTGTAAATCCACATCACCACCCATTGGAACAGAACTGGTCAAACGGGCCATCACATGTTGCACATTTACACCCAAACCAACCGATAAAGAATCGGCCAATTTATATGAAATGGCGGGGGTAAAGTTAATGGCGGAAATGCTGGAATATTTACCATGGACATTACCAAACCAATCATTTTCATAATCGGTGGCCAATCCAAAGGGTGTATATACCCCCATACCCAAAGTGGTTTTATCGTTCAATTTATATTGACCGAAAAAGCTGGGCAATACACGGGTAATACGAGGGCTGGTTTTTCCTTCACGAACAGCACCTGTTTTATCCATAGAAACACCACGCACTTTTGAACGAATATCAACGGTGGTGGCACCCAATTGAAAACCTGATTGGTTGACAAAGTTCATACCGGCTGGGTTATAACCCAAAGCGGAAAAATCATCACCCATAATGCCTTGACCGGCAAAAGCACGACCCAATCCAGTAACCGAATATTCCTGTAATTGATAACCGGCGGCATTGGCCTGAGTCGTTGCCAATAAACCCAAACATAAATAAATGTATTTTTTTAATTTTTTCATTATTATAACTCCTTTTTTTCGTAAAAAATACCCGCAGATACTAGACAAATTTGAAATTTCTGTCATACAAAAGTGTCAAAATGACACAAAATTTAACAAAACTGTAACAATTTGTAATTTTTCTTGTATTTTTAATCTTGTATGTTGTTTTTTTTGATTTTATACTTGCATTTTGAATGGTGCTTTGGTAAAGTAAGATCAAAATAAAAAGGAGTTTTTATGGCATTTGTTCAGGTTTTTCAGGGCGATTTACCCCCCGATATCAAATTCCCAAAAATGGTGGCTGTGGACAGCGAAACAACCGGTTTGGATATTTTAAACGATAAGTTATGCTTGGTTCAAATCGGGGATGGCAAAGGCAATGCATGGTTGGTTCAAATTAAAAAGAATACCCCCTGTCCGAATTTAAAAAGCCTTTTAACCAACCCGAAAATTTTAAAGATTTTTCATTTTGCCCGCTTTGATGTGGCCAAATTAAAGGTGGATTTAAAAATTGATGTCAATCCGATTTATTGCACAAAAATTGCCGATAAATTGGTGCGTCCCGATAAAAAACATTCTTTAAAAAATCTGTGCGAAGATTATTTAGGTATTCAATTGGATAAAGAACAACAATGTTCGGATTGGTCAAAAAAAGAATTATCCCCCGAACAAATTCATTATGCCGCCAATGATGTTATGTATTTGCACGCCTTAAAGGCCATCTTGGATAAAGAATTAAAAAAACAAAAGCGTTTGAATTTGGCTTTGGATTGCTTTAAGTTTTTAAATGCACGGGCCGAATTGGATATTTTGGGTTATGAAGAGCCTGATTTGTTTTCCCATCATTAAAAGGAGGAAATATGAATACTCAAGAAATTATTGAATCCGCCAAAAGAACTTTGACTTTGGAAAAAAATGCGTTAAAATTGATGATTGACCGCGTGGATGAAACTTTTGCAAAAGTGGCCGAAATTATTTTAAATCTACAAGGTCGCGTCATTGTAACAGGCATGGGAAAACCCGGCCATATCGGCAAAAAAATTGCCGCTTCATTGGCCAGCACGGGAACCCCCGCCTTTTTTGTGCATCCTGGGGAAGCCAGCCATGGCGATTTGGGTATGGTCACCAACAAAGATTTAGTTTTAGCCCTTTCCAATTCAGGCGAAAGTAAAGAATTATTTGACTTTATAAATTATTGCAAACGCTTTGGCGTTGTTTTGGTGGCGGTAACCAGCGCACCCGAAAGCACCTTGGGCAAAGCAGCCGACTATGTTTTACAGATTCCAAATAAAAAAGAAGCACCAGAAGCATGCCCCTTTAATATGGCACCCACAACCAGTATGATTGAAACTTTGGCAATGGGTGATGCTTTGACGGTGGCATTGATGAATATGCGTGGTTTTACAAAAGAGTTGTACCACGACCGTCATCCGGGTGGTAAATTGGGTAATGTCTTGGTAAAAGTCAAAGACTTGATGGCCAAAAACAATGAATTGCCTTTGGTAAACGATACGGCAACTATGGCCGAAGCTTTGTTAGAAATGACAAAGAAAACTTTGGGTTGTGTGGGTATTATCAATCAGGATAATGTATTATTGGGTATGATCACCGACGGCGATTTAAGGCGTCATATGAGTGCTGATTTACCGGCAAAATCCGTGCAACAGGTAATGCACCAAAATCCCATTACAATTTCAGATGACATTTTGGGCAGTGAGGCAGTAGCCTTGATGAACGAAAAGAAAATCACCAATATTTTTGTGGTGGATAATCAAAATCGTCCTATCGGCTTAATCCATATGCACCATTTGTTAAAAGCAGGAGTTGTTTAATGTTGACCAAACGATTAATGCAGATAAAAAAACATTCACGACGGGTGGTGATTACCAAACGCACTTTACCTGTCTTTGCTTTTTTAATTGTTGCATTGATCATCATATGGCCTCAATTCAGCCAAAATAACGATCGTTTTTCTTTGGCTGTTCCGTCCAGCAAAAAACAAACCCAGATGGAAATGGAAAACTTACGCTTTTTCGGATTGAATAACAAAAAAATGCCAATGACTTTGCAAACACCGGCTGTAAAACAGGCCGAAAATAAATCGGGCAAAATGCGTATGGAAAAACCCACCGGCACTTATCAATTGGATTCCGGCGATACAATGAGTCTGAATGCCCCCTATGCCTTGATTGATCAGGAAAAAGAAACTGTCTTTTTTGAAGATCGCATCAATATCAAAACGGATTCAGGCTATACCGGTTTTACCAGTCAGGTCTTATGTGATTATACGCAAGGCTCGGCCGACAGCAACAGCCCCGTCAGCATTTCCGGACCGGCCGGTAAATTAAACGCCCAAGGCATATGGATGGCCGATAAAGGCAATTTGATTTTATTTAAGAAAAAAACAACCGCTCTTATAAAAAACAAAAATCAAAATATGACTGTGTCTGCCAAAAACGGCATTCAAATTGATCAAAAAGAACGTACTATGACCGCCATGGATAATGTTAAGGTATCCCAAGAAAAAAATACTTTAACGGCCGATAAAGCCATTTTGCACTATACAAATGACAAAAATAACCGTGTTCAAAAAATTGAAGCCTTTGGAAATGTTAAAATTGACAATAAACAACAAAGTGTCATCGGTGAAAAAGCCGTTTACACCCCAAAAACGCAAATTGCCGAAATTAGTGGCAATGTCGTGGTGGCACAAGGAACGCATAAAATGAAAGGCGAAAAAGCCGTTGTCAATATGGCCACAGGCAAAAGCGAATTAATCAGCCCCAAACGTATTACCGGACAATTAATGCCAAACGATATTAAAGGAGAATAATAATGCAACAATCCGAATTAGTCGTCAAAAATTTAAGCAAAAGTTATAAAAAAAGATTGGTTTTAAAAGATGTTTCTTTGTCCGTAAAAACAGGTGAAGCCGTTGGATTATTAGGACCAAACGGTGCCGGTAAAACAACCAGCTTTTATTGCGTAACCGGTCTTATCAGCCCCAACAAAGGCTCTATTACTTTAAACGGTTTGGATATCACTAAATTCCCTGTATACCGTCGGGCCAGATTGGGTATCGGTTATTTACCGCAGGAAGCATCTATTTTTCGTGGCTTGAATGTGGCCGACAACATCCGTTCGGTCTTGCAATTAAACGAAAAAAACAAAGACAAGGTGGAACAGGAATTGGATAATCTGTTAAAAGAATTTTCCATTGAACATTTACGTTTTTCACCCGCCAGAGCTTTATCCGGTGGCGAAAGACGCCGTTTGGAAATTGCACGAGCTTTGGCCGGAAAGCCAACGTTTATTTTATTAGATGAACCTTTGGCTGGTATTGACCCGATTGCCGTCAGCGATATCCAACAGTTGGTCGGCCAATTGAAAAACAGAGGTATCGGTGTTTTGATTACAGATCACAATGTACGCGAAACTTTGGGGATTGTGGATCGGGCCTATATTTTACATGATGGTGTTGTGTTAAAATGCGGAACACCTGATGAAATTATTGCCGATGAAACAGTACGAAAGACTTATTTGGGTAAGAATTTTTCCCTGTAAATCAAAAAATAACTTGTAAAAAAAAGTAAAAAAGGCTATAAGTAGCACACTTAAAAAAACAAAAAAAGGATTAAAAACAATGAAACGAATTGGATTATTGACAAGTGGTGGTGATTGTTCCGGATTAAATGCTGCCATCCGTGCCGTGGTATTCAGTGCCATTGAACGCGGTTGGGAAGTTTTTGGTATCCATGACGCCACAAATGGTTTAATTTTACGCCCGCTTTCTTATCATAAAATGAGCATGAAGGATTTTGAATTTCCTTTTGCAACTTTGGGCGGAACAATGTTGGGCACTACCAATCAGGCGGATGCCCATAAATTTTTAAAACAAGATGGCAGCATTGAAGTTTTGGATGATGAACAAATCGTTGCCCGATTCAAAGAAGGTATTCAAGAATTAGGTTTGGAAGCTTTGGTTGTTATTGGTGGCGACGGTTCTATGAGCATTGTCAGCAAGTATTGCCAAAAAGCCGGTGTTAAAATGGTGGGCATTCCCAAAACAATGGATAATGATGCACCAGGAACAGACTTAGCCATCGGTTTCCAAACAGCTCGCCAGGTTGTAATGGAAGCTTTGGATAAATTGGATACAACAGCGGCCAGCCATAAACGTGTGATGATTGCCGAAGTAATGGGCCGAGGTGCCGGACATTTGGCATTACAATCCGCCATTGCCGGTTTTGCCGATATTGCCTTAATTCCAGAAATTCCTTATACTTATGAAGGTATTTTGAAAAAATTAAATGCCGTTAAAGCCGAAGGGCGTAACCATGCTTTGATGGTGGTGGCCGAAGGCGTAAAAACACCCGAAGGTGAAGTATTTCGTGCTGTAAACGGATATACTTTTGGCGGGATTTCCACCTATTTTGTCAAACGTTTAAGCGAAGACGGATTTAATGTACGCGGCAATATTTTGGGACACATTCAACGTTCCGGCACACCTTGTGCATCAGATCGTGTGTTAGCTTCCAGCTTTGGGGTTCGTGCTGTGGAATTATTGGCACAAGGTAAAACAGACCGTGTGGTTGTGCATCAAAACGGACATGTAACGGATTTATCTTTGGAAGAAGTTTTATCCATCGGTAATACCCCTGTTGATCCCAATGAAGAATTGGTACATGTTGCCAAAAATTTAGGTATTTATATCGGTGAAATTTAATTAAAGGAGAAAAAATGACAGAACCGACAACTGCTATGGAATATTTGGCTTTATTAAAATTAAAGCATGCCGAATGGGACAAATTGTTAAAAGCGGAACAAGAACGCCCCCAACCGGATTCTTTTTTAGTAGCCCAATACAAAAAGCACAAACTTTCATTAAAAGATGAAATTGAACAATTGGAAAAAGCTTTGTTATAACAAGTCTTGACAATTAAAAAAACAAAACGCTAATTATAAGTACATTTTAAAAGGAGGAAAATATGAACTTATTAAAAATGAAAAGCCGTGGTTTAATCGTTGTTTTGATATTCAACTTACTTATTTCGTGTCTGATTTGGTTCGGCAGTTCCAATATCTTAAAGGCCGGCTTTCAAGACCCGATTTTTACCAGCTTTGTTGATTCAATTCCAACAATTGTCATTCAGGATGAAACAGTCGTTGAACCCATTAATATGAACACCTATCGTTCTTTGGGGGATACACCGCTTTTGTATATTCAAACAGATCGTGATTATGTGGGTGTAGGCGTAATTCAAGACGGTGTCTATTTGACCAAAAAAGCCTTGACCGTTTTTCAAAACGGTAACATTGTTTCCCAAACTGAACTTCCAGATGATCTCGTTATTACACCCGAAAAAATGAAACAATTCTTTGGCTATATCATAACATGGGTACCTGTTATTATTGCCCTGTGTGTAATGGTGCTTTTGTGGGTGTTTTATTTGACTTTGGTTGGATTCAGCTCTTTAATCGGGTTGTTGATTAAAAAGAATAAACAAATGCCCGTTCACAGTGCTTGGCGTTGTTCAATGATAGCCATGCTGGTTGTATGGACCGCTGACATTTTGTTTTCTTTCTTCGGTTATACATTATTTGCGACTTTTACCTATAACGGTTATTCGTTTCCGTTATTCCAATGGGTTACCGCATTAGTGTTGGCCGTTATATTGATGAGCCTTGAAACATACATTGGTTCAAAGGATTTGACGAAAAAATAAAAGAAAACAAAAAAAGGTTAAACAATCTTTTTTTCAATCAAACACGCATCGCCGTAGGAAAAGAAACGATACTCTTTTTCTACGGCATGTTTGTATGCGTGATGCATTTCATCCAAACCGGCCAATGAACTGACCAACATAAACAAAGTGGATTCAGGTGTATGGAAATTGGTAAACAATGCATCAATAAATTTAAAGCGGTAACCCGGTGTAATAAAAATAGACGTTTCACGGGCAAACGGTTGCAAAACACCATTTTCATCCGAGGCCGATTCCAATAAACGTAAAGAAGTTGTTCCCACAGGAATAATCCGACGACCTTGTTTTTTATATTCATTTAATCGTTTGGCCACATCCGATGTAATTATGCCATATTCGGCATGCATTTTGTGTTGTTCGGTATCTTCCACCTTCACCGGCAAAAAGGTTCCACCCCCCACATGTAAAGTGATAAATTCACGTTGAATCCCTTTTTTATCCAATGCATCAAACAAACGTTTGGTAAAATGCAAGCCTGCCGTTGGGGCTGCAACTGCCCCTTCGTGATGAGCGTAAATGGTTTGATAATCGGCTTTATCAGAAACCTGACCGCCCCATAAACGTTTGATATAAGGTGGTAAAGGCATTGTGCCAACTTGGTGTAAATAGGCAAACAAATCCCCACCCGATAGATTAAATTGAACCACCACAGGACCGTTTGGTAATTTTTCCAAAACTTTGGCATTTAATTTATCATCAAAAACAATTATATCGTCAACATGTAATCGGCGGGCGTTTTTAATTAACGTTTCCCATGTGGATAAATCCACCTGTTTAAACAAAGTCATTTCAATTTTGGCCTGGCCCCGAACTCCATATAAACGGGCCGGTATTACTTTGGTATTATTAAACACCAAAACATCATCCGAATGCAATAAATCGGGTAAATCCAGCATCATTTTATCAAGCAGATTCATCCCGTCAATATGCAATAAACGGGCCATATCACGCGGTTCAACGGGCCGATTTGCAATCAAATTTTCGGGCAAATCAAAATTAAAAAGCGATGTTTTCATACCTTAAAATTGTTCAATATCATCACTTAAAATGGACATATTCCAATCAAATGAGATTTCACCGTCATCATCATTTTTGTAAATAACACCCACAAATTCTTTACCGATATAAACTTCGGCCGGACTGTCTTTGGCGCTGCCGGGATGTAAAGTAATATCCGGATTCCAAAACAATTGACGCAAATATTGTTGTATTTTATTCATTTCTGTTTCGGTTAAAGTCATTTTTTGGTCCTTTCTTTTTTTTTGATTTTATGCTATTATATAGCAATGACACAAAAAAATCAATTATTTTCGCAAAAGATATCTATTGCACCAATGTTGGATTGGACAGATAGACATTACCGATATTTTCTGCGTTTCATCACCCATCACGCCACATTATATACGGAAATGGTGGCCTGCCCTGCCTTGATTTTAGGACGCAACAAAGAATTATTATTGGATTATAATCCCGAAGAACATCCGTTGATTTTACAGGTGGGTGGGAGCGAACCAAAATTGATGGCCCAATGTGCCAAAATGGCCGAAAGTTGGGGATATGAAGGCATCAACATCAATGCCGGATGCCCCAGCCAACGTGTTCAATCGGGTAAATTTGGGGCTATTTTAATGAAAACACCCGAAGTGATTGCCGATTGTGTGGCCGAAATGTGTGGTGCATCACGTTTGCCTGTTTCGGTTAAAACACGCATTTCTTTATCGGATGTGGGAGGAGACGGATGGAAAGAATTATTTCATTTGGCGGACTTGGTTAAAAAAGCCGGATGCAACCATTTAATCGTTCACGCCCGCCAGGCAAAATTAAATTGGCGTCCAAAGGAAAACAGATTGCGTTTACCTATCAATTATGATCTGGTTTACAAGTTAAAAAAATCTTTTCCAGATATGCCGATTTCCATCAACGGAAATGTATTATCTTTAACGCAAGCCCAAGAACATTTAAACCATGTGGATGGTGTGATGATTGGGCGTTGGGCCTATGGTCATCCCTATGAATTAAGGGATGTAGATAAAATGTTTTATGGCGACAATCACCCCATTTTATCACGTGAGGAAGTATTGGAAAAAATGATTCCTTATATGCAAAAAAATTACAAACGTATCACCCGAATCATTCCTCACATGATGGGACTTTATCGGGGCGAACCCAATACCAGTCTTTATAAAAAAGCCCTGATTTCACGGGATTTGGATAACCTTAAGGCTTTTTTGTCGGATTCACAATCCCCATAGACAACACCATCTTTAAGGCTTCTTCCACAGGAATATCCAATTCCTTAATATCCTTTTTGGCCACATAAATCATAAAGCCCGATGTCGGGTTGGGTGTGGTCGGCACATAAACGGTTATCATATCGTTGGGCAGATATTTTTTCATCCCTTTATAAACCGGTGCCGTCACAAAAGCAATCGTCCACAAACCTTTACGGGGATATTCAATTAAAACAGCCTGACGAAATGATTGAGAACCGCCATCACCCATCAATGTTTCAAAGACTTTTTTAATGGCACCGTAAATGCCCGATATCACAGGAACACGTGCCAAAATCTTTTGCCCTGTTTTAACCGCCCAGCGCCCCACATAGTTGGTGGTGAACATGCCCACAAAAATCAAAGATAAAAACAATAAACAAATCCCCAATCCTGGCACACCATAAGGCAGATATTCGGCATATTTTTCGGGTATCAGGTATTTTGCCCAACCGTCCATTAAACGAAACAACCACATGGCCAAATAAAGCGTAATCGCCACAGGCGCCATCACCAATACGCCCGTTAAAAGATAAGTCTTCATTGTATGTTTTGTTTTTGTTTTTTTCTTTGTCATTTATTTTCCTTTCTGTTTATTTTTATAAAATTGTCCACATATCATATCAAGTATTTTTTGTCCTTTTCCATCAACAATTCCGTTTTCTTTTTCCTTGTCACGCAAAAAACGAACCGCATGAAGCATATCCGATTCAATATCACGCAGTGTGTGTGATTGATTTTTGGATGAATTATTTTGAAGCCGGTGAATTAATTTATTTGATTGTAAAGCTTGCCAACCAAAAGCTTCTAAACGCTTAGGTGATAATTCATCTTTTGACCAAATTGCCCTGACAGAATGGACTGTATTTGTTTTAAAATCATAAATCCATTCAATAGGTTTCACTTCAAACCATACACTTGCTTTTGGAATAAATACATATCTTTTTTCTTTTATTTCGTATTCATGACACGCTTGACCGGCCAAATCATAATAATGTCCGGCCTGTCTAATCTGATGATTCTTTATCATTTGATTTAATTTTTTTGATTGAATGGGAGATACTCTGTCTTGTGGCCATGCCCCATAAGTAAATATACCATTTTTTTTAAGAGCGATTTTTTTTAAACGATTTATACGAATCAAACCATCGTTTTGTTTCGTCGGCATAATCAATACCCGGGGACAACACAAAAAAGAAAGCTGAATTCTTTTATTAGCATCCGAATATAAAAAACGAATCAAATCTGTTGAAAATTGTGGTATATCCTGTGAATTAAATTGTTCAACTTTTAATGTCATTTTTATTCCTTATCTTTCAATTTTTCAACCAGTTTAATAAAATCTTCACCGCGTTCTTCAAAGTTTTTATATTGGTTATAACTGGGTGCTCCCGGGGACATCAAAACAACACCACCCATGGGTGTTTTTTCGTACGCCAATCGAACGGCTTCCAACATATCCGCCACATGGTAAGGCGTATTTATTTTTGCCCCTGTATCAGGCAATGCCAAGGCCAAAATTTTGCGTTCCGTTATCTTTTTATCCAAAGCTGTATAATCATAACCGCCATCCCAACCGCCAACAATTAAAGTAATCGGTCGGTCGGCAAACGTATCCAATGCCACCATCACGGATTCGGGTAATGTCGCAATGGAATCATTGATGTATAAAACACCGTTTATTTGTCCCACTTTTTGCAGGCGATGAGCCAAAGGTTCAAAACTTTGAAAAGCTTTTTCGCACTCTTTTAAATTCAAACCCAACATTTTAATCGCCTGTAAAACAACACAGGCATTTTCCCGATTGTGTGCACCATACAAAGCCAATGCATCCACCGAAAATAACTTTTCCGAATGGGAATAAAAATATCCATCTTGCACCCGAACATCCAAAGAACGAATATCTATTGTTTGTCGGCTTTGTAAAATCATATTCATCTTATCTTTATGATATTGCGCCAAAGAGCCGTGCCAGGGCAAGTGGGCCGAATAAAGTGCCACCATAATCCCCAAATCGGGTTGACCGATAAAATCTGCACATTGATAGCTGGATGTTTCAGCCACAAAAAAATCAGGCGTTTCATCCACAAAATCCAATAAAGGCTTACCGATATTACCGCCAAAACATACCGAATACCCTAAAACCTTTAATGTATGTGCCAATAATGATGATGTTGTGCTTTTACCTTTGGTACCTGTAATACAAATAAGCTTTGATTTTGGATTTTTATTTGCCATGAATATATTCGTACCGGATGTAACGATAACACCTTTTTCTTTGGTACGCTTAATTTCATCCCGATATAATGATACACCAGGGGATTTAACAACAATTTCACAATCATCCAATAAATTTAAATTATCTTCGGCAATTTCAATAATTTTGCATTGGGCTACATGTTTTTTTAAAGCCTTTAAAACAGATTGGCCTTCACGCCCCATACCCCATATGCCCACTTTTTTATTTTCAAATTCTGACCATTTCATCAAAAAGCCCCTTGTTTTTTTATCAAGGTTAGTGTACACTGTTTTTAAGCTTTTGTAAAGGAGAGAAAATGACACATAAAACTTTATCCATAAAAAAACGTTATGCTTTTTTCTTTATCGGTTTGTTTTTCTTGATTGGAATTGGCTCTGTTTTATTGCGTTCATGGAATTATACACCCGAAATGCACTTTACAGAAGGTGTAAATTTTTTAAATAAGAATCCAAGCAAAGCAATTTCTCATTTTATAATTGCACAAAAAAGTCAATATGAAGATATCCGTTTAAGCAGTGCTTTGACATTGGCAGAAATTTATCATCATGGGGCCAAAAATGTACCCGTTAATATGACAAAGGCCGCCTTTTATTACGAACAAGCCGCACAATTAAAATCACCCGAAGCCTTTTATATCTTGGCATTGTTATATGATGCCGGAGACAAAATCAAAGAAAATCGTGAAAAAGCCAAAGATTATATGATAAAAGCCGCCAAAGAAATGCCTGAGGCCAAATATGCTTTGGCTGTTTGGATTGAACGGGGATACTATGGAAAACCTGATACAAAAAAAGCAGTGGCTTTATATGAACAAGCTGCCCATGCCGGCATCAAAAATGCCGTTAAAAGCTTGATTTCCATTTATCATGGCGGTTTTGGCGGATTCCCAAAAAACATAGAACGTGAACAATATTGGCGAGCAAGATTAAAATGACAATTTTTCGTAAAGACTATCAAAAACCAACCTTTGAATTACCGAAAACAAAATTGACCTTTGTCTTACATCCGACACAAACAAAGGTGTTTGCTGAATTATATTTTCAAAACTGTCAATTAAATCAGCCGATTTTTTTAAACGGTATTCAATTAAAGTTGATTTCCATCAATTTGGACGAATATGAACAAAATTCAAAAGGTTTGAGTTTTATGCCACCGGCCAAAGATTTTGTTTTAAAAACCGAAGTGCAAATCAATCCAAAGGAAAACACACAATTGATGGGGCTGTATATTGCCAGCGGTTTATTCACAACACAAAACGAAGCCGAAGGCTTTCGTTATATCACCTTTTACCCAGACCATCCCGATGTGATGAGCCAATATACGTGCACGATTATAGCCGATAAAAAAGATTATCCTGTGCGTTTATCCAACGGCAATATTATTTTTGAAGATGATCATCAAATCACATTTGAAGATCCGTTTGCCAAGCCATGCTATTTATTTGCTTTAGTGGCGGGAAAATTGGATATTTTACAGGATTCTTACACCACCAAAAACAATAAAAAAGTGGATCTGTATTTGTATTGTGAAGAAGGCAAAAAACAACGTTTGACCTTTGCAATGGAATCATTAAAACGTGCCATGCGTTGGGATGAAGATGTCTTTGGCCTGGAATATGATTTAAATCGTTTTTCTATTGTTGCCGTGTCGCACTTTAACTTTGGGGCCATGGAAAATAAATCGTTAAACATTTTTAACGACAATGTATTATTGGCAAATCCCATGACAACAACCGATTGGGCCTATCAAGGCATTGATGCCACGATTGCCCATGAATATTTTCACAATTATTCAGGCGATCGGGTAACATTGAAAAATTGGTTTCATCTGTCGTTAAAGGAAAGTTTAACCGTTTATCGCCATACCGAATATGCCCACGATGTTTATGGTGTTTGCCAACGAATTGATGATGTCGCCACTTTAAAACAGATTCAATATCCCGAAGATGACGGACCTTTGGCACACCCCATTATGTTGGAACAAGCCGAATCAGTGGATAATTTTTATACCGCCACCATTTACGAAAAAGGGGCCGAAGTCATTCGCATGATGCGTGAAGTGGTGGGACGAGATAACTTTATGGCCGGATGCCGTTTGTATTTTTCACGTCATGACGGTCAAGCAGTTGAAATTCAAGATTTTGTACGTGCCATAGAGGATGCTTCACATATGGATTTAAGTCAATTTATGCTGTGGTATCAGGTGCCGGGTCGCCCCATTATCAATATTCAAACACATTATGAAAACAATACCTTCACCGTGCATATGGAACAATCTCATCCACGCACAAAGCAACCGTTGATGATTCCTTTGGCCTATGGTTTGGTGGCCAAAGACGGAACAGATTTGTTAAACGGCACTTTAATTTTGGATGAAACAGAAAAAACCTTTACTTTTGATGTGATTGAAGAGCCCGTTTTATCCATCAATCGTGGTTTTTCGGCCATCGCAGATATCAACGTCAATTATACTTTGGCCCAACGTGAACATTTAATCCAATTTGATGCGGATTTATTTAACCGGTATCAGGTTATGCACCAATACATGTTGAACAGCATTTTGAATATTTTGAAAAGCGATACCCCCGCATCCGATGATACTTTGATAAAAATGATGGGCGGATGTTTAAAGGCCCCCATTGACAACATGTTAAAATCGTGGATGTTAAAATTACCATCTGATGCCGAAATTATCAACAACTTAAAGCATGTCAATCCCGAACAATTGCAATCGGTTCGTCATTTGATACGCCAACATTTTGCCGACACCTATCAAGATGATATCTTTGATTTATACAACCAAATGTCGGATAACAATGAATACCAAATAACCCCCGAGCAAATGGGAAAACGTGCGTTGAAAAATGTTTTGTTGGGATATTTAAGTTTAACCAATCAATCCGATACCGCATGGCAACAATATAATCAGGCCAACAACTTTACGGATTTAACCGAAGCTTTGATTTGTTTGGTACATTACCATCATCCCAAAGCCAATGAGGCGTTAGATAATTTTTATGCCAGATACGAAAATGATGCCCTGCCCTTTAACCGTTGGTTTGTGGTTCAGGCATCCGATCCCGTGGCCGAAACGGTGGGTGTGATTAAGCGTTTGATGAATCATCCCAAATTTGATATAAAAAATCCAAATAAAGTGCGTGCTTTATTGGGTGTATTTTGCAATAATACAATCGCCTTTCAAACACGGGCCGGCTATGATTTAATTATTGATGTCATTCAACAATTGGACGGATTAAACCCACACATGGCGGCAACTTTGGCCAAAAACTTTAAAAACAGTGCTAAAATGCCGGCCGATTTAAAACAATATGCGCAAAAGTTATTGGCCCGATTGCGGGAAACCGCAAAATTGTCCGATGCCACGCGTGAAATTGTGGGTAAAATTTTAGACGCTTAAAAAAACTGGATTTTTTTCATAAAATCCGCTATAATACCCGAAAATTATTTTTAATAACGAAAGGTAAAAAATATGACATATTCATCAGAAATTGATAAAAAATGGCAAAAAAAGTGGGCTGATTCAGAACTTTATAAATTTGACGAAAACTCAAATAAGAAGAAACTTTATTGTTTGGAAATGTTTTCATATCCATCTTCTGCCAATTTGCATTGTGGACATTGGTATAACTATGGGGTCGTGGATTCTTGGGCCCGTTTTAAACGTATGCAAGGATATAATGTTTTTCATCCGATGGGATTTGATGCTTTCGGATTGCCGGCCGAAAACTATGCCATAAAAACAGGTACGCCCCCAAAAGAATCAACTTTAAAAAGTATCGCAAAGATGACAGAACAACTCAAAACCATGGGGGCTACTTTTGATTGGAATTACACTTTAAACACCTGTGATGAAGAATATTACAAGTGGACACAATGGATTTTTACCAAGTTGTTTGAGCGAGGCTTGGCTTATCAAAAAGAAGCAGCCGTCAACTGGTGTACCAGCTGTCAAACCGTATTGGCCAACGAACAGGTTGTGGACGGTCATTGCGAACGTTGCAAATCCCCTGTCATTCAAAAGAAAATGAAACAATGGTTCTTCAAAATTACAGCCTATGCCGAAGAATTGTTAAAGGACATTGACAATTTGGATTGGCCCGAAAAAACCAAAAAAATTCAAAAGAATTGGATCGGCAAATCGCATGGTTCATTGATTTCCTTTGACATCGATAACGGCATGAAATTACAGGCCTTTACAACACGCGCCGATACTTTGTATGGTTTAAGTTATGTGGTGATTGCCCCCGAACATCCGGCAGTTACCCAGCTGACCAAACCCGAACAAAAACAGGCCGTTGAACAATATGTGATGGAAGCCGCCAAAGTCAAAGAAATTGACCGCATGTCCGATTCACGTGAACGCACAGGTGTGTTTACGGGTTCTTATGCCACAAACCCTGTGGATGGACGTAAAGTGCCGGTATGGGTCGCCGATTATGTGATTGCCACCTATGGTACAGGTTTTGTGATGGCTGTGCCGGCCCATGATGAACGCGACTTTGATTTTGCCAGAAAATACAATTTGCCCATTACCCGCGTCATTGTGGATAAAGACGGAAATGAGAAAGATTTGCCCTTCTGTGAACACGGTAAATTGGTCAACTCGGCCGAATTTTCAGGCATGACAACCGAAGAAGCCATTCCCGCTATTGTGGAAAAATTACAAAAAACAGGCTATGGCAAACTGACAACCATGTTCCGCTTGCGTGATTGGTTGATTTCACGTCAACGTTATTGGGGTGCCCCGATTCCCGTCATTCATTGTCCGATTTGTGGGGCTGTGGCTGTGCCGGAATCTGATTTGCCTGTACGGTTGCCCGAAAATGTGGAATTCCGTCCCGATGGTGAATCACCATTAAAACGTTGTGCCGAATTTATGCACACTAAATGCCCCAAATGCGGTATGGATGCCACACGTGATCCCGATACCATGGATACCTTTGTGGATTCCAGCTGGTATTTCCTGCGTTATCCGGATAATAAAAACGATAAAGAAGTCTTTAACAAAGACAAAATCAATCGTTTATTGCCCGTGGATAAATATGTAGGCGGGCAAGAACATGCCACCATGCACTTACTCTATGCACGCTTTTTCACAAAAGCATTACGCGATATGGGGTATTTAGATTTTGATGAACCCTTTACATCTTTGGTGCATCAAGGCATGATTTTGGGAACAGACGGCCAAAAGATGAGCAAATCAAAAGGCAACACCATCAACCCCGATGACAGCATTTCAAAGTATGGTTCGGATGTGTTCCGTATGTTCTTGGAATTCGCCTTTGCCTATACAGATGGCGGTCCGTGGAACGAAAACGGTGTGGAATCTATGGCACGCTTTGTCAAACGCATTGAAACATTGATTGAAAAATCGCAAAATATGGATAACAGTGTCAATGAAATGACCGCCAATGAAAAGAAATTGGATTTCATTCGCAATACCACCATCGGTGCCGTTACCAAAGATATGGATGTGATGCAATTTAACACCTCTTTGGCCCGTATGATGGAATATTTGAATGCTTTGAACGATTATGTTTCAGGTCCAGTGAATAAAGAATTTTTGATGGATTGCATTAAAACCTTTGTGTTGTTGTTGTCCCCCTTTGCACCGCATTTGGGTGAAGAATTGTGGGAAAAACTGGGACATCCTTATTCGGTATTCAATCAGCAATGGCCCAAGGTGAATGAATCCGCCTTGGTCAAAGACGAAATGAAAATCGTCATCCAAACCAACGGCAAATTGCGTGGCACTTTTGAGGTTGCCAAAACAACCGATAAAGACACCATAATTCAAATGGCAAAAAATCAAATCAAAGACTTTTTACAGGATAAAGAAATCGTCAAAGAAATCTATGTCCCCGGCCGTTTGGTCAATTTGGTAATTAAATAAATATACCAACAAAAAAGCCCCCTTTGAAAAAAGGGGGCTTTTTTTAATTTTTATTTTTTCTTTTTAAATGAAAAAAGTAAAAAGATACAAGCCAAAATTAAAGGAATTTTAACACCAAATCTGGCGTAAATTGTGGGTGGTAAAGCCTTCGGCAAATCCGAATCAATCACGCCTTGTTGCCCCAATGGCAATTGTTTTAAAATACGTCCCATAGGATCAATAACGGCACTAACGCCTGTGTTGGCCGACCGAACAAGAGGCAAACCTTCTTCTATTGCGCGTGTTTGTGTCATCGCCAAATGTTGATGTGGGCCAAAGCTGATACCATACCAACCATCATTTGTTGCATTAAATAACCATGACGGACGATTGTTTTTATCCACAACCTGACCAGAAAAGATAACCTCATAACAAACCAACATACCAGCCGAAAATGTTTTTAAAACAGGCAGTGTTTTAATTTTTTCCCCTTCATACAAATCGGATGAAATCGGCACAAATTTTTCAAACGGCAACCATCCGCGAAACGGCATATATTCCCCAAACGGAACCAAATGTGATTTATCATAAAAACCATGAATATCCGTCAAATCATCCAATACAAAAATGCTGTTAGCCAATAATTTTGTTTTTGGATCAACCAAACGCATACCACCCGTCAACAAAACCATTCCTTGCCCCATAGATGACATTAAACGCAAGCGTTCTTCATCATCATAATTGACCAAAAAAGAAACCGCTGATTCGGGCCATAAAATATGCGTAATTCCTTTATTGTTTTCACGAGACAAGCTAATTAAAGTGGCCAAGTTTTTTTGCTCTTCATTCGGATCCCATTTTAATGTTTGGGCAATATTGGGTTGCACCAATCGTAGATGCGTTCCCCAAACAGAACCAATAGGTTGTGTATACAAACGAATTCCACCCAAAACAGTGATTAAACAAAAAAACGAACAAATCAACCATAAAAAACGATTTTTAAATCCCAAAGCAATCGACCCAAACAATAAAATCGTCAAACCGCTTAAACCGTAAATACCGACCACACTGACAATTTGCATAACAGGTAAATAATCGTTCCAAATATTACCCAAAGGATTCCACGGAAAGCCCGTGAATAACCATGAACGAACCCATTCAAATATCACAAAAAAACCAGAAAAAGCCAAAAGACGACGCCAACCCGATTCAAAAAAAGATGCACCAAAGGCTGATAAAGCAAAAAACAAACCAAACCACAATCCAAAAAACAACCAAACCAACGGTATTGCAACAAAAAAACGCCCACCATCTATCATCAATGCATGAGTCAACCAATGCATTGAAACAGCACCCATCCCAAAACCGAAAAAGAATCCCTTAAACAAGCAACCAGAATGTTTTTGTTCTTTGTTTAATAATCTTATCAATCCAAAAATGCCCAATGCTGTCAAAGGCCATAAAAAACACGGGGCAAAACCAAAAGAGGATAATCCGCCCAACAAAATCAAGAATAAAAAGAGATATTTTTTTTGCTTCAACATAGTTTGAATTTAGCATAAAGTCTTTTAAAATGCAATTTATTATTGATTTTTTATGTAAAAAATTTTATCCTTTTTGATAAAGAGGTAAAAATGAGATTTCGTTTTATTTTTTCTATTGTCGCTTTAATGAGCGTATTTTTTGGATTGGCTCAAATAGGACCAGCCTTAATTGATTTATATTTCAATAATTTAAGATCTGCCAAATTATTTGCCAGTTCATGCATTTTTACCGTTTCTATATCAACTTTATTTTATTGGATTTTACGTCCCAAACAAGAAACACCACTAAGGACAAAAGAAATGTTTTTAACAACAACCCTGATTTGGTTGACATACGCCATATGGGGTTCTTTGCCAATTTATTTATCTATATCACAATTATCTTATGTGGATGCTTTTTTTGAATCTATGTCCGGTTTGACCACCACAGGTGCCACTGTTTTGTCTGGTTTGGACAACATGGCACGCGGATTATTGATGTGGCGTGCGATGCTGCAATGGCTGGGGGGCATTGGGGTTATCTTGATTGCCGTAACCATTTTGCCAACTTTACGCATTGGCGGCATGCAATTTTTTACCACTGAATTTTCCGGTGATGCCATGCGTCAAAGCCCAACCGTTTTACAAACAATGCATATGATTTTAACGGTATTTATTACTTTAACATTATTTTGTACCTTGTGTTTAAAAAGTGCCGGAATGAATTGGTTTGATGCTTTGGTACACGCCATGACAACTATTGCCACGGGTGGTTTTTCAACGCATGATGCCAGCATTGCTTTTTTTGATTCACCAACCATTGAATGGGTTCTGATTGCATTTATGTTCTTGGCGGGATTACCATTGGTTATTTGGATTCAATTATGCCAAAGACAATTCTTTTTAATCAAACAAAACGCTCAGGTTAAAACATATATTCACTTTTTATTGGTTGCTTTGATTGTTTTGTTATTGGGACGTTGGATTGGTGATGCACTTTTAACAGAAACAACATTTCGTTCGTCATTATTTTCTTTATTATCCGTCATCACGACCACCGGTTTTGTCAGCGAAAACTATGCCTTATGGGGATCGTTTAGCGTTTTATTCTTTTTGTTTTTATTAAGTGTCGGGGCGTGTGCCGGTTCAACATCAGGCGGCATCAAAATGTTCCGTTTTGCTATTATGGGACGACAAATTTCATCACGGCTGAAAGCCTCTGTCCAACCACATGCTGTTGTCGTGCCACGCTATGGTAATCGTCCCATCAACGAAGAAATAGCCTCGTCCGTTTTATTTTTTATCGGCGTATATTTAATATCCGTCTGCATTGGTACTTTATTACTTTCCTTAACAGGATTGGATGTGATAACATCACTTTCGGGGACGTTATCAGCCATAGGTAATGTTGGCCCCGGATTGGGCAACTATATCGGACCAGATATGACCTTTGCAGGATTACCAGATATGGCCAAAATTTTAATGTCCTTTATGATGTTGTTAGGGCGTTTAGAATTTATTACCGTTATCATTTTGTTTGTTCCTTTTTTATGGAGGCGTAATATATGAATTTATTTGAAGAAGCCCAAAAATTTATGGCCACCCGTCAAAAACCGATTGAAACCGAACAAAGTTTTTTATCAACAAACGAATCAAAGGAAAACTTTATCAAGGAATTAAAAATAATTTATGAAAACGCCACAAACACAGAAATCGAACGAGCTTTAAATTGGGTAATGGAACAATTTTCACCACCTTATAATAAATCGGAAATTTTGAAAAAAATTCGCATCAAATTAGAGGATTAAAGGAACACTTTTTACACCTTGAATTTTTTGATATTTTCAGGTATAATCACGTCATCACGAAAGGATGATAGATATGTTGGCCAAAACACATTCGGTTGCCTTTAACGGTATTGATGTTTTACGAATTACAATAGAGGTTCAAATTTCACGCGGTATGCCCAGTTTTACCATTGTCGGTTTGGCCGATAAATCCATTGCCGAAAGCCGTGAAAGAGTTCGCTCAGCTTTGCATTCCATCGGTTTATCTTTGCCAGGCAGTCATATCACCGTGAATTTGGCACCGGCTGATGTGTTAAAAGAAGGCACCCATTTTGACTTACCCATTGCTGTGGCATTATTGGGAGCGATGGAGGTTATTCCAACCGACAAAATTTTAAATACTGTCATGATGGGTGAGTTGGGATTAGACGGAACCATTCGTCCCGTATCGGGTATTTTACCGGCCAGTGTGGCCACCATGGGGTATCAAATGGGCTTTGTGTGTCCTGCCATACAAGGCGGAGAAGCCGCTTGGTCAGGCAATGAAAATATCGTCCCTGTCAAAGATTTATTGCAACTGATAAATTATTACAAAGGTCAAGAGGATATTTTACCACCCAAACCAGCCGAACAAAATGCCATTTTACCATATGCTTTGGATTTAAAGGATATCAAAGGTCAGGAAAACGCCAAGCGAGCCTTGGAAATTGCAGCCGTTGGCGGACACAATATGTTGATGATTGGACCACCGGGGTCGGGCAAATCCATGTTGGCCAGCCGGTTGCCGTCCATTTTGCCACCTTTGACAACTCAGGAAATTTTGGAAATCAGTAAAATCCATTCTGTGGCCGGTCTGTTAAAAGACGGACAATTGATTACACACAGACCTTATCGTTCTCCACACCATTCCGCCTCAACACCGGCTATGGTTGGGGGGGGATTAAAGGCAAAACCGGGTGAAATCTCTTTGGCCCATAGAGGTGTTTTATTTTTGGACGAATTACCCGAATTTCCCCGCCAAACTTTGGAGGCTTTACGCCAACCGATTGAAACAGGCGTTGTATCGGTGGCACGGGCCAATTCGCATATTTCATATCCGGCCCGCTTTCAATTGATTTCAGCCATGAATCCGTGTCGTTGCGGATACTTGGGCGTGGCGGGCAAAACATGTTCACGGGCCCCACGATGTGCCGAAGAATATCAATCCAAAATATCCGGACCAATGTTGGACAGAATTGATTTACAAATTGAAGTTCCCCTGTTATCCCCATGGATATTGGGACAATTAGAAGGCGGGGAAGATTCAGCCACCGTTTTGGCCCGTGTGATTCAAGCACGTGCCTTTCAACAAAAACGGGGACAAAATGTTTTGAATGCCGAATTGGATGGTGCAAAATTGGAACAAACGGCCAGCCTGACAAATGAAGCACGCCAATTATTGATTCAGGCAGCCGAAAAGTTCCAACTGTCCGGTCGTGGTTTTCATCGAATGATACGTCTGTCCCGTACTATTGCAGACATGGCATTTTCAGATGAAATTCTACCTGAACATATTTCTGAGGCCTTGGCCTATCGTTTACCCGAAAGGAAATAAAAAATGAGAATAGATCCCATTTTTTTTATTATTCTGTGTGCCTTGATTGTCGGTGGATGTTGTGTGTGGTTGATTCAATTTATCCGACATCGTTTTTTGCGCCAACAACACCATTTGCAATTACAATTATTACACAATATCCCCGTTGGGTTATGTTATGATTTTAACGGAAAAATTTTATTAAATAAAACTTGGCGTTTGATGTGGGATTTATCAAAACGACCACGCACCATTAAAGAATTGATCAAACATTTGCCCCCAGAGGATAAACAGTTTTTTATTCAAAATTATGATATTTTGGTAAAAAAAGAAATTCCATTTGATGGTGTATTGCACCATGGTCGTCAAAGTTTTCATTTAAGGGCTCGTCCGTTTGAAAATGGGGCCCGTGTTTTTTGGATAAACGATTTATCACGTTATCAGGAAAAATTTGATCAACTAAACCAAAACTATGACCAATTATATCAACAAAAACAATTGCTGGAAAATGCCTGGGAAAGCTTTCCTTTTCCAACATTTATCCGATCAACGCAAGGCAAAGTCATCTTTGCAAATCAGGCCGTTGGAAAAAATGACAATAATGTTTTAAATCAGTGTCATTGGCAAACACGTCCTTTTCAATCGGATGAAACAACCTATACCCTGACTTATGGTCAGGAAATGCGTTCTGAAGAAGAAGTACAATCTTTGGTACGGGAAATTACAACGGCACACAGACGTTTGTGTCAAGAACTGCCCTGTGCTGTTTGCCTGTTTAATGCCAACGGCCAATTGATTGCATGTAGTCCCAGTTTTGCACGTTTGTGGCAATTAGATGAATCATGGTTAAATACAAAACCTGATTATGAAAATTTTTGGGATTCGTTACAGGAAAAAGGACTTTTATCCCGCGTAATGGATTTTTCACAATATAAAAAACAACAACGAGAACAGTTTGCGGGGCTCAGCAAAACAGAAGAAATCTTCCTGTATTTACCAGATGGGAGAATTATCCGTCGTTTAATGATTCCTTTTGCCCAAGGGGGGGTTATTTTATTGGACGAAGAAAAAAGCGGATAAATGTTATTTTAATTCCCATCCGCCATATGAACAAATCTTTACAAAATCCATTATGTATCAATGTTATTTTATATCCCATTGATATAAAACAATTTTTTGACTTCAATTTGACGAATTTCAGATCTGTGGTATAATATAAGTGCAAACAAAGGAGTGCACATGAAACCACAAACAAACTCAATCAAAGAACGCTTTCAGGCTGAATTGAAAGACAAATTCAACGAAAAAAAATTTGATCAGGATATAAAGGCCGGCACGCCCATTACATTGGATGATTTGGAAAAGTATAAATTCAAAGAAGACGAAGAAATTAAATTACCAGAATTAGAGGATAATAATAAAGATAAACCAAATCCCGATGAAACAAATATGAATGGAAACTCAGGTTTGTCCTTTAAGGGTGGCTTTAAAAACGGAGAATACAGTGCTGTTGGTTCCAATGGGGTTGTCATCAAAAGTAAAAACATAGATGACTTCCACAGAAAATTGGCAAAATATTTAAAAGTACACGCCTTGAAAAATGGCAAAAAGCCTTTGGTAAGTCTTAAAGTTGGAAAGAACATCAAAAACAAAGAGGAAATCATGGAATCTTTTGCCCGAAACTTCATCAATGAAGGTGTAGCGGTGATGGGGGATTTACCAAAATCACCCGAGTTTTGGAACAATTTGAAAAATGAATACTTGGCCAAAAAAGGAAGCAACATTCAAATGTGGAACAAATTGACTCAGTTCGTGCCAAAAGAATACATGCAATCCAAACAGGCCGAAACACAAAAACAAAGCAATCCGAAATCAAGCGAACATCAGCCCAAAAAGGAAAGCACAAAACCGGCCGGTCCCGCCCACGCTTTGGCGATGAGCCGAGCCAGAAGCGGCCGATAAGATAAACGGCAAAACAAAATCCCCCTTTCATAAGGGGGATTTTTAATAGCTTGAAAAACTATTGGGCTTTGGCAGCTTTGGCTGAAGCAATACGTTCACGCAATTTTTTGGATTCAGCCGACAACTTTGAAACCGGTGTATTTAACAAATACAAATCCAAACCACCATTTTTTTCAATGGTACGCAAACCGTTGGATGTGATACGAATATCAACCGCACAACCCAATATTTCGCTGTAAATAGCAACTGTTTGCAAGTTGGGCATAAAGCGACGGCGTGTTTTACGTTTTGAATAGCTGTTATTATTACCGGACAGAACGCCTTTTTCTGTAATCATACATTTTTTTGTCATAGCCAAAATCCTTTCTTGTTAAATATTGGCGTTATTTTTACACTATTTTTAATAAAAAGTCAAGTCTTTTTTCACTTGAAAGCATAAAAATCAGGAATTGGCTTCTTTTTTGGCTTCTTTTTTGTTTTTTTACGACGATAAATCAGCCAAACAATACCACCGACCAATGCCATAACACCCAACACACCGCCAATGCCCCATAAAAGACCCGCCACAAAACCATTTGTTTTAGTCGCAGATGCCGTTATATCCTTTGTTTGAACAGGCATTGTAGGTTGAGGTGGTGCCAAAACAGGCAACGGATTTTCCCCCACACGCACATTTAAAGGATAAGCCTCAATTCGGGCCAGCTCTTTTTGTTTGCTTTTCGTGTTAAACCATGGTACAGATACAGCCGGTATTTCCCACGCACCCGATTGTAACGGCACCAAAGAAAATTTAGCCTTTACCGTTCCTTTTACATGACCATCTGATGTTAGCTGTGTGGTTCTTTCTTCGGGTTCGGGATAAAGCCTGAATTGGCTTTGTCCAGTGATTTTGGGCACAGGCATATCATTGGCATCCACATCCAAAGCCGACAAAATCAATTCACCCGTGATGGCATCACCGACTTGAATATCCGGTGGCACCTGATAAGATACATTTAATTGCACGTCTGTGCTGGGCAACCACCAACCTGACCAATCAGCCGGTTGTGCCTGAACATCCAATTCAATGGGATTGCTGATTATTTGAACAGGACGAGCAGATACCATAAAATTACCAAACACATCTGATGTATCAAACATACCAAATAAAGAACGTTTGTTTTTACCAATTTCTTGTGTATATTCAACCTGACCGTTAAAAATAGCCGGCGGAATTGTAATTTTACCGGCCGATTCAGGTACGATACGATAGGTGCGTTCTATGGTACGAATCACCTGACCGTTTTGAATGTCTTTTTTTTGAGTATCCGATCCAACAGGCATAATATTGATTTTATCCGTTTGAGAAGGAATTACTTCACCATCCAAAATGCCCACACCGTCCGTCAATTGAAGCGTGTAAAATAAACTTTGACCGACATAGGGTTTCGCATCAGAAACAACCGCCTTTAATTGAATATTATCCGCTGCTTTATTTGTGGCCGATTTTGTTCCCGCCGGATGAACCGTTAAAGTTAAAGGTTTTGTTGTTTCGTTACCAACCTTTAAGGCCGGTATTTCCAATTTTCCCGATTTTATCGGAAATAAAACAATACCCAATTCATAAGTTGTTGAACCAACCCCGTTGATAAAGCGGGAGGATTGACTTTGACTTTGACCACCCAACATAAAATCTTTGGTCAATGGGGCTAAATCCACCTTTTGCAAAGGCTTTGAATCGGATATTTTTAATGACAAACTGTCGCCTTGATTGACTTGTTGAGCCGAAAGGGTCACTTCAACAGCTTGGGCAAAACAAGAATAAAGCAAAGCACAGGAAAAGGCTATTATCTTTTTCATCTTTGATTCCTTTGATGTTGTAAGTTTAAACGATAACGCAAAACACGGGACGGATCCAAATTTAACCGATTCAGGATTTGCTGTTCTTTTTGATTAAAGGGTTCTTCGCTGGGTTGTTCGGATAAAGCCTGTTCTAATTCCGACACCGTTTCATCTTGCGTGGGTTGGGCATTTTGGGGTTTGGATTCTTGTTCGGTATTTTTTTGTTCTGACTGTTCTGCTTCGGATTCAGATGATTGAGCTTCGTTTTGTTCGTTTTCTTTATCCGAATTGTTTTGATTTTCTGTTTGGTTATCACTGTTTGATTGATTTTGTTGTTCTTGATTTTCCTTTGATTGATTTTTATCCTGATTTTGCAATTGTTTTTCCAGATATTCTTTGTTAAATTTCGCATCCATATCATCGGGATTTTCACGCAAAGCCGTATCATAGGCATCAATTGCTTGTTTTATTTTTCCCTGAAAGGCCAAAGCATTACCTTGATTATAGGCATCCTGAAACAAATCATAGGCCTGTTGATATTGTCCTTGACGATAGGCCTGAACCCCTTGTTGATTCAAACGATAAGCCTGTTGATCGGGACGCAAAAACCATTCGGCATGGGCGGATGGCACAAAGGCCAAACCCAAAAATAAAAACAATACATTACGTCTGAAACAAAGCAACATAATCGGCAAAGCCAATAACACCAACCAAATCCCCATATCGGCCCATGTATCGGCATTATAATCTTGATTTTCACCCAGCGCCTGCTGTGTTTTTAAATTTTGTATCAATTCGTTCAGGTTTGTTTTTAAATTCACAACCGTCAAAGGATAATCGGCCGAAAGATTTTTATCATCAGGCGTTAAAAATAAAATCTGTCCCTGTTGCTGTGTGCGATTTAACAATTGTTCGGCCTGACGAATACCGACCTTGGGATTCAACGATACCTGAGGCAATACATTTGGCCTTAAATCAGGAATCAATTGTTGAATCAAAGTCCTGTCAGGGGTCAAGGGCATGGCCGTATAACCTTCATCCGTGCCGTATAAAACCAAACCCACCCGATGTCCCTTTAACACGTCCAATAAATCATACAGACGCATTTGAATTTTTTTAAGCGTATCGTTATTCATTTCGGGATTTAAATCCATCACGATAACGGTATTTGGTTGGCTGATACGGGCGGGTGTGGGCATTTTATACCAAGCCGGTCCCGATAAAGCCAACGTTAAAATAAACCATAATAACAATATCAAACGGCTTTTTTTGGCCACCGTTTTATCCGAAGCCTGATTAACGCTTAAAGCACGCCATAAATCTTTATCCATAAACTTTTTCCACGGGCTTTCACCGTTTTGATGATGACGGTACCACAACCAAAAAATCGGAAACAACAACGCCAAAAATGCCCAAGGCCGCAAAAAAATCATTTTACCCTCCTTTGGGCCAACAACAATAAAAACATTGCCACCATCAACGGAATATAAAACAATTCTTTGCGTGGGCGAATCCATTCGCTTTCCCGTTCCACCGGTTCCAATTGATTTATCAGGTTATAAATTTCGGCCAGCTCTTGCGTTGATTTTGCCCGAAAATAACGCCCACCTGTTTTTTGGGCAATTCCCAATAATGTTTCTTCATCCAAATTTTGTGACGGATTGATTTGAATCAAACCAAAAAAGTCCTGAATCATCTTGGCATCCGAACCGATACCGATAGTGTAAACTTTAATCCCCTGTCCCACTGCCAACTTGATGGCTTCATCCACCGAAACACGCCCCGCATTGGATGCCCCATCGGACATTAAAATCACAATTTGGCTGTCGGTCGGCACACTGGCCACCCCCTGCACCGCCAAAGCCAACGCTTCACCAATGGCTGTTTGAGTGCCGGCAATGCCGATTCCCACCTCGCCCAACAATTCACGCAAAGTGGTAATATCAGGCGATAAAGGGGCATAGGTATAGGCCTCAGATCCAAAAATCACCAACCCCAAATGATCGCCTTGGCGTGATTTGATAAATTGATCCGATAAAGCTTTTAACATTTGCAAACGGGTGACAGGTTGGCGATTGATATCAAAATCCTGTTCTTCCATAGAGCCCGACACATCCAACGCCAACATGATGTTATGTGATGATTGTTGATTGGCAATCGGTTCGCCCCACCATATCGGACGCATGGCCGACAATACCAAAAAAAGCCAAGCCATAATGGTTAAAAATTTTGAAAAAGCACTGTTTTCGGTGGCTTGTTTACCTGATCCCGATTGATTTAATCTGTCCCAAAACGGTACACGAATAGCACCCATAGTCTGCGACATGCGTGGTGCCGGCTTTAACAAACGCCTTATCCCCCACGCCAATGGTAAAACAAGTGCAAACCATGGCCATAAAAATGTCAACATAAACTAGAATATAAAACGATTTTCAACAAAATGCAAGTCAAGATTTTATTCAGAGATTATATTTTTCCGATGGTGCAATTTGTGGTGGCAATCCCAAAACCGTTATGTTCCACCAAACATTTTTCAATGGTTAAAGTGCCGTCTTTGTTTTGCGAAACATTTGTGATAAAAGGCCCGGCATAAGTGCAAGCCGTTAAAACAAAAGACAAAATAACAACAAAAATTATATATCGCATTTTAACTCCTTTTATAAAAAAAGCCCACTTTTGAAAAGTGGGTGGAGTTAGCAACCATATCAATACGAAAATAGCCTTGCCTATTGGGCAAATGCCTTTATTCGGCAAGCATCCACCCATTTGGGTGAATGTCCGACTTTGGGATACAAATCCCCAATGTCCGTATTGATTAGGCCTGCTAAAACCACAGTTCGGACGGACCATCCGAACAATGAAATTATAGCTTATCTTTTTTGAAATTGCAATATAATTATTTCAAATCAAAAATATCTTTAAACTGATGCAATACTTTTATTTCGTTATAAAATCTGATATAAGATGATTTCATTTTTCCCATTGAAAAAAATTCAAACATATCTCTGTTTGTTTTTACGAATAAAATAAGTTGATCTTCATAAAAAAGAAAATTAGTCGGGGCATGATACACCTTTTCCACATCCTTAATGTGTTCCATAAAAACAGGCGTTAACAAACGGCGTGCTTTAATTTGATCATTGGTAAAGGCAAAATAATCTTTGTTAAAAGAGACACTTTCCAAAATCAATGGTTGCCAATCATCTTTTCCGAATAACGAATTTAAAGATTGTTTTGCCCCCAAAGAAAATTCATCTTTACTCAAAAGAGAATTTTTTTTCACAACCATCAATGCAAAATCGGACTTTTCGGGCAGAAAAAAACGAATAACAGGGCCTTGAAAAATTTTAGGATGTTTTCCGCCGGTTGAAAACAAAACCTCCTGAATATAAAAAGGCAAAGATTCATCCTTCATACCAAAACTATCGTGTTTAATTTTATCTTTTCGTCTGGAATCAAATCGGGGTAAAAAATGAATTTTCCTGAGTTGATTAATGCTTAAACCGGATAACTGTTTTTCGGGAATATGAACAGCATTTAAAATCTTTAAAACAATCGGACGTAATTTTTTTTTGACAGAACGAGTATAACGTCTCAAAATAAAACTGAAAACATTCACAGCCAATATAAAAGGAAGCACAATAATTAAAAGTACTGCATTTTTATAATCTTCGGCAATCTTGGGCGGGTGTAATGCAACATATACAATGGCACAAATCAAAGCAACAACAAAAACACAAACAGATGATATTTTGGCTATTCGCTTTACTTTTTCTTCCTTTTCCATATCAATCAAAGGAAAAACATTTTCCTCAATTTTTTTTAAAAATTCATCCTTGGACAGCATGCCATCTCCTTTTTTTCAAAACAATCTATCATAAAATATTATACTTGACAAGCATAATATTTTTATTTACTCTGTCATGACAAAATGTGCAACCGAAAGGAAATAAAATGATTATTATATACATCTCTTTACTTATTCTTTTATCTGTTTATTTATATTCTTGCTATACAGGGGTAATAAAAGCACGCAACCAAATGGATGAAGCCTTATCAGGCATTGACGTTCAATTAAAAAAACGGACGGATTTAATTCCAAATGTGTTAAAAATTGCCCAAAAATTTATGCAACACGAAAAAGAAATTTTTACAAAGATCACAAAACTCAGAACAGAAACAATGAATGAAGCAATTGGTTCAGTGAAACGTTTTACGGCCGAAGTCAAATTGCAAGACGCGATGAAACAATTGATTGTTTCGGTGGAAAACTATCCACAATTGAAATCCGACAAAACAATGGCCAAAGCAATGGATGCTTATTCAGAAACAGAAGAAAACATAGCCGCCAGCCGCCGTTTTTATAATGCCGCTTTGCGTGATTTAAAAAACAAAACTCAAATTTTTCCCGGCTCTTTATTTGCCAAATGTGCCGGCGATATATCCGAATATACTTATTTCAAAGCATCAGATGCGGATAAAAAAACAATTGATGTTGATGATTATTTAAAATAAAACAACATCGGCTTATGCCTGTGGTTTTAGATTTGATGAAAAAAACAGCCCCAAATCAGGGGCTGGTTTATTTTTTCGTACGATTTATTTAACGAGGGCTTTTTTGGCCGCTTCAACCAATGTGGCGAATGATTTTGCATCATCCACAGCCACTTTGGCCAACATTTTACGGTCCATCATAATGCCGGCTCTTTTCAAACCGTTCATAAAGGTTGAATAGACCATACCATTTGCACGGACGGCCGCATTGATACGGGCAATCCACAATTGGCGCATTTCGGTCTTTTTCTTTCTGCGATCGCGATAAGCGTATTGCAGACCTTTTTCCACCTTTTCTTTAGCAATTCTGAAAACTTTGGAATTACGACCACGATAACCTTTGGCCATTTTCAAAATCTTTTTATGCTTTGCATGGGCAGTTGTGCCGCGTTTGACTCTTGCCATGGCTTACACTCCTTTCCCGTGAATAAAGAATTTTAAGATACGACCAACGGTTGTGCTGGCTGTATGCATACGACGAGCCTGACGATCCCGTTTGTGCGGGTGGTTCATCAACAAGTGACGTTTATTCACGTGGCCCACTTTAACTTTTCCGCTGGCGGTCAATTTGCAACGCTTTTTGACGCAGCTTTTGGACTTTAATTTTGGCATTTTACTTCCTTTTTTTGATTGTTTAAACAACGCCTGGGGGCAGCCAAATTTCCAGCCCCTTCGGCAAAACGGCATTATTATATCAGATTTATCAAAAAATGTCAAGAAAACACTTAAACAACGCAAGTGATTGATTTTATCTTTTAAAATTTATTATTGAAAAAATCAAGCACGTTTGAGATATTCTTGAACGATTTGGTCTGTATCTGATAATTCACGGGCCAATTTTTCGGCCAATAAAACGTTTTTATTACCCGATGAATAAATCTTTAAATATGGACCTAAACCAGACAAATCCACATCCAAAATAACCGATTCATGAATAGCGGGACGGGACACCAAAATGGCATATTTGCGGTCCGTAAATTCTTTACCCAAAATAAAGTTCATTTCGCGTGGTGAAAGGTTCCATGTGGCATAATCCGATTCGTTGGCCTGTGGGTTACGGAAAAAGATAACCGTTTGACATTGACCGCGAATCACATCCCCCAAACCGTTTTCATCCAAAAATTTGGGTTGCTGGAACGCACATAAATAAGCCTGACGTTTTTTACGACCTTCCCGCAAACCGACAATAAAGCTGTCCTTAAACATGGGATGTTCCAACATCGGGGCCGTTTCGTCGATCATAATCATACTGGGCGTGCCTTTGATCGTAGAAAGTGTTTGAATTCGGTGCATCACATAGCTAATCACGGCCGGTGCCAATATGGGATCTTGGAATATCGTGGTAAAATCAAAGCACATATAACGGCTGTCAATATCCAAATTATCCGTTGGTGAATTAAAAATACGACCATATTGATCCGTATCAATCCAACGATTGAGTTCACGACGCATAAAGCTGTTGGGGGCAAAACAGGATTTATATAAATTTTTTAACAATCTTTCATTTTGGGGCAAATATTCAAAGGCCGTTGTGACCGCACGGGCGATTTCGGCTTCTGATACAGCATCATTCCCACCGGTAATATCACGCACCCACATTCTTAAAAAAGAACGGTTATCCGGTGTGTCGGGAATGGCAAACGGATTTAATGAAACAGATTCTTCGCCACCATCAAAACGCACATAAGGAGCCCCATTCATAATGGCAAAAACTTTGGCACCGTTATTGCGGTCAAAAAAGTATGTATTTAAATCAGGAATACGCAAAGCCTGACCGGCCATAAAGCTGAAAAAAGTTGTTTTACCTTGCCCGGTCGGACCAATCAAGGCCGTATGAGCCACAGCATAGGGTTCTTCGGATACATGAAATTGGAATGCATAGGGGGTGCCTGTAATCGTTCTGAACCAACTGATAGGAACCGGTCCCCAATCGGATTTTGTGCGTCCCATCGGGGCTTTATCAATCATTGTTGCACAGGCCACAACACGTGATAAATGCTGGTATGTTCTGGGATAAATATCAAAGGTTGGAAATTGGCTGAAAAACACTGCCTGAGTCGCCCAACCGTCACGAACAGGAGTCACGTTATACATACGACAAATACGTTCCACTTCCTCCTGACCAAATTTCAATTCTTCCAAACTTTCACCATATAAAATAATGCTAAGTGCGTATTCATTCCAACTTTGGGCATTGACATCATTGGAATCCAACGCCTGTTTAGCCTCTTCAAACTGTTCAACAACGTTTTGTGAAAAGCTTGTATAATAGGCCATTTTTTGTTGTTGCATTACAACGGGCATAATTTTAAAACTGGGAACGCCTTTAATATTATGCAATAAAGTCAATTCTATATCCAAACTTAAAAAATCGGCAATCATTTGTTCATCCATAAAATCACCGGGTTTGCGAATCCCCATTGTGATGGACAGTTTTTCACGATTGCCGTTAAAATATCGTATCAAACCGTCATCTTTTGTAAAATGAACATAATCAGCGGTTAGTAAATCATTTAAACGATCTTTTTTTTCAAAATGAACCACCGGTTTTGGGCGGGACAAAGGGCTGATCATTTTTGCAAACAACCAAAACGGACTTTTATCTTCATTATTTGCATTGTTTTTTTCGCTGAGCAATTTCGGTTCATACACATCCATAATACTGGTCAAAGCACCACAAGCCTGATCTAAATCTTTCATGGCATCTTTACGGTCATTGATGGACAAAACAATATAATGCTTATTATTAAAAATACGATTTAAATTTTCCATCCAAAGTTCGGCAACGCCTTTTAACAACTTATTGTCTTTATAAGCTTCCGGTTCTTTTAATTCCACTTTTTCACGCAAAGTCACGACACGGGCAACAACCTGTAATTCAACCATTGAATCAATCCAACGTTTTCGTGCTTCCATTAAAACTTCACGATCTTCGGGCAACACCAAAGTTGTATCGGCACCTTTAACTTCAAAAACACGAGCAAGCCCACCGTTATGCAAATGAATTGTCGCACCATCTTCATCCAAATAATCAAAGGGCAAAAAGTTTGCCAAACGAGTTTCAACAGGCTTTGGCAAAACCAATTCACCGAATTTAGAAATAAAAACAAAAATCAAAAACAATGCTGCCAAAACACCAAAAATAACCACGATCATAGACGGGGCTGTGGCTGTTGTTACAATGTAATCAAAAATTCCGGCATCTAGATTCATATCATTCCTTTATGGTGCAAATTTTGTTCCACGACAACGATAAATATTTTTTGTGGATGTCGGACCTGAACGTCCCCATGAAACCAACATTTTGGAAAGATGCGGTTCTTTTTTACCCCAAGCAGCAATAATAGCATGTGCAATAGGAATGCTGATAATAAACGGCATCAAAGATCTGCCCGTTAAACCAACCCACATCAACATCAATGAAAATTGGACAATCAGGTTTGCCCCGGCCACAATGGCCGGTGCCCAGAAAAGTCTGGGAGGCATACAAACTGCTTTTAAAATGGGTTCCCGCATATTTTCATCTCCCTTTTTTTATATATTAGCCCAATTAAAACAAAAAGAAAAGAAAAAAATATATTTTTGTTATTTTTTTTACGTTTTTATTTCCAATCCGATCGGGGCATGGTCCGAAGTTTTTTCCCATCCACGCACTTCACGATAAATCAGAGCCTTTTCAACCTGTTCTTCCAAATCCGGTGACACAAAGAAAAAATCCAACAAAATACCCAAATTTCGCGGCCATGCCCCCATTTGAAAATCCCAAAACGAATATGTCTTTTCCTTTGGGTTAAATTGGCGAATCATGTTTTTAATTCCTGTTTGATTTAATTGTTCAAACACTTGGCGAACTGGCGGAACAATCAAAGCACTGCCATCAAAGGATTTGGCGTTATAAACATCCGTATCTCGCTCTATTACATTAAAATCACCACCCAAAATAATTTGATGCCCTGATTGAATCAAATTTTGAATATGTTTTGTTAAGGCAGTAAACCATTTAAGCTTAAATTCCAAACGTGATGTATCGGTCGGATTATTCATCGGCGGAGCACCGTTTGGTGCATAGACACAAATAATTATCTTGCCATCAGGCAGACAAGCCTGAATAAAACGCGCCTGAAACGGATCGGATTCAGGACCATTTGGCAATTCACAAACAACATCTGTCAATGGTATTTTTGACAAAAAAGCCACACCGTTATAACCTTTTTGTCCAGAAATAACAGCATCATATCCCAAAGCCTTAAAGACCATAAATGGAAAATTTTCTTCGGTGGCTTTTATTTCCTGTAAAAACACAATATCTGGTTGATATTCTTTTAAAAATTTTTCCAAAACAGGCATTCTGGATCTGACCGATGCAACATTCCATGAAATTATTCTTTGCATTTTGTTTTCCTTTGTGCTAGTATTAAATTATGATGAACAAAAAAATTATACTCTGTGCGATATTATCGCTGTTTTTATCCCAAAATGCAAGTGCGTTTTGCGATAAAATTTCCACCCGCGTTCAAATTACAACGAATCCCGGAAATGTCAAATATATTACCACGCTATCCAGATCTGATTTCATTCAGGGAAAAAAATACAAGGTTTCCCCAAATACCTTGGGCTTGACAGTGGCCGATTTAAGCATCTCAATTGCCGGCAAAGCTCAACCCAAAATTGAACGTCAAGGCAAACAAATCTGTGTCAGTTTGGATGCTTTGGCTTTTAAAATGGGCTATGAAAAAGACGGATTAAAAGTATATATTGATAAAAAATATAAGCCTGGTTCATGCGAATACGAAGTCATTCGCGAACATGAAAACCATCACGTTGCCGTTGCACAACAGGCTATGTTATTTTTCAGACCAGATATTGAGGCAAAAATCCATGAGATTATTTCAAATTTGCGCCCACAAATCGTTACATCGGAAAAAGATATAACCAAGGTGATTGAAAAACAAACAAAGCAAGTGATTACTGAATTAGAACCTCTTTTAAGGCATATCAATCAAACAATTGCAAAAAAACAGGCTCAAATTGATACGCCGGAATCTTATGAAAAAACACAGGCTTTGTGCAAAAACTGGTGATTAAAACCACTTGATGCGTTTGATTAAATATAATTGAAATACGACCATACACAACAATATTGCACAAATAAAAGCAAACCCATAGGGGTTATCGCTGAATGGTATACCCCCAATATTGGCCCCCAACAACCCCGTCACAAATGTAAGCGGTGTAAAAATAACCATTACCAAACTCATCAAGTACATGGTTCGGCTGATATTAATATTTGTTTGCGAATCCAGTTCTTCCTGTGTTAATTTCGAGTGATCTTTGGCAAATTCCAAGCCATCCACAACCGCCGTCAAATCGCGTGCATTTTCACTAAACCGTGCCAAATTTGCCTCGGAGAAAAAAAGAAAATCTGTTTTTTCCAACAAATGCATCACATCCCTTTGCGGTAAAATATAACGCTTTAAACCCACAATCATATAACGAAGATTACTGAGCGTTTCACGAAGACCCTCATCTTGACGAATGCCGTTTCCACGAATAACTTTTTCTTCCAAATCATCCAAAGAATCATTGATGGCAAAAAAACTTTCCTCTATTTGTTTGGTCATTTGTGACAATAAAAGCGACAAACAATCCCCCACTGTTTCTGGCCCCCTTTTGCGGCGTAATTTTTCCAATATCTTACTGATGGAAGAAACAGGACGGTGTGATAAAGTCAACAGGCGATTTTGGGTCATCCAAATACGCACGGCAATCATATCATCATCTTCACCCTTTCGAGGATTCACACCACGCACAACCAACAACAAACCCTTTTTATGGCGAAAACATCGGGGGGTTGTATCGGCATCAATCAGGTTTTCAAAAACCGTTTCATCAAATTTTAAACTTTTCAACCATTGTAAATTGTCTTCATCTTCATAGTCAATATGAATCCATACCGGTTTTTTTAAACGCGGATTCACTTCTGACAAGCGAATATTTTTTGCACCGCCATTGCCATCTAATATTTTGCAAAATTGTGGTGTGTTCATGTGATTCCCCCTCTTTTTCACCGAACAACCGTTGATTATTCAATACAACAATCAACCGCTTTGCGTACAACCGCTTTCAACTTACCAAAAACACCTGTAGCAGGAGCCACTTCAGCTATGGCTTTTTTTTCATCCTTAACAGATGCAACATGAGCACCCTTTGTTAATTCAGCGACTTCCTTTTCAACATCTTCTAAATTATCAGGTTTCCATGCGATATCTTTGGTATCCACCAAATTCATATTTAAACCCCAGAACAAACAGTATAAATCATAGGCCTGAGTGAACAATTGATTGGCCTTTTCTTTATGTCCCATGGATTGTTGTTTTGTTCCCACTTCCATCAAACGCATACTGGTGGCCAACAAATGCTTGGAAATACACCACACTTCACCTTCATAGGTTGGAATAATTTGCAACATCAAATTTTTGCGTAATTCACGCACATCCTGAACCAAATCATAAAAACTGTCTTTACCAGTTTTAGCACCCGAAAAAATCAAGTGTTCTTCAATGGAAATAAGATTCATAATAGCAATTGTCAGATCCTGATCCGAAGACAAATCTTTTGGATTTTTCTTTTTGGTTGCATCCACACGTTCCACAAATTCTTTAACTGATTCAGCTTTTTTTATCATTTTTTTCTCCTTTAATTCAAAATAAAGACTTCTTGACAATCACACAAACTAGTTCCCCAGAAAAGATAACACACCAAAGCATCACATAAAATGGGTACCAATACTTTTTCAAAGGGAAAATGGGCATGCCCACCATTTTTTTCCTTCATCCAAGCATATAAATGAACACCCCCAATATGCGCCAATGCTCCACATAAGGTGGCTAACAAAAACGAATCAATATAGAGCAAATGCCAATGAAGCATAGGTTTATAGGTCAATGTGTTTAAATAAACAAAGCCCACCGTTGATAAAGACAAAGCCATCAATAAAAAATTCCGGCCTTTAAAATTCCAATTTCTTTTTTCAAAAAAGCGAATAAACCAATATCCTAAAATAACCAACAAAGCACCAAATAAAACACCGACCACTTCGTCCTTTACGCCCAATTTTCGGGCAATCCCCAAAGAGGCACCTAAAACCAACGGACACAAGGTGGTACAGGCGGGATTTGCACGAAGCGATGTAACAAACATTGTTAAAATTCCAAAAATCCCTAATTTTTTCATACTTGACTCCTTGTAAATTATATCAAAACTGTTTGATGTTTAGCATACTTTCACATCAATTGCAAGCAAAAAAATCAAAAAGAAAAACTATTGGCTAACCCAAATAACGCGTGCAATCCATTTAATATCAGCCGGTTTTATCAATACATCATCACAATCCGGATTTAATGATTTTAATTCAACCTGATTCATGGAACGACGAATAAACTCTTTAACCATCACTTCACCTGATGTTGTTTTGGCAATTACACGATCGCCACGACGGATTTCCGAATCAGGTGCTACAATCAATTTATCACCTTCACGATAGACAGGCTCCATACTATTACCCGAAACCTCCAAAGCATAAACCCGCTTATCAATCGTTAAGGGAAATTCAACAGCATCCCAATCGTCTGTCAAAATCGGCCAACCGTCCGAATCAAAGTAACCTTCCCGTCCCGCTTTAGCCAATCCCAACAAAGGAATCATATTTTTTGGCATTGGACAAGGCTGCCCCGCCAATTCCATAAATTCAAAAACCGTGGTGTTGGTAGCCTTTAAAACTTTATTCATACTTTCGGTGGACGGCCAACGTTTACGCCCATCTGCCCCAATTCGCTTAGATTTATTAAAACTAGTAGGATCCAAACCAGCCTTTTGTGCCAACGCCGATAAGGACATTCCTTTGTTTTGTGCCAGATTTTCCAAACCCAGCCAAATTTCATTATACGAAAGCTGCATCTTTTTCCTTTCTCTTTTTAGTTGTAAACCACCTTAACATATTTCCATGCATTTGTCAATAGGATTTTTTTCTTATTTTCCTCTTGACATTCATAAAAAAATATGTTAGTTCTCGTTTTGTTCTTTTTTATAAACCGAGGAGAAAAAAATATGAAGAATAAATATCTATCATCCGTTGATAACAGACAAACAACACCTTTTTCTTCCAGTGAAGAGGCGTGGTTTTGGTACTGTTTATGCGAAAATTTAAAACACGAAAGAAGCCATGGAGGAGAATCCAAAATTGCACGCCCGTGCGAATCGGCCGATATCGCCATTGCCGTTAAAAGATTGATGCAAAACGGCACCTTAAAAGCCGAACATTTGAAAGTTTTGGCCAAATACGGCTTTGCCCAAGTTCCACCACACGAACATTTCGGTGATGCACCAAAAATTTGTCGTCTGTGGTATGAAGGATTAAAATTTTTGGGCAATTTATTAAAACAAAAAGGAATTGTTTATGCCACATAAATAAAGGAGTTTGACATGATTTACATACCATCCGTAAACGCTTATCGTTTTCCTTTTGCTTATGTGGCCTTTGGTGGCAATCCCACACATTGGTGGACCCGTTTTTTAAAAAAAGGCTTTTATCATTGTGCTCTTTTAATCGGCAATGGCTTTGAATGGATTTTAATTGATCCGGTGATGCATTATACCGATTTAATTTTAATGCATCAACGACATGCTCCCCAAATTTTAAAAAACAAAGGATACCGTTTAATACGCACGACTTTGAATGTACCCGAAAAAATTTCCTTTCACCTCAGACCCACGACCTGTGTGGAAACAGTCAAACGTTTTTTGGGACTGACAAATCCAAAAATTTGGACACCCTATCAACTGTATTTAACCTTAAAAAAAGAAAAAAGGAAAATTTTCCTTGACAAATGAAAAAATTTATGATATAATGCAAATCAATTAAAAGATAGAAGTGTATCCAAAGGGACTTTTCGTTTTACGAAAGGTCCTTTTTTCTATTTTTAGTTGCAATCAACCCAAAGGAGAAAAAATGTCCGATATCAAAAAACTGTATCAAATGTATCAACAGGCCGTGCAACAACGGTCTGATTGGGAATCGGTTTGGCAAGAATGCTATGCCTATGCCCTACCAACACGACAAACAACCTTTTTACCCAGCGCAAACAAAATTGCCAATTTGTATGATGCCACCGCTTTGGATGCAACAGATCAGTTGGCCGCTTTAATGTTGAGCGAGCTGACGCCACCTTGGGTGCAATGGTTTCAATTAAATGCCGGTGATGAATTATCCTCAGGTGAAAAAATTCAAATCGCACCGACTTTGGAAAAAATTTCCGCCACATTGCAATCGCATTTGGACAGATCCAACTTTTCAACAGAAATCCATCAATGTTATTTGGATTTAATTACGGTTGGTACAGCCTGTTTATTATTTGAACAAAGCGATATCGGTTCAGCATCGGCCTTTAAATTTACAGCCGTTCCGCTAAACGAAATCTGTTTAGCCGAAGGTAATAACGGTAAATTGGATAAAGTTTTCAGAAGCTTTGCCATGGATGAAGAATCCTTTATTGCCAAATTCGGCACCAACAAATTACCCAAACGGGATAAGGATGATAAATCACCTTTGCGTGTAATAGAAGCTTTAATCCCCTGCCCCAAAGGCGGTTATACTTATACTTGCTTTTCAGATCCCAATTGCCAGTCATTCTCAGGCGATAATCAGGAGTCACCTTTCCTCCTGAGCGAAACGCATTACACCACTTCGCCGTTTATCGCTTTCCGCTGGCTGAAAGCACCGGGGGAAATTTACGGGCGTTCTCCTGTCATGAAAGCTTTACCCGATATTAAAACAGCCAACAAAGTCGTGGAATTGATTTTGAAAAACGCCACGATTGCCGTGACAGGTATCTGGTTAGCCGAAGATGATGGTGTGCTCAACCCCGCCACCATCAATCTGACCCCCGGTGCAATTATTCCAAAAGCCGTCGGATCCAAAGGTTTAACACCTTTGGAAGCCCCTGGCAAGTTTGATGTATCCCAATTGGTTATCAAGGATTTACGTGAACGCATCCGTCATGCTATGTTGGGCGATAAATTGGGGACGGTTTGTGATGAAACAAAAATGACCGCCACCGAAGTTTTGGAACGAAGTGAAGAAATGATTCGTATTTTGGGTGCCACCTATGGACGTTTGCAATCCGAATTATTAACACCTTTAATTGAACGGGCTGTCGGTATTTTACGCAAACGTGGCGAAATCCCCGAAATCTTTTTGGACGGGCAGTTATTAAACATCACCTATAAATCCCCACGGGCCGAAATGCAATCCAAAAAAGAAGCACAAAATGCACTGACATGGATATCCGCCGTGGCCGGACTGGGTAATGATGTTTTGGCCAAAATGAACAAAAATGAAGTGTTGAAATGGCTGACTGAAAAAATGGGATTGCCTGCTAACTTTATTCAATTACAACCAAGTGAAAGTACACCATGATTCGTATTGCCCACGCCTTTACCAGATTGGCCCAAACAACTGACGGCAAAACCGTTTTAAATTATTTGCGTCAAAAAATATCTGGCCGTATTTTATCCCCACAGGCCACCAATCAGGAATTGTGGTATTTAGAAGGGCAACGTGCCCTGATTGCCACAATGGAACGTTTAATTCAAAATGGAAAACAACCTTAAACAAAAGGAATTATTTATGAGTGAACAAATCAACGAAACACCCACTATCCCCGAAAAATTTTTAAACAAAGAAGGAAAATTAAATACCGATGAATTGTTAAAATCTTATTTGGCTTTGGAAAAAAAGATGAGTGCCCCCAAACAAACACAAAACGGTACCATCCCAAATAAAGCCGAAGATTATAAAATTGCCCCAAAAGACCCATTATTGGTATCCGATTTAATCATTAACAAACGATTGTTTGAATTGGGATTAACAAACGAACAGGTCCAAGGGGTTTATGATATCGCGGCCGATTTTATTTTGCCCCAATTGGAAAACTTTGCCCGTCAAGTCGGATGTGATAAAGAATTAAAAGCCTTGGAGGACGAATTTGGCGGTGCCGAACATTTTAACAATGTCGCCCGTGAATTATCTGCATGGGGTGAAAAAAATTTAGATCAAAAAACTTTTGAAATTTTATCATCCACAAAAGACGGTGTTTTAACCCTTTACCGCATGATGCAGGAAAAACAGGAATCACCCATTATCAAAGGTAAAAGTCGTCTCAACCCTATGGATGATGAAAAAACTTTACGCCGATTAATGCAAGATCCAAAATATTGGAAAGATCAAGATCCCGAATTAGTCGGCCGTATTGAAAAAGGCTTTAAACGTTTATACGGTTAAAGCTTTTTTTGTTTCGCGGATAAGCCCAGTGCCCCGCACCTTAACCAGCCCGAATGAAGGCGAAGATTTTCTTCACAACCTTTGATAAGGATTTTTTAACTTAAAACTATATGGAGAAAATAATGACAACTTCAAACACAATTGACGCTTCATTTGTAAAACATTTTGAAGCCGATGTCCACACAGCCTATCAACAACAAGGATCAAAATTACGCAACACCGTTCGTTTCAAAGGCGGTATTACAGGTTCCAGCACAACCTTTCAGGTTATCGGCACCCAAACAGCCAACCAAAAATCATCCCGAAATGCCCAATTGACACCCGCCGCTGTTACACATGCACCGGTGGAATGCACTTTGTCCGATTGGTATGCCGGCCAATGGATTGACAAATTGGATGAATTAAAAGTCGGCCATGACGAACGTAAAGTTTTGGCCACAGCCGGTGCCTATGCTTTGGGACGTAAAACAGATGAATTGATTATTTCCGTTTTAGAAAATGCCACACAAGTTGCCGGTGATGGATCAACAGGTTTGACCAAAGAACGTATTTTGCAGGCCTTTCAAAAACTCAACACTGCCAATGTTCCCGATGACGGTGAACGCTATGCTTTGGTGGGACCGGCCCAATGGAATCAATTGTTGAGCTTGGACGAATTTTCAAATGCCAACTATGTGGGTGATGCACATCCGTTGTTGACGGGTTCCGAAACACGCAAATGGATGGGAATCAATTGGATTATGCACACTGGATTGCCCACAGAAGGTGCCGGTGATTCAGCCTGTACAAGCTGTTTTATCTATCACAAATCAGCCGTCGGTTTGGCCGCCGGTCAGGACATCACCACCGATATTACATGGCATGGCGATTATGCCGCCCATTATGTGAACAACATGATGAGCCAAGGAGCCAGCCTGATTGACGACAACGGTGTTGTCAAAATGGTTTGCTTGGATAAGGCCGTCTAAAAAAATCTTTACCATTTGTCCCCCTTTGGTTTTATCCCAAGGGGGATTTTTTCATACAAAAGGAACAATATGTCATACACAAACATTGATTTATGCTCTCGTGCTTTGGTGGAATTGGGGGCCAACAGTATTTCTTCTTTTGATGAAACATCCTGTGAAGCCACCGTGGCATCCCAATTGTATCAACCGACCTTGGAAAACTTATTGGCATCCTATCCGTGGCGTTTTGCATTAAAACAAAAAAGTTTGGCCCGATTGGAAAATAAACCTGTTTCGGATTATCAATACGCCTTTCAATTACCAAATAATTGTTTGCGTATTTTATCGGCCGGACAAAATATCAAAAGTTCGGGATTGCAATATAAAATCGTGGGCAAATGCCTGTACGCCAATACATCGGAAGTCATTTTAAATTATATTGAAAAACCCGATGAAAGCACTTTTCCGCCTTTTTTTGTAAAGGCCTTTATCACCCAATTGGCCAGCGAATTTTGTCTGCCTTTAACCGAAAGCACAACACGCACGGATTATATGCGTAAAATTGCCGCCGAAGAATTAAAACAGGCCAGATTGGTGGATTCGCAACAATCCACAAACCCCTGTTTTCAGGATTTTTCTTTGATTGAGGTACGCACATGACAAATATATTTACCGCCAAAACAAATTTTACGGCCGGTGAATTGTCGCCCGATTTGTTGGGACGGGTGGATTTAACCAGCTATCATAATGGTGCACAAATTTTGGAAAATGTTTTTATTGAACCCACCGGCGGTGTTCATCGCCGACCCGGATTAAAATACATTTTTGAATTACAAACAAAAGGACGTTTAATCAGTTATGAGCAAGATAGTTCGCATACTTATTTATTGGTTATACAAAATAATCAAACAAAGATTTTTCAAAACGATATTTTGATTAGCACCCTCACAACACCTTGGGATGATGAAGATATTCGCCAAATTCGTTGGGCATGTTTATCGGATGGCGTGATTATCGTGCATCCCGATTTTACCCCGCAACATATCAAATTGGATAACGGTCAATGGCAAATAAAAAGCTTTGAATTTTTAAACCAAAACGGATATATGCATATCCCCTATCACCGCTTTAATGATAAAAACATATCCATTTCATCCAGCGGATGTTTGGATTCGGTTACTTTAACGGCCGATGCACCTTTGTTTGAAAGCAAACATTTGAATCAAGTTTTCAAATTAGGTGCCGGCTATGTCAAAATCACAGCCGTCACTGATAACCAACATGCCAATGCAACCGTTTTAAAAAAACTGTTGGATGATGAAGACAGCACACAAGAAACAAAATTAGAAGCCACAAGATATTGGGGCGAAGTCGCATGGAGTGATGAACGCGGTTGGCCGTCAACGGTTACCACTTATCAATCCCGATTGGTTTTTGGCGGCTCCAAAAGTTTACCCAATACGTTATGGTTCAGCCAAAGTAATGACTTGGGTAACTTTGAAGAAGGAACGGCTCTGGATAACGAAGCCATCTGTTTTTCGTTGATGTCCAATCAGGCAAATAAAATCACCGCCTTGTTTTCTGGTCGGCACTTACAGGTTTTTACAACCGGTGCCGAATGGATGGTATCGGGCAATCCTTTAACCCCTGAATCCATTCAACTGCATCGTCAAACTCAGGTGGGATCACCCGATGAAAATTATGTTCCACCGGTGGGCATTGACGGTGCCACTATTTTTGCCAGTGCCAACGGCAAAGAAATCCGTGAATTTTTATTTTCGGATTTAGAAGGTATCTACCAGGCCACCGATTTATCTTTACTGGCCCACCATGTCATCAATCATCCGGTGGATATGGCCTATGATAAATATCAACGTCAGGCCTATATCATCATGCAGGATGGTTCCATGAGTTCTTTAACCAGTTTTCGCAGTGAAGATATCCAAAGTTGGACACGCCATAAAACGCAAGGTAAATTTTTAAGTGTCACTATTTCGGGAAAATACACTTATTTCATCACACAAAGAAAAGATAAATTTTATTTGGAAAAAATGGATGATGAATTGTATATGGATTTGGCCCAAAATCAAACAAGCCAAACGCCTCAAATGGATTGGGACGGTTTAGATTATTTAAACGGATGGAATGTGCAATTATTGGCCGATGGACGTGTTCAGGAAAATCAAGATATTTCAAACGGAACGGTTCGGTTAAATGTCAATGCACAAAGATTACAATACGGATTGTCTTTTGCACACAAAATTGTCCCACTGCCCATCGCAGCCGGCGCCAGTAATGGTTCTGCACCCGTGGCATCATGTCGATTTGTCAGAGGCGTATTCCGTTTAATCAACACAAAAAGTTTTGAAATTGATACCGGTTGCGGATTGCATCAGGAAATAAATGAAAGCCTGAATAATTACATTTTGGACAGTGCCCCCATCACCAAAACATCAGACATTATTGTGCGGGGATTGGGATGGAAAAGAAATCCAACCGAACCGTTGTGGATTATTCAAGGCAACCAACCTCTGCCTTTTCAATTGGTTTCGGTTATCAGTGATATTAAAATAGGAGGATAATATGGAAGCAGCAGTCATTGCCACAGTCGTTTCAATCTTGGGGTCGGCCTATTATACAAAAGCCAATGCCGATCGTCAAAAAAAAGCCATCAAACGATCCAATGCCTATGCCGCCGAACAGGCCGCTTTACAGGACAAACAGGCACGTTTGGCTTTAAACGAAAGACAACGAAAAAATAAAAATCTGTTGGCACAACAACAGGCCAGCTATAAAGCTAAACTAGGAGCATCGGGATTATCCGGTCAATCCGGAACAGGGCAAACTTATTTAAACGCTATGCAAAGGGAATATGATATGGAGGATAAATACTTGGTTAACCAGGCCAAAATATCATCAGATGCCCTGTTAAACAGTTTGAATCACAGCACTGGGACAAATCTGTTAAAATTAAACAGCATCAATCAGGCCAGCCAAAATAATATGTATGGCACTTTGGGTGATTTAGCCAGCGGTATCAGCCGAACAATGATTAAGTAGGTGCGTATGAAGGCCTATCTGAAAAAAATGAAACCTTTTTTGGAAAAAGCCGTTCAAACATATCAATCCTTTGCCAATGCCGATTGCCCCATGAATGCCAAAGATTTTAATGCCTATCACAGTGCATGTAAATCAGCATTATTGCACATTGCTTTGTTGATTAAAATTTTGGATATAGCCCCAAAAAAACAACCGACCATTCAAACCGATTTATTGGATTTAATTCATCAGGCCAAAGAGGATTTAAAAGATGAAAACGACATTTCTGGAATTCGTATGGATTTGGGATAAAATACAAAATTTATCCATACCAAATCACCATAAGATAATGGGTCGTTTTTTATCCGAACTTTATTTTTCACAAGGACGCAGACAGGCCGTTTTAATGGCCTTTCGAAATTCAGGAAAATCAACCATTGTCGGTTTGTTTTGTGCGTGGGTTTTAACGCAAAATCCCAATTTAAGATTATTGGTCTTATCGGCCGATCACGCCTTGGCACAAAAAATGGTGCGTCATATCAAACATATTTTGGAACGCCATCCTCTGTGTCAAGGATTAAAACCAGAAAAGGCCGAAGAATGGGCCGGTGATAAACTGACCGTTCAACGTCCTGCCGGTGGTCGTGATCCGTCCGTTTTGGCACGTGGCTTAAGCGCCAACATCACAGGGTGTCGGGCTGATATCATTTTATGTGATGATGTGGAAGTACCCAAAACATGTGATACAGCCGGCAAACGTGAAGATTTAAAACAAAAACTGGCCGAATTGGATTATATCCTATCACCCGATGGATTGATTTTGTATATCGGCACACCCCATACACGCCAAAGTATTTACAATCAACCAAATTGGAAGCTTTTAAAATTACCGATTATGGATGCATCAGGCTTGGCCACTTGGCCCGAACGATTTTCTGTGGATAAAATAAATCAAATTAAAAGAACAACTCCTCGTTTTAAATTTTTAAGCCAAATGATGTTAGAGGCGGTCGCCTTTGATAAACAACGCTTGGATGAAAGAAAATTAAAAATTTATTCGGATGATTTGGATTACACCGAAGCCAATGGTCAGGCTGTCTTAAAATTAAACGAACATCAATTAGTTTCGGGATGTGCCTGGTGGGATCCAGCCTTTGGTAAAGTCGGTGGCGATAAAAGTGTCGTGGCGGGTGTTTTTTCGGATGCAAATGGTTTTTATTATATTCATCAATTATTATATCTAACTGTTCCTGAAAATGAAGAAGCCACCTCTTATCAATGTCAAAAGGTTGTTCAGTTTTTAAAAGATTTAATGTTGCCGGCCATTCATTTGGAAACAAACGGTATCGGGCGATTTTTACCGGCCTTGCTACGTCAGGAATTATCCCGCCAACGTATGGCTGTGGCCGTATTGGAAGAAACAGCCCGACAAAACAAAACCGAACGCATTTTAGGGGCCATAGAACCACCGCTTTTAAACGGTAACCTATATGCCCACGAAAGTGTTTTAAAAACACCTTTTATTCGCGAAATGCAAGACTTTAACACATCAGGCAATACCCATGATGACGGTTTGGATGCCGTGGCGGGATGTTTATTGAGTGAACCTGTTCGTTTGAAAACATTACCGCTTTTTTATAAACAACGCCCATTGTGGCGATAAGGAGAATAATAAATGACAGAAGAAGAAATCTTTGCCAAAACAATTTACGGTGAAGCCCGTGGCGAATCCTTGGCCGGTCAAGAAGCCATTGCCAATGTTATTTTAAATCGTGTCAAAATGAATCTGATCCATCCGATGTGGTGGGGCAAAAACATCCGCGAAGTATGTTTAAAGCCCAAACAATTTTCATGTTGGAATCACAATGATGTCAATTACAAAATTTTAACAAGCGATTTATCCGAAAATCCCGTTTATCAAATTTGCCAAAGAATTGTTAAAAGAGCTTTGGCCGGTGTATTGACGGATAACACAAACGGGGCCACACATTATCATGCTTTTGAATGTCATCCCCTGTGGGCCAGACATTTAATCCCATGTGCCCAAATCGGCAATCATTTATTTTATAAAGATGTTTAAGGAGTCTGATATGCCCGCCCCCAGCTTATCCATAGAAATCGGCAAATTAATGGCGTCTGTTTCATTGTTGCAACAACAACTTGGTGAAATAAAACAACAGGTTGACACACTGTATGCCAATTTAAAACAAGAGTTTGTTTTGAAAAATGAAATTACGCCAATTAAAAATTTAATTACCATTATCGTGGCCACAACAGGCACTGCCCTGATTATGGCTTTGTTAAACCTTATTTTAAAATAGGAGAATTAAATGTTAAACTTTATCATCAATCATTTTTATGACTTTATCACCGCTTTAACATCTATTGTGACGGGGGCCAGCGTTTTAACCGCCATTACCCCCAACAACAAAGACGATAAAGTTGTTTCAAAAATCAAAAACGTTTTGGATGTTTGTGCCTTAAATATCGGCAATGCCAAACCGGCCTAACCGCCCAAGCCCATACCGCTGACCATTTGATCCTGCATGGCAAAGGTTCCCCAAACCACCCAACCGATAACACCGGCAATGGATAAAATAGCGATTGAGTTTAAAATTTCCGCCTGTTTCCCGATGGTGCGAACGGATGATTCCAACCAACCGTTTGCCAAATTTTCCAACGCTTCGGCAAAGGTATCCAATTCCGCATAAATACGCAAATCGCCGATCACTTCATCATCAGGGAAACCATATTTGGTATGATATAACGCTTCACCCAAGTTATCACCGTTACTGATAAACATCAAAGCACGGTTTAAACGGCTTTTTAAATAAGGGCTGGAATCATCACCAATCAATGAACGCACAGCCTTGGAAACCGGCATACCTGCACGCACCAAAGCCGACAGAGCCAACAGCCAGCTGACCCCAACAAAACCGCGATAAATGGACCATGGCGGAAATTTATCAAAAGTCGATCGTCCCAAGCCTTTCCAATATGGAAATGTAATCATTACACATATGCTGATTGTCGGCACAATGGCAAACAATAATATCGGGTGTTGGTCAACAAAGTTGGATAAATCAATCAAACTTTTGGCCACACCTTTCCATTGTAAATTCGGCACGGCTTCCTTCATCGGTGGCACCATGAATTTGGCCACACCCCAAATCAACAAGGCCACCATACACAACAAAAACAAAGGATATGCCACTGCACCCCAAACCAAGGAACGCATCTTGTTCATACCTTCCACCACACGCACTGTGTGTTCCAGGGCTAATTCCAAATTCGCCACATCACCCACAGACAACAGCAACAATTCATTTTGTGGTGCCCAACCACGTAAAGATTCAGAAAATGTTTGACCGTTTCGGATTTTGGTCATCCAGTTGGCAACCGCCATCGCCATCGTATCCGATGGACTTTTACCATCTTTTGATGCAATTTGATACAATCTTTCCAACGCATCCATCAAAGAAAATCGGTTTTTCAAAAGAGCCGATAATTTACGATACATTTCCAAGCGATCTTCGGCATGTAAACGCACCATCAGTTGAGCATAAGCCATGTTGATGTTTTCTACAACACCGCCTTTTAATCTTATTTCTTCTTTTTTTTGCAGCATGCTTCACCATCCTTAAATCAGGTTCGGTTGATTGAGTTGTCCGCACCAACGTTCCACTTCTTCAATATCAAACTCACCTTTAAACATATGCTCTGTGGCCCCTTCTTTCAAGGTACGACCATGTAAATCCGTCACCCAATAATTCAATGCTTTTTGCGTTTCCCCCTTTAACATCAAATCCAAAAAGGTTGTATCGGGTAAAATAAATTCTGCCACAGCCGAACGTCCACTGACGCCACGAAAATCACATTCTTCACAACCGGCCCCACGCAAATAAGTATTTTCCAAACCGATATCACCATAGGCTTCACGCAAACGTTGAACGGCCGGATGATTTAACTGTGTTTTGGTTGCCACTCGGCAAAACGGACAAACTTTTCGGAACAAACGTTGGGCCAACATACCACGCATAATGGATGGATCCTGTAATTTAAAATCTTCCACACCAATATCCTTTAAACGCAACAAAACCGCCGAAGCCGTATTGGCGTGCAAAGTTGTCCATACGTTGTGGCCTGACAAAGCACCACGGAAGGCCAAATCGGCCGCCGCAAGCGTACGAATTTCACCGATCATTAATGAATCAGGGTCAGAACGCAAAGCCGCCGACAAAGCCTTTGTAAATTCACGGTCTTTGGCTTCTTCAACACCCGCGTTGGTCACCGGCATCTGACGAGCACCGGGAATCGGATATTCGGGCGGGTCTTCCACCGTAATCAGGTTGGTTTCATAGTTGCGTTCCTTTAACATAGAAATCATATTACGTTGCAATGTTGTGGATTTACCCGAACCAGTCGGTCCAGATACGACCACAATTCCCGTTGGCAATGAACGCAAATATCTGAATTTTTCAATATCATAATCCGAAAAGCCCAAACTTTCCAATGCTTGATCGCCTGAGGCCGCATTTTCATCCGCATACAATAAACGGATAATCACATAGCGGGTACCAAAGGCAATCGGGTTAAATTGCAAACGCAAACCCAAAACAGATTTAGGCAACACCAATCGTCCACCCGAACCACGCAAAGGCGTACGCCCCAATTTTTGAGCCGCCTGATATTCATTTTGAGCATAGTTGGAATCCGAAACATCCGCCGAGGCAAAGGCCGCACGAACAAAGCTTTCACCCCAATCCTTGTTATATTCCATTTCTGTTTGCATTAAACCGTTTACACGAAATAAAACCGTTGTGTGATCGGCCACAACAATGTGAATATCAGATACATGGTTAATGGCGGCACGGGAAATCACTGTTACAAAGTCCCGTTGCATACGTGTTTGACGCTGAACTTCTTCGGCACTGATCGTATCCGTTGCTGTACGAATTTGATCGGCATAGGTATAAATAGCCAACAATTCCGAAGGCGTCACATATTCGGGATCAGATATCTGTAAACGTCTTTTTTTGGCCAAATATTCAAATCCCAAAACACGACCGTCATATTTGCTTTCTTCCACCACAAAAAAACGACCGTTTGAAAACAAAGCCAACAACTTACGTGTTTCTTCATTTACGGGAAAAGAACCTGTTTCAGATGTCATACATTCGTTTGAATTATCATATAAATCCTTTAAAAAACGAACGGAACTGTGATCATTTGGATCAATATCATATGAATAAAGTTCTTTTTTATCATCTTCTTCGGCATGTGGATCTTCTTCTACTGTCAATTTTGTTTGGGCAGTAATTTCTTCGGGTACCACCTGTGCCGGCTGAGGTGTTTGAGGTTGTTCGGAATATTCCTTTAAGGTATCCAAAGTTTCGGATAAATCTTGCTGTGGGGCCAAAACATCCGCCGCCGAAAATGATTGGGTTTCATCCGATTGAATTTGTGGTGACGCCTGGTTTTCATCCACAGGCATACTCTGGGTTGGTAATATCGGTGATGAAAAAACCTCACCGGATTTTTCAACCCCACCCGCTGACACAGTTTCAGAAACGATTTGTTGATTTTCTTCCACCATTTCAAAATCCAATCAAACTAAAATGTAATCACATATTCGGAATTATCACGCAATAAAATAACACTGTCTGGTGTAACCGCCGTTACAACCTCACCAAACAAATTTTCACCCGTACGAACGTTTGATATTTCTCCGGAAGATGTGTTTTTAACACGAGCCTGTAAATTACCGCGAGTTCCCTTTACACCCACCAAAACATATGACGGATGCGAAACAATGGGTTCCAAATCGGCATCTGTTGTTTCATCAATAACCACTGCCTCTGGCACTAATTGAGCTTGCTGTTGTTGTGCCCGAGCTTGTGCTTCTGCCTGTGCCTGTGCTTCCAAAACAGCACGTTGTGCTTCGGCCAATTGTTCTTTCAAGGCTTCGGCTTCTTGACGCTGAGCTTTTAATTCTTCGGCTTCCTGACGTTGATTTTCGGCCTCTAAACGCAATTTTTCCTGTTCCTGCCACCATTGAATACGCGTCCGAATCACATCTTCACGTCTGGCGATTTCATCCAACCGATTTTGACGATATGTCGCACGTAAATCTTCCAATTTATTAGACAATTCTGCCTTTTGAACTTGCAAAGTTAAAAAGGCTTTATCCCTTTCTAATGCAGCCATTTCTTCAAAAACATCCGGATTCAAACGACCCAATAATTGTTCACTGGGATAATCATTGCTGCCAACAGATTCCGAAAAAGCCGCCGGCCCTGTAATATTTGTTTCATTGACACCGGGCAAGGTTGTTAATTCCAATTCATCCATTGATGTACGAGCAGAAAAATCAACAGTTTTTTTATTGCTTAAATCAATATCCGATAATCCTAATGATCTTGAAGCATCTGGTTGCGATGGAACAGATGCATCAACCGTCATTACCCAAGCCGGTACAGTTAAAAAAGAAATCACGAACAATGTTTTTAAAAATGTTTTATTTTGCATAGATTCTTCCCTCATACTTCCATTTGTTTGTTGCATCGCCAGACGGCGTATATTCCAGTTTTGTTATTTCCAAACCAGAAAACTTTTCAAAAAACGACAACCATTCCATTGGTGCATATGGTGATAAAACCACAAAAGAATAGTATGTGTATGTTTTTTGATTGGGTGGACGTGTTCCATCGGCCCGATTGGGCGGATCCAACAGTGTTTGGCGATTAAATTGAAAACTTAAACCCGTTGCCTGTTGAATTTCACGAATATCTTCTTCCAATTCTATCGGTGTCATTTTTGGTTCAGATGAAACCGTGGACAGTTTCGTATCAAAGGTCACCATGCCGGTGGCCGATGTTCCGTCAGATTTAATTTCAATTTTAAAATTCGGACTCAATTGATATTCATTGACACCATAACGCATCCATGACAAACGTCCCAATTTCGGATTTTCCAATTGCCATGATGTTAAAACTTCACCTTTTGTACATTGAATAATACCCATTGTCCATCCCGGCACAATAACCGACCGAACCTGATAAGCGGCATTCCAGCAACGGTCAAAGAATTGCTTCATATCCGGCAAAACTTCCCATGGCTTATGCGTGGCGGTTGGCGGTGGGGCCTGAACCCCCAATTGTGTACCCGTTGGCGGCGGACGGATGATATCCTGGTCTTCTGTAAACACCTCGCTTAAAACCTGAACCAACATCCATATTAAATATGCCAAGCCCAAAACAATGAAAAGAGCAATAGCCAATAAAAACTTTGTTCGTCTTTGGGCATTGATGGATTGCAAACGGACCTTACGTGTACCATGAACAAGTTTTGTTAAATCTTCCTGTTGAACACCTTCTATGTTCCATTCCGGTGGGACAATACGAATCCCCCAATCCGGCACCGCCATCATAGCGGCATAGGCACGTTGAGCTTCAACCTCTGTGGCAAAGACAATATCTTCTTCGGCCAAAATCAAATCATTACGAATGGCAATCAACCACCATCCTTCATCCACACGGAAAACGGCACAAACAGAACTGTATTCGGTTAAAACAGATGCCACAGCGGCCGCCAACGAAGGCATACCATCACGATGCCCCAATTCGCTGTACCCCATACCGTATTGCGGGGTTGCCGCCGGACGTAAACAGTATAAATCAGCACCTGTTTCACTGTCGGCAGATTCACGAATTTCAACAATCGGGTCGTCCAGATTTTGAACCGGTTGCCATACCAAACCAACCGCATATTTTTGACCATCAACGGTCACAACACCGGTTGAGGAACGTTTGACAACCTCATCCCGTGTTGTTTCCAATTGATCAATTAAATTCGCCGGTTGTTCTTCTTTTTCCATACGGACTCCTTTAATAATCCCGCATTAAGGCTTCTTGTGACAAGGGAGATCTTAAAACCTCAGGTGTCATTGTAATCACCAAAACCTTGCGTTCCATATCATTATAGGCTTTTCCACCCAATAATCCCATTTTGGCCTTTCCAATACCGGATGAAGAAGTTGTTTCTCTTAATTCTTCAAATCCAGTTAAGACCAATGTTTGACCTGAACGCATGGCAATTTCTTGCACAAAACCACGCATCTGCATTGTCGGCAATTGCAATTTGGTAACTTCGGATTCCGAATCGCTTTCTGAATCACTGCTTGAATCACTGCTTGAATCCCCCGTTGTTCCCTCACCTGAGGAACTGGAAGATTCTGATTCTGATTTTTTATCGGCAGAACCGGCATATTCAAAGCCCAAGAAATCGGTAATGGATAAATTAAACAAAACGATTAAGCGACCATGATCCAAAATACGGGGCAAAACCTCCATTGTAAAACCGTAGTTTAAAGTATCCACTTCATAATCGGTATCAGTTGATTTATCATCACCGCTGCCCGATGTTGTAACGGTAATTTCCTTTAAATAGTTTTTGGATGTTGAAATTTGCACCGGTGCCAACTTGTTATTCAATGTTGTAACAGAAGATGTATTCAACAATCTTGTTTTTCCCTGGCTGGATAAAGCATTAATAATTGCCTTGGAACCGCTCAATCTGCCGGGTTTCAATAATGTCATTGACAAGTTGCCGGTAATGGCCGAAGCCCCCTCTTCCACAACCGTTGTTGCAAATTTCAACGGCGACAATACACTGTTTTTAAATGCTGCGTCCAAATCCAAACCATAGTTATTTTTATCATTCAAGGTAACCTGAATAATACGAACCGTAATGGCCACCTGACGGGACAATTTTTCGTTCCAATTGGCCACATATGCCGCAACCTTACGCACGATAAAAGGACTGGCCGTCACGGTTACCGTACCTGCCACACGGGAAAATGATAACTGACCATTTTCGCCAACAACTTGTTTGACGCCTTCTTCAATACTTTCCCAAATTTTCAAATCGGAATTGACCGACAAGCTGGACGTTGCATTACCGCCACCGCTTTCACCCATGGTTGCACCTGTAATGCTGGCCTGCAAAGATGTTTCGGTCGGCAAAGCATAAATTGTAAAGACACGCGTTTCTTTTGTATAAAAATGTATCGCACCATCCTTATAACGCCAATACACATTAAAACGATTGGCCAAATAATTCAACAAACCGCTTAAAGAACCGGAATATTTCAACGGCACAGCATTTTCAGGAATTGCATTTTCTTGACGCAAATCATCCAAACGGATATTCATACCCGTGATATCGGAAACTTCCTGCAAGATATTTGGCAAAGTCGCATCTTCGGATACAGCCATTGTGATACCGTCATCTTTTTCCAACCAACTGGGTAAAGAATCGCCTTCCATAATTTTGACGCTTTGGTTACCCAAGTAAATATCGTTTTGCATACGAACGGTATCGGTTACTTCGGGCAAATCCGGAATTTGGGCCGCCTCTTTGTATTCTTCCACACGGGACAAAGTTTCCTCAATACGCTTATTTGCCTCAACCACATGCTGATTACATCCGGATAAGGCAACACAACCCGCCAACAAAGCAATGGATAATTTTTTAATGAGCATTCTCGTCCTCCTGTATACTGACAACCAAAACACGATTACCACGATAAAAAGTCCCGATAGGAGCCGGTTTCGCACGGGCAAAAGTACGAATTATCGCACTGGCCACTTCGGTATATGTACCACGGAAAACAACGCCGGCTTCCAAATTATAATCACGATCCATTTTCCAAACCAAAGTCCAACCAGATACTTCGGACCATTGAGTCAACAAAGATTTCAATGTTTCACCGCGCGCCGCATCCCAATCGTGAACACCTTCACCAAATGCTATTTTTTCATTTGTATCATGAGTAACCCATTTGCCGGACAAAGTTTGTTCTTCCAATCGTTCCACTTTGCGTGTTGTTTGCACATCCGTTACCCCATTTCGCACACCAGAAACCTGAGTTGTTGTCGTACGAACAGCCCCACTGGGCAACACTTCCACGCGGGTATCGGCCGGCATTGAATAAGACAAAGGTTGATAGGATGTTTTGGTTACAGCCGGTTCCACCTGAATTTCACCGGACACACAATCCACGCAATCGGGTGCCAAAAAAACATCATCTGCAGCATACAGCATATCGCATCCCTTGCCACCATTTGAACAATCAATAAACTGACCAGATTGAGCATAACCACTAACAGCGGTCAAAACAACACCACCGACAACCAGAGCATTTAATAATTTCATTTTTTTTACCATATCAATCTCCCTGTTTTTCAAAAAACATACACTGTTTTTTTTTATAATACAAGCATTTTTTTACCAATTAATTGTTTTTTGTCTTTTTTTATCTTTTTTTACCTCTTTATCAATTGCCTTTGCATAACCAATTAAAACACTATCGCCCGCACGCGGACTTTTATAAACATAGATTTGATGACGTGAAACCCCTTGTTCCGTCACAGCCTGTAACATTAAGGCCACGCGTTTGCTTTGCAACGGCCAATTTTCATCAGACGCACGAATTTCCACCACCAAACGCGGATCATCACGCACTTTCAATGCAAAAATTTTAATCCATTTCAATGCCTGGGCCGATAAAGCCGATTGCCCCGGATAAAAAGAAAGACGAATTTCACGAGGGGCCGAAAAAAATGTTTTTTTACCACCTTGTAATTCGGCCAATAAATTATTGGCATATTCGGGTTGTTTTATAATCGGTGTGATTTTTGTATCCACAGCCGTTTCAAACGTTACCTGAGGCATCGGTAAATCCGGCAACTTCGTCAAAATACTTTGCTTGGGGGAATACAGCCCGGGGGTCGGCGTAATTGTCTTTGACGCAATTGGTTGAACAGGTTGGTTAGCATTTAATTTCAATGCATTATCACCAAAAATCTCGCTTAAAATATCTTTTTGTGGGGGCATTTTGGGTGTTTCCACAAAAACAGGGGCATCCGGCATAGCATAAGTGGGTCCCAAAAAATCATCAGCATTCGGCATAACCAAAACATCAGATGTTTGGGCAACAGCACCCAAAGCCCATCCAAATACAGCCCAGCCGATTAAAAACTTTTTCATGCATCCCCCGATGCGAATGTTAAAACCTGATTTAATCATAAGCATTAAAAAGTTAATAATTTATTAACAATTATAAAATTTTTGTTTTTTTTGCATTTTTTTACAAAAAATACTGGACAAAGGCAAAATTTTGTTTATGATGTAGTTATGGTTTGGAATGGTTCCGAACCAAAAATCAATCCTTATAAGGAGTCATGAAAATCAAAATAAAAAATTGGCCGGCGTATCGTATTCGTCAAAAAATTTTTGAATTTGAATTGAATTGATGCATCAATAAAAAAAGAAAGGAATATAAAAAATGAAAAAATTATTTAAAACTTTGGCCATCGTGGCCATCTTTGGTATCGTAGCCTTTGCCGGCCATGCTTGGGCACAAGGCGGTGGTGGCGGTGCCACTGTTGGATTAGACGGTGTCGCCAGTACATTGGGTGGCGTTTTTAATAGTGTCAGAACAGTCTTCTATGTTTTGGCTGCTTTTGGTTTAATCGGTATGGCCGCCGCCGCTTTGTTGGGCAAAATCCAATGGAAATGGTTGTGGGCTTTGGTGTTCGGTGTGGCTATTGTCGCCTGTGCCGACTACGTGATTAAATTTGCAACACAAGGCAAAGGTGAACCTGGAATTGACGCAGGATTTGTGCAATAATAATCACTCATCCCAAAAAAAACACTCCGTTTCAACGGGGTGTTTTTTTATGCCCGAATAAACACCCTGTCATTCTGAACGTATGTGAAGAATCCATTCTCACCCTGTCATTCTGAGCAAAGCGAAGAATCTATGGCATTTTAGTCCTTAATATGGATCCTTCGGTCGGCTCTGCCTCCCTCAAGGATGACGCACCCCCCCCACCGTCATTCTGAACGTATGTGAAGAATCCATTATGGCATTTAATTCCTTATGGATCCCCCATCAAGTGGGGGATGACAATGGGGGATGGATGCCCAACAGAAAAGACATGACAACACTCTCTCTGTCATTCTCGGGCTTGACCCGAGAATCCACACACTCTCTCTGTCATCTTCGTGCTTGACACGAAGATCCATGGCATTTTAGTCCTTAATATGGATCCTTCGGTCGGCTCTGCCTCCCTCAAGGATGACGCACACCCCCCACCGTCATTCTGAACGTATGTGAAGAATCCATTATGGCATTCAATTCCTTATGGTTCCCCCATCAAGTGGGGGATGACAATGGGGGATGGATGCCCAACAGGCTGGGCATGACAATGCTCTCTCTGTCATCTTCGGACTTGATCCGAAGATCCATGACATTCAATTCTTTATGGATGCCCGATCGGGTCGGGCATGACAGTGGTAGGTTGGATGCCCGACTGGCAGGGCATGACAGTAAAGCAAAACAAATCTCCACCAGACAAGGCATAACAGCAAAAAAACACAAATATCTCTTGCTTTTTAACGCAAATCATCATACAATGATTTTATGGAAAATTTAAACGACATAAAGGCCGAATTACAAGAACTGGCCGATAAATTGGAACAATACGATCGGGCCTATCATCAATTGGATGCCCCTTTGGTATCCGATGCCGAATATGATGCTTTACGCCGGCGGGCCGAACAATTGGAAGCTGAATATCCTGACTTGATTCCCGAAAATTCATTATCCAAGCGGGTGGGCTTTACGGTGGCTCAGGGCTTTCAAAAAATCAGCCACAGCGTGCCGATGTTGTCCTTGGGCGATATCTTTTCGGATGAAGAAGTCGTGGACTTTATGGACAGGATTCATAAATTTTTGGGACTGCCCCCTGATGCACCTGTTGATATTGTGGCCGAACCCAAAATTGATGGATTGGGCTATTCGGCAGTTTATCGGGACGGCAACTTTATTCACGGGGCCACACGCGGGGACGGAACCGTGGGCGAAGATATCACCGAAAATTTAAAAACCATTCAGGGCTTTGTCCAAAATTTAAAAAGCGATAATTTGTTTAACCTGCCCCCAAAATTGTTGGATATCCGCGGGGAAGTGTATATGAAAAAAGCGGACTTTTTGGCTTTAAATCAAGCCCAAAAAGAAAAAGGTGAAAAAATCTTTGCCAATCCACGAAATGCCGCCGCCGGCAGTTTACGTCAATTAAACCCCGCCATCACCGCCCAAAGAAATTTAAGTTTTTTTTCGTATGCTTTGGGGGCGTATGACGGTGTCCCATTTAAAACACATTGGGATTTTTTACAATCTTTAAAGGCGTGGGGTTTTCCCGTCAATCCATTGATTCGCATTTGCCGAAACACAAAAGAAATGTTGGCCTTTTTCCGTGATATCGGTCAAATCCGATCGGAACTGCCCTATGATATTGACGGTGTGGTTTATAAAGTCAATGATTTTAATTTGCAAAAGCGGTTGGGCTTTATTGCCCGTTCGCCACGGTGGGCTATTGCCCATAAATTCCCCGCCGAACAGGCATTTACAAAATTAAACAATATCCGCATTCAGGTGGGACGCACCGGTGCCTTGACGCCTGTGGCAGATTTAGAACCCATCAATGTTGGTGGTGTTTTGGTGCAACATGCGACCTTACACAATGCCGATGAAATTGAACGCAAAGATATCCGCCCGGGTGATACGGTTATCATTCAACGGGCCGGTGATGTGATTCCCCAGGTGGTCAGTGTCGTATTGGAAAAAAGAGGCGAAAATTGTCCGCCTTTTGAATTTCCGAAAGTTTGCCCCGTTTGCGGTGCAAAAGCCGTGCGTGAAGGTGATGATGCCGTTACCTTTTGCACAGGGGGATTGACCTGTCCGGCCCAGGCACAGGAACGACTAAAACACTTTGTTTCAAAGGATGCCTTTGATATATCAGGATTGGGCATAAAAATTATTGAAGATTTTTATGAAAAAAAATGGATTCAAAATCCTGTGGATATCTTTTATTTAAAACAAAATCATGAACTGGAACTTTTAACCAGCGAAGGTTGGGGACAAAAATCCACCCAAAATCTGTTTGATGCTATTGATCGGGCAAAAAATGTATCTCTGGCACGCTTTATTTATGCCTTAGGGATTCCCGAAATCGGGGAAGCAACTGCCAAATTATTGGCCGAACATTTTATATCGTGGCAAAATTTTGAAGATGCCTGTCAATCCGAAAACGCCATTGAACTTTTAACCCAAATTGATGGTATCGGTGAAACAATGGCCGAATATATGCGTGATTTTTTTGCCGAAGAACACAATCAAAATCTTTTGCAACAATTATTGCAAATTTTAAATGTCAAAAATTATGAGCAAACAAATACGAACCAGCCCTTTAAAGGAATGAGCTTTGTCTTTACGGGAACTTTATCCATGCCACGGGACGAAGCCAAAGCACGGGTTCAGGAATTGGGCGGAAAAGTATCAGGTTCTGTCAGTTCAAAAACAACCTATGTCGTGGCGGGCGAAGCCCCTGGTAGTAAATATACAACCGCCGAAAAATTAAAAATCTCTATTTTAAATGAAGAAAACTTTAAAAAACTACTTGACGAAGTGACAAAATAGGGTTATCATACCTTGAAAAAGGGGAATAATATGGCTGATTTTAATCAAAACACACCTAGACCATCAATAGACGGGCCACGCATGAATGCAAATCAGGGCGAATTGTATGCTCAAATTACAGCCGAAGATGAAGAAATTGTAACCGTTTCCCCAAAAAAGCAATCCCACATCATATCGTTGATGGCCATATTGATGAAAATCACCTTTCATATTGATGCTTTCCGCAGAAGTAATGAAAGATTGTTCATCTTTTTACATTCAATTTGGGCCGGTGTAATCAGTGTTTTGTATCTGTCTGGTATTATTACACTGTGTTTGTGTGTGTTCTCTTTTGCACAATTGCCAAGCCATTTGAAAGAGTATATGGAAAAAAACAACATTCAATATGATTCTTTGGAAATGCCCGATTATTCATTTTCGCAAATCAATATTACAAATCTGAAAGACATTGATGGTAATTATAACATTCCATCCGTTATTATTCATTCAACTTTTACCGATCTGTTGCAAAACAGAATCCGTATGTTGGAAATCAATGGATTAAGAATTAATTTGAATAATAAAACAAATAATGATTTGGTCGGAACAAAAATGGTTTTTGGATTGTTACAAAAATTAAGTTCACCCAACAAAGAAGAAGACGATTTAAACATCAATATTGTTCATGTCAATAATGCCGCTCTGAATATTCAAGGAAAAGAACAAAATGTATCCGTTGCGTTTTCTCTGTCTGGCACATATATGCATGAAAATCAGGTTGTTATCCCCTTTTCAATCAATGAAGATTTTTTAACTTTGGATGGTCTGTTACAAATAACAGGCAATCATCAAGAACGAAAAATTGAAATAAAAACAACAAATGCCGGTGAAATAACTTTGCCACAACGGTTAACCGAAAAATTAGAAGGCAGTATCGTTATACAGATGCAGCAAGACACCCTGAAAAGTATTTTAATGGATGCTGATTTAAATCGGTCTAACTCAACAAAGAAAATTCAAATTGATCTGAAAAACAAAGGTCAAAACAAATTTAACGGAAGTTTTATTTTTACCGAATCAAATTCCAAAAATGCAACACCGACAACTGATTTATCTTTGAATTTTAAAGAATTGGAATTGACTTCTGATGGCGAATTGATTTCAAATTCACCATTGCAATTAAAATTGAAACATTTTGACAATCAAAGCGTTCGCATTGACGGTTTACAATCAAGTCTGAACGGTAAATTTACTTGTTCTTTAAAACAGAAAAAATGTGATTATGCTATACAAAAAGAAAGCACCATAAATGTTAATTCATTTTCTTTTGATATAAAAAATCAACACCTGACCTTTTCAAAATCAACTTCGTTTGAATTACAACCGACTAAGAAAAAAAATATCTCTTTACAATTTAAAAATCCATATATGCAACTTGAATTACCGATTAAGTCACCTAAATTGAATGGCTTTATCGGAAGTAATCAGGAAAAATTATCCTTTAATGCCGATGTTTTAGATTTGCTTATCTTTTTGGGCCAAGACAGAAGTGATAACTTTTTAAGATTGGATATAAAAAAGGGAGATTATCAAACATCAGGCTTGACAATAAATAAAATGGATCTTTTGGTTGAAAATTATTTTAATCCAACAGCCAAAATTCAATTGACTGCCAATCGGCTTCAAACATCATCACCTTTGTTATCAAAACCTGTTAAATTAGATATTTTAAACATAGGTGAACAAACATCCATAACCGGTTCCGTTTTGGATACACCCATTACATTTAAGGCGTATGGTCTCTTTAATCCTTTAAAATCTTATTTTTCGGGAAAATTCATTATTCCAGCATTTGATTTAAGCGAAATACCATTTGAATTATCTCAATTATCTGAAATTTTTTCATCCAATCTTTCAAATGTTGACGGACAATTTATGGCATATGGACAATTGAATATGTCTGATGTTAACATAATGGGACCAATGTATATTGCGTTAAAAGATGTTGCATTTGATTTTAACAATATCAACGTATCCGGCATTAACAGTGTATTAAAGCTAAAATCATTATTGCCTTTGATAACAATCAATAATCAAAACTTATTTATTCAAAAAATTCAAACATTGGTGCCGATTTCTAATTTAGACGTACAATTCCAAATCAATAATCAATCCATACGATTGGCCAATCTGAATGCACAAATTGCCGGCCAAGACGTTATGATGTCCAGCACTTTGATTCCGTTGAAAAATCCAAATGAGCTTTTATCATTAAAAACAGCGGGAATGTTTGATGCCGAAGAATTAAATGATTATTTGCAATTGCCTGGCATATCCGTTAACGGTGGTCGGTCTTCGTTAAATATTCCTGTATTTGTTTCAAATAATGGCTTTGATTTTGGCAACTTGACATTAAAACTTTCCAACACAACCTGGCAAAAACAATCCGATGAAGAGGCTATTCAAAACCTGTTTGATGCAAATTCAACAGCTTATACAGTACGTTCAGGACAATTGATTTTAAATACCAATAATGAATTGGATGTTACGTTGGACGGATGGTTATTACCAAACAACATTAAAAAATCATATGGCCCAAATCTGATCCAATTGAAAAATCCGTTGTTTTTGGAAAGTCAGAATTTGCCTGTACCAACCGAAATTCAAAAAGAACAGAATCAATTATTTAGAATGGAAAATATGGAATGAAAAAATGGGCTGTATGCGTTTTATTAATCCTGACGGGTTGTGCCAGATCTTTTATAATTCAGCCCGAAATTTCACGTTCCCAAATCTTTTACGGTCAAACAGTGGCCGAATTACAGGATAACTTTGGGGTTCCGACAAAAGCCGAAAGATTTGCCTATGACGTTATAGTTTATACTTTTGATAACCAAGATATTGTGGCTGGTCGTGTGGACAAAATCGTCAAAAACTGCAATTTGCGTGTCTTTGTTCAAAATGATCGTGTCATAGATTGGGAATGGTCAGGCAATAATTGCCAATTCAAAGTGAAAAAAACACAAAGTTTATTATTGGATGATTTTTATGAAGGCTTTAACGACCCCAATCAAACAAAAGAATACGAAGATATGTTTGATTAACCAGCTCGTGGATGGGATTTTTGATAAACCCGTTGCATATCCCGTGTGGTAATTTGCGTGTATCTTTGGGTGGCCGATAAAGTTTTATGCCCCAACAATTCCTGAATGCTTTTTAAATCCCCACCGTTTTCTAATAAATGTGTGGCAAAGCTGTGACGCAGGGCATGCGGTGTAGTCGTTTCGGGCAAAGATAACTTTTCACGAATTTTACGCACGGTTCTTTGCACCACACCGGGATTGATTCTGTCACCGTGAAACCCCACAAACAGCGGATAATCCGGTCGTGGATAAGGATGATGATCCAAATACGTCTGTAATGTTTTTTGAACCCTTGGTAAAACGGGTACCAATCGTTCCTTATTCCCTTTTCCCCGAATACACAAAACCTCAGGCATCGGAACAACGTCCTTCACATTTAAAGAAAGTGCCTCGGCAATACGCAAACCGCAACCGTACATCAACGTAAACAATGCTTTATCACGCCAGCCTGACCATGGATATTTATGTAATTCAAAAGCCGTTTTCAAAAAATCCTCAGCCTGATTGGAAGTTATCGGATGTGGCAAATGATGATGCGGTCGGGCAGACCTGACCGACATAATGGCTGTATTTTTTAATATGTTTTGACGCATCAAATATTTAAAAAAGTTTTTCAACGCCGATACACCACGGGCCACCGTTGTACGATCCGCCTGATTTTGATGACGCCAAGCCAAAAAAGAACGAAAATCCGTTATGGTTAAATCCCGTAATAATTTTTCATCAACCGCTTGCGAAAAAGATGTAAATAAAAAATCACAAAACCCTTTCATATCTTCCATATAGGATGAAACGGTTTTGTCCGATAAATTGCGTTGAACGGATAAATATTCGCACCAATTGCTCAATATTTTTCGGACATTTTTATCGGTTGTTTCACTTAAAGGGTTGAATTGTGTCGTCATTTCGTGTATCCTTTACAAAATCAGTTTAAAGGAAAATTAAAAAAAATGCAACGCCTGTCTGTTTTATTTCCCGTGGCATTAGGGGCTTATGATTATTTATCGGATGAAAATCTGGTACCGGGGACTTTTGTATCCGCCCAATTCGGACGCAAAAAATTGGTGGGCGTTGTATGGGATAAAAAACCGGATGATTCTTATCCCGAAGATAAATTAAAAAAAATTGATGCTGTTTTGCCTGAACCACCCTTAAACAAACAAACCATACGTTTTATCAACTGGGTAGCCGGTTATACCTTAACGCCCGTTGGGGCTGTTTTAAAAATGGCATTAAATCCCGAAATGGGAAAGATTAGCAAAAAGCCTTTAATCTTTATGCCACCTAACCCGCATCATGACCAAATTCAATTTTCACCGTCTCAGGAAAAAGTCGTGCGTCAATTATGTCAAATGCAAAATTTTCAGGTTGCTCTGTTGGATGGCGTAACAGGATCGGGTAAAACAGAAGTTTACTTTGAAAAAACCGCTGATGTTTTGGAAAAAACAAATCAACAGATTTTGGTACTTTTGCCCGAAATCATCCTAACGGCCGCTTGGTTAAATCGTTTTGAAAAACGCTTTGGCGAAAAACCGGCCCTGTGGCATTCATCACTCACCCCAAAACAAAGACGAGATACTTGGGAAGCCGTCAGAAACGGTTCAGCCCGTGTCGTAGTTGGTGCCCGTTCGGCTTTATTTCTACCTTTTTCAGATTTGGGTTTAATTATCGTGGACGAAGAACATGATCCATCCTTTAAACAAGAAGAAGGCGTTTTATATCATGCACGGGATATGGCCGTTGTGCGGGCAAAAATTGCCGATTGCCCTTTGATTTTGGCCAGTGCGACCCCCAGCTTGGAAACCTATGTTCACACCCATCAGGGCGATTATTTACACTTGGTTTTACCTGAACGTTTTGCGGGGGCGTGCCTGCCCGATATTCAAATTACGGATATGCGTCAAAAGGAAAAAGGCCCCATTCAATTTATATCAAAAGATTTACAAGATGCATTAAAAGAAAAACTGGATAAAAAAGAACAATCTTTATTGTTTTTAAACCGCCGTGGTTATGCACCTTTAATGTTGTGTCGCAACTGTGGACACCGTTTACAATGTCCGCATTGTTCGGCATGGTTGGTGACACATAAGGGTGATAAAAACCTGCAATGTCATCATTGCGGTTATCATTTGCCCGTGCCGAAAAAATGCCCCGTTTGTCAGGCGGAAAATCTGGTTGCCTGTGGTCCGGGGGTGGAACGTGTGGCCGAAGAAGCCATTTCTTTATTCCCTGATGCAAAAATTGCCCAAATTACATCCGAAACATTAAAAAATCCCAAAGATTTTGAAGCCATTATCAAACAGATGGATGATGGTGAAATTGACATTTTAATCGGGACTCAGATTTTGGCCAAAGGACATCACTTTGCCAATTTAACTTTGGTGGGCGTGATTGATGCCGATATGGGATTGGCCGGCGGTGATTTACGGGCGGGCGAAAGAACTTTTCAATTGATTCAACAGGTGATGGGGCGTGCCGGACGGGCCAGCAAAAAGGGCTTGGCTATTTTGCAATCCTATAATCCCGATAATTTAATTATTCAGGCCTTGCAAAAAAACGACCGTTCCACCTTTTTAAACGAAGAAATGATCAGCCGAAAAATCCTGAAAATGCCACCGTTTGGAAAATTGGCCAGCTTGATTATCAGCGGAAAAAATCAAACCCTAACCTATCAAACCGTTCAAAAAATCGTGCGTCATGCCCCCCAACAAGACGGTGTAGAAGTTTTGGGTCCTGTGGTGGCACCCATTTCAAAATTACGGGGTAAATATCGCTATCGTTTATTGGTCAAAACCAACAAGCAAACCAATATTCAAAACTATTTGCATTTGTGGATGGATGGTGCTGTCATTCCACCGTCTGTGGATGTACGTATTGACATTGACCCTTACAGCTTTTTTTAAAGGATGAAAATGACCCAAAAAACAGTTTTACAAATTCGTCTGAGCCCCGGAGCCAAACGTTGTGGCGTGGAAGGATTATGGAATAACACCCATTGGAAAATTGCCGTCAAAGAGCGGGCGGTGGATGGTCGGGCCAATCAAGCCTTGATTGATTTTTTATCGGATGAATTAAAAATCCCCAAAAAAATGATTCAAATCACCGCCGGTCACACCAATCGTTTAAAGCGTGTGGAAATCAATAAAATCATTGATTTAAACTGGGATAAAAATAAAAACGCATAATTTTTTAAAAAAAGATTGCATTTTAAATAAAAATCGGATATAATCCCTACCGTGCCGACATAGCTCAGCTGGTAGAGCAACTGATTTGTAATCAGTAGGTCCTTGGTTCGAATCCGAGTGTCGGCACCATTTTTATGCCTTGATTTACAGGGCTTTTTTTTATTCTTTAGCTGCATCAAGTACATCTCTCATACTCCTGTATGGAGCGGGCAAGGCATTCCCATTTAATTCAATATACCAAGACGTATAAAAATCTTTTCTTTTTCCGTTTGTTATAGCTATATTATATCGCATTTTCGTCATCCGCACGCCCAAAAAACACATATCCCGCCAAGACAATTTAATAAAAAAAGACCATCAAATTCGTGGAAAAATAAAAACGCCCCTTTTATTCAAGGGGCATTTTTCACTGTTATTCATTTATTAATCACATCCTAATGATGCCGATCTAACATAAGGTTCTTTATCACAGCACACATGACGGCCTTCCGTCAAACACTTACCATGACACATGATTCCCCCTACCTGATTACAACATTCCTCCAAAAGACCAGCAGGTGCATCTGCACTGCAATTACTACTGGCAGAAAGAACAGTCCCCGAAAAAGTACACGAGGGTTTATTGGATAAACATTGCATACATACCCCTGATTTGCTATCATAAACAACTGATCCTTCTCTTCCCGCACAGAAACAATTCGCCCAAACATTAGTGTCTTCTTTCCATTCTGTTCCATTCCAAGCTTTCAGTCCTTTGCAACAGAACCTGTCAAAAAGAAGTGACGAACCCTCTGGGCAAACACCACAAGAACTATAGCTTTGTATAACATAACCATAGCTCTCATCATCATAAAGAAAACCATCTCTACAACAATTTCCTTTAACCAATGTTCCCCCATCGGGACAAACATTATCTTCTTCGTCCTCATCTTCATTATCTTCTTTTTGACATTTGCCATCAACCACTGTTTCGTCCTCACCACAGCAGGTTTGGGAATCGCCAGAGCCTGCAACCTTATCGGAGGCACAGCATTGATCATCAACCACTGTTTCGTCCTCACCGCAACAGGTTTGGGAAGAATCAGAGCCGGCCACTTTATCGGAAGCACAGCATTGATCACCAACAACTGTTTCATTTGAACCGCAACAGGTTTTTGTACTTCCGGATTCGGCAACCTTATTGGAATCACAGCATTCACCATTGGATACTTTTTCTTGGCCCGATGGACAAGAATCATCGGGACAGGTACCATCACTGGCACATTCAGTTTTACAACACACATCTCCACACAATGCCACCGAATCCAATGAACAACATTGCCATGCCGCCCACGCCGATAAACTTAATCCCAATGATGAAACAAATGCCAACAAACCAATACGTGATGATGTTTTCATATTTAATCCCTTTGTTTGGTATTATATTGTACATTTCTTGATTCCCATTTTCGAATTTCTTCAGCCATCTTCCTCAATTCTTCTGCGGAAAGACGTTCCCCCCCTTTTTGCGGAACATCATCATGGTGATTTTTTTGGCATCCACCCAAAACAGAAATTCCCGACAAAGCCGAAATAAACAACGTTTTTAAAAGCGTTTTTTTTGTTATTTTCATTTTATCCTCCTAGTAAAACAACTGAGATACAGCACTTGTTCCAATATATTTATTAAAGAAATCTATCGGCGTACAATTTGTATTAAATTCGTCCGTTATACACTCTAATTTTTTTTGACATTCAAAACATTGTTCAGATACCAATGCTCCTTTGCCAGACCAACACGAAACACATTTTTGATTAGCAACTGTAAAATCATTCATTTCTGCAAATTCAGAAAACCTTGATTTTAATATTTCAATATTGATTTGGGGATGGTTAACAAAATCATGCCCCGAGATACATACTTTTGAACCTTTATTATACAGATCAATCAACAATTCAGTCAACGTTTTTTTTGTTCCTGAATGTCTATAGCCCAACCTATCCAGTCTTTTTGCAATTTCTAGTTTGTCACGGAAATAATCCCAATCATCATCCATTTCTTCATATGTTTTTATTTTATCTTCAATATAGCCCCTCTTCGCATATCCTGAATTCAAAAATTCCTTTTCAATTATAGCCCTTAAACCTGAACAATTTTCTGGATCAAAATATTTTGGGTTAGAAAAATATAGTTTGGCATTTCCAAGATTAACATAATGATCAACACTTTTCCCATATGAATTTATCTTATTGGTAAAGATCCTACAGTCATTTTTTTCTTCTTCTGTTGCATTTATTTGTGTACTCATTATACTATATACATTACCATTTAAATTTTTATAACAAAATTTTAGAGCATTATTTATATAGCTGACAGTACCAAAACCCTGGGCATGTGTTTCAGTGATAAGAGATTCATATGCTCGAGACAAACCAGATTCAAAGTGTCCCCATAAAGGTTCGTTTACCCTATCAATACGATGAATATTTTCATGAAGAATTGTTCCTTCACAGGTTAAGGTTTTACCATCACTTGCCACATCACACAATGCCGCATTAATATGTATATTTTTATGATCACCACCATAGCAATATCCGCCAGCACCAAGCATTCTTGAATCTCCCTGCCATGCTTTAAAATGAATGGTTACACTATCTTCTGCTGTTAACGCTAATTTTTCTTTAAGAGCTTCTAGGATTTTTTTCATTTTTTCTTCAGTTATTTCACCGCCGGAAAATTTATCATAAACAACTGTTATATTATTATATGTGAGTTTTTTTGGAACAGCACATGTATAATCTGCCTGACAGCGTTGTTTAATTCCAACACGGTTCGAATCAAAGCAATGATCATTATTATAACAGCCACAGAAACATTCGGATGAACTGAGTGGTTCAACAACAACTTGATTAGAAGGACAATTAACGGGGACTTCATTTGAACATCCCAAAACAACACCAGTTTCTTCAAATATAGTTTTATTCGCACCAGTCAGACATCTTTTTCTACCATTACTATCTGGAACAGGTATGGGACAAATGTTATTATTGATATCTCCTGCATCTAAAAAATATTTACAGTATTTTTTTTCTATACGCCAGTTTAACTCTAAATCAGATGTATTGCAACAATTCCCATAAGAACTAGCATCTTGCCCATTCGGACAACATTGTTTTTTTCTGTTCTTATTTATATCAACATATTCCGATAGATGATGCCCTATACCACAACATTTTTTTTCATTGGTATTCGGATCATTATAAACATTTTCGTTTTTACAACAACTTTTGTCGGGCATTTCTGTGTAATCAGAGGGACAGCCACATACCTTAGGATTTTCTATGCTATAATTTTGATCATAAAAGGACCATGCCTTGTTATTAAAACAACATGCCGTTTGGCCGTCTTTGGTGGTTAGCGTCCCCTGATTATCATCCTTATCCTTTGGACAACCGCAAACTGCAGCATTTTCCGTGCTATAAGTTTGATCAAAACTGTACCACGCCTTGTTATTAAAACAACATGCTGTTTGGCCGTCTTGGGTGGTTAGCGTCCCCTGATTATCATCCTTATCCTTTGGACAACCGCAAACTGCAACATTTTGCATGCTATAATTTTGATCGGAAAAGGACCATGCCTTGTTATTAAAACAACATGCTGTTTGGCCGCCTTGGGTGGTTGGTGTCCCCTGATTGTCATACGCATCCTTTGGACAACCGCAAACTGCAGCATTTTCCATTCTATAAGTTTGATCATAACTGTCCCACGCCATGTTATTAAAACAACATACTGTTTTGCCGTCTTTGGTGGTTGGCGTCCCCTGATTATCATCCTTATCCTTTGGACAACCACAAACTTCAGCATTTTCCGTGCTATAAGTTTGATTCACAAAGGACCACGCCTTGTTATTAAAACAACATTCTGTTTGACCGTCTTTGGTGGTTGACGTCCCCTGATTGCCATCCTTATCCTTTGGACAGCCGCAAACTTCAGCATTTTCCTCTCTATAAGTTTGCACATACTTGTCCCACGACTTGTTATTAAAACAACATGCCGTTTGGCCTTCTTTGGTGATTGGCGTCCCCTGATTACCATCCTTATCCTTTGGACAGCCACAAACCTTAGCATTTTCCTCAGTATAAGCTTGCACATACTTGTCCCACGACTTGTTATTAAAACAACATGCCGTTTGACCGTCTTGGGTGGTTACCGCCCCCTGATTATCATCCTTATCCTTTGGACAGCCACAAACTGCAACATTTTCCTCTCTATAAATTTGAGCATAGCTGTCCCACGCCATGTTATTAAAACAACATGCCGTTTGGTCGTCTTTGGTGCTTACCGTCCCTTGATTGTCATCCTTATCCTTTGGACAGCCGCATTTCAAACATTCATCTTCACCCAAAAACTTTTGGTTGAGCGTACACATTTCATGGGCCCATAAAGTACATACTTTCGGGTCAGTACATTCATCAGCATAAGCAGATACAGATGCCAAAATCAAAACAGTCAAACAAAGTGTCTTTTTCATCCTATCCCCCTATATCAAACCTGCATAATATGACCGACAATAATCATCCATAATAGACGCTTCATCACCCGTGGGACAATTTTCATCAGGGCATCGGGCCGCACAAGCACATTTCAAATCATCCAAATTCTTACAACAAACACCTTTTGTATAATAAGCATCCTGTCCGTTTTTATTTTTGCAACATTGGATATTACAAAGTTCATCCGATGGATCCAATGAAACTCCATTTTCGGTATCACATTCGCAATCGGAAATTTCCAACCAACGTGGCTCACCTGATGTGTTCGTTGTTTGTTCTTTGGCATCTTTTACACAAACAACACCACCGGCACCCTGCCAACCTGTGGCGTTGCCTAAATCTTGAACGGTACCGTTTGATGCAATACGGCCGTCATCTAACCAATAAGCCGACATGTTTCCATCCCATGGCAATTCAACCAACCATTCATTTACATTTGTTGGAAGCTCTTCCTTTTTCAATAAACGGGCACCTTGCATTGAACACCAATCATAAGCTGCATAATATGTCAAATATCCATATTGGCAATCGTTTGTCCCGTTTGTGGAACGACACCAATTGGAAAAATTTTCCTTTTTATTTGCATAATAGGTCACACCATTATATGTTATTTTTTGCGAGGCTGTTTTTTCACACTGATTGGGCGTATTTGTTCCACCAAAATTACAAAAATAACCAGCATTACAAGAACCAATTTCATTGCAGGAAACACCTCTATCCACAACACATTTTCCGTTTTGTTCAATGTAACCTTCATTACACAGGCAAACGCCCCAATGTAAAGAGGCGTTTTCAACACCTTTACAAGAACCTTCAACAATTTTGACAGGTGGACATTGTAATGATCCGCAAATGTACATACCGATTGAATAAACACCATCTGTATTACGTTCTTTACGTTTGTTTTTAAAAATACTGCCCCCGGCAAAAACAACCGAAGAACACAATAAAACAAATACAAAAACCAACAATGCC